>JAITFP010000053.1 GCA_031281275.1 Candidatus Fibrimonadaceae bacterium
CTCAATTTTGTCTGTATTTTTGAAATGATTTCCTGTGCGGATTTTTCTTTGTAGGGAACAACAATTCGCCCATTCACCGTGAAAGACAAGCCAAGCGATGAAAGTTCATTTGTCAAAGCAGTTCTATCGTCTGCGTCCATAATCAATTCGTGTTTCAGCAAATTACGCTTCAATTCCATAGGCGAGCAGCAAGCCGAAATTTTGCCTTTGTTGATTAGGCACACTGTATCAACATTTTCAGCTTCGTCAATATAATGCGTTGTCAAGAAAATGGTTGTCCCGTATTTGTCGCGAGTTTCGTTAATGTATTCCCACAGAGTGCGGCGGCTCACAGCATCAAGCCCTTGCGTAGGTTCGTCTAAAAACAACACCTTAGGCGTATGTATAAGGCTGCGGATAATTTCCAATTTGCGTTGCATTCCACCAGAAAGTTTCTTTATAGGTTTGAAAAGCGCATCTTGTATGCCCACAATTTCTGCAAGCTCCATAACCCTATTGCGATATGCGGCTGGCATAAATTTGAAAGCTGGTCGGTATCCATACATTCCGTAAAGACAAGCGTGAAAGCGAATATTCTGCTCCGCAGTTAATTGCGGGTCAAGACTTGGCTGTTGAAAAATTATTCCCACTTTCTCTCGCACCTTCCGTGCCTCTTTTTCTATATCAAATCCGGCAATTTTAACTTCACCAGAAGTTTTAGACAATGTGGTTGTAAGGATTGAAATAGTCGTAGTTTTTCCCGCCCCATTTTCACCCAAAAAGGCAAAGAATTCCCCTTCACCCACCGAAAAGCTGATATCATCCACCGCAGGTTTATCTGCACCTTTATACCGTTTTGTCAGGTTTTGTACTGTAATGACTGAGTTGTTCATTTTATTTTCCTCTATAGTATAAGACGAATAAGATAGGAAAATATTTTATTTTTTCTATATTATAATTACTATCTTTTTAAAAGAGGCTTTTGTGAAAACTTCTATTATAACGCTCGTTTGCATATTTACTGTGGCAGTCGCATTTTTGTCTTGCGACTTTGGTACAAATAACTCAAATATGCAAAGCAATTCTTCAAGTTCTTTTGAACCGCAATGCGATGGAACAGATTTGTCCTTATATGGATATGGTAACCCGTGTGGCTGTGTACTTCCGACAATATTTATTAAGACTGAACAATGCGGCGACGAATATATACTTATTGGTGAATATGAAAGATGTGAAAATGGTGTTGTTGAAAGAAGATGTGGAGATGAATGGTATAACACAAAAACGCAATTTTGTTATGAATATAATGTTTTTGATAAATGTGATGGAGAAATATATTACCCACCAGATCAAATATGCGAAAATAATGTTATACACATACCTAACGTGCCGCCTCAACCCACCTCACCGTAGAACTTGTTGAATCGCTTATGCTTTCCTCTACAATATAAGACGAATTAGGTGGAGAAATATTTTAATTTATTTCTGCGCTTTATCTAAAAAGTGCGAGCAACTTTTGCAACTATTAAGTTTCTTTTGTTTATGGCAGCAAAATCCAACATACTGGGGTTTAGTATATATATCATTTCGCATAAAATGAAAACATTCATTGCAGGTAAGTTTGTTTTTCTCCATTCGTTTTTTTATTAATTCCATAATTTCAACTATCAATACACATACACCCCCTGTGATTATAGCGGCTAGAAACATTTTGCGTGCTATGAAAATGGTAGCTGTTACTGCTCCTGCAAATAATATTTTTTCGTAAATTTTTCTCATTCCTTAACCCATTTCACAGTTGCTTCTGTTGAATCATTTATGCTTTTAGGTTCGGCAATTTCGGTTTTTGAGAGTATTATTTTTATGCTTTTTACCTGCTCTTTCAAGGCTTCAAATTTTGCTCCTTCAAGTTTTGGCGTAGCTATCATTTTTTTCAGTGCCGGATTCATCCAAGAGCCATTTGGCTGTTTTATGGCAAAATGCAAATGAGGTCCGTTGCTCCTGCCTGTGTTGCCAACCTTGCCTATAATTTGCCTGCCTTTAACTCGTTGCCCAGCACCCACGCCTCTCTGCGATAAATGCAAATACCAGCTCTGGCTGTTATCGGAATGTTTAATAGCTATGTGATTCCCATTATCTTCACCATAAGAAGATTGCACAACAATTCCATCTGCCACTGCATAAACAGGGGTTCCAACCGTGCCTCTGTAATCTATTCCGCTGTGGAACATCCTTGAACCTAAGGTGGGGTGAATACGATAACCAAAGCCGCTTGTTATGTGCAGCCTGTCTAACGGATACCTTAAACCCGAATGCACAAGAGCCTCGCCGTCTTCGGTATAATGGGCGTTAAAGGAGCTTTTTGGGTCTGCTTCTTCATATAAAAAAGCCTCGCTGCGCTTTACTCTTGAGCCATCATAGCCAGCATACAAAACCTTTCCGCCTATCCATATAGAGTCTTGAAAACGAGTTTCCTTTAACAGAATTTTGAACCTATCCCCTACCCTTGCATCTGTTCTAAAACTCACTTTGCACTCCAAAACCCCAGCCACAATTCCAACCATGTTTTGAGGAATGCCTATATCCCTTAAAGTATTGTATAAATTGCCGCCCTCCTTTAAAATACCCTCATACATAGCATAGCGCACATTCAGCGGCTTTTCAACTATCTTATATTTCCATTCTTCCGTTACGATATCTTTCACTAAAAAATGAAGCGTTGCAAGGTTTTCCGCATATCTGAACATAACGGCTTTTGTGGTGTCTATTTGGTCAAAGCCTACCCAAAAAACCTGCCCTGCCTTTAAAGAGCCAAGTTCCACGGTATCTGCAAGGGTATTTATGATTTTCAAGGTTTGCTTTAATTCCAAACCAACTTTTTGTAAAGTTTGAAAAAGCCCAAAATTAGGCTCAACCATAGCAGGCTTTAAAATTGGCTGATTTGCTATAAAATTTTCAAGAGAATCTATTCGGCTTTTAATTTCTGCGAACCGAGCCTCAGGGTCAGGGTCTGCCTTTTTTTCTTCGATTTCTTTTTTGCAAGAAAACGTCTGAACCCCGAGTCCCCCGATTATTAGGATAAACAGGATTTTTTTTAAACCACTAGCCACTAACCACTAACCACTAGCCTCGCTAGTTTTCCTGATTTCGCATTTCGGTTTGTTCTCTGTCAACGGTGTTTTTCAAGTACTCGTTGAAGTTACGGTCTATGTTAATGCCTTCAAAGCTACCAGCATCTTGATCCAAAACGAACACCGCACTTGGGTTATCCATCCAGCCCACAACGTCCACGGCTTCGATTTTCATTCCTTTGTCGCCTGGTCCTTGCAAAACTCTTTCTACTTCTGAGTTGCTCACCCAACCCTGACAAGGTCCTTTAACCAAAGCGTAAGAGGATGTTTGCTTGATAATGGTCAACTCATCGTTAAAGCCAGCGGTACAAACTACCTTGCCACCACCTTCGGCATCTCTAAGGTCCACATCGCCCCTTTTGGATTTAACTTTGTTTGTAGCTTTTTGTGCGAAAGCAAGCGCAACCGCGAAAACGAGCAAAATAACAAGAATTTTTTTCATAAAGACCTCTCAGGGTAAATATATATAAAAATATAGAAAAAAGCTAAGAAAAAATAAAATATTGCTAAATTTCCCGTATGGAACTCTCAGATAGGCTTTTTATTCTGTTTTATAACACTCTTAAAGCGTGTTTTGAGCAAATTTTATGGCTTTGGGGGGTATTTTTCCTCATTGGCTTTGCTCTATACTTTATTTCCAACCTTAGGGACAAAGCTTTTGCCGAATCTGTTGGTCATAAAGTTGAATTATATTTAACAGGCTGGATTGGAATACCCGTGCACGAAATGGGTCATGCGGTTTTTTGCGTTATTTTTAGGCACAAAATAACGGATGCAAAGTTTTTTTCACCAAAAGAAGACGGAACTATGGGCTACGTAAAGCATGAATTCAACCCAAGAAGCACTTATCAAAAAATCGGTAATTTTTTTATAGGCATAGCTCCTATGCTCTTTGGCACAGTGGTTATTTACGCCTTGCTTGGGATTTTGCTCCCTGATTATTTGCCCGAAGAATTAACCGGCAGCATAGCAGAAACGGGCTGGGAAATTTTCAGTAATTTTTTCAGTTTCAGCAATTTTAGCGATTTGCGTTTTTGGATATTTATCTATCTCTCGCTCGGAATAGCCAGCCACATGAAATTGAGCATTCAGGATTTTAAGGGGGCAACCAGCGGCTTTGTAACTTTGCTTGCCTTAATTTTCCTAATAAATTTAATTGCCAATGCGTTTTTGGATTTTGGGTTAAAAAGCATATCTGTTTCGTATTGGTTCACAACCAAAATAAACGTGTTGCTTTCCCTGTTTTATTCAATAATGCTTTACGCCCTTGTGCTATCGGTTCTTTATTTGCTGTTCTCTTACTCGGTGCGTGGGGTTTCAAGGGTTGTGAGGTCTAAGGGCAAAAATCTATTGGCAAAATAGCTTTGATTTCGGAATTCAAAAAATCTGATGTATTTCTGGTCACAATAAAATCCACGCCTTTGTTTTTTGCACATTCTACTTGCAGGCAATCTTCAAAATCTACAAAAGATTCGTTATTTATGGAATTAAATATATGTTCTTTGTTTATGCCTGCAACCTCTAAAATATTGCAAATTTCATAAAGTAAATGCCGCCTTTCTTCAATTGAACAATGTTTTCTCAAAATATAAAATATGTTATTTACGGAATGAGCCGAAATATAGCCATCAACATCTTCTAGGCATCTTTGAATGACAGCATAAGACTCCTTAAAGAAAGGCTCCCTGTTTGTCAAAAAATCAAGTATAATATCAGTGTCTATTAGAATTTTCATATTTTTCATATTTCTCGTTCCTAATTACTTCCAATTCTTTTTTGTAGTCAAAATCTGCTGGCAAAATTTTCTTATACTTCTGCAATCTTTGAAAAGCCAATTTTGCTTCTGCCTTTTTATCTGTTTGAGGAATGCCAACACGAATATTAAATGGAATTCCACCAAAAACAATTGCCTGCTTAAAAAACATACGTATCGCCGAAGCCGTATCTATGCCAATTTCGCGAAATAATTTTTCAGCCTGTTCTTTAAGCGAAGGCTCTATGCGAACTTGAAGTAAACTAGTTTGTGCCATAACAACTCCATACTTTTATCATATAAATATAGTAAATTGTAATGCTATTTTGCTGTTCTCTTACGCGGTACGTGGGATTGCAAGGGTTGTGAGGTCTAAGGTGAGGCGTTGAGCTTGTGATTGAGGCTTCTCCCAATTTTTAGGTTTTAACAGAACAATAAAAAACGCCCATCTGTAAAACCTTTACCAAGTGTCTGTTATACTTATTTGCATTAGGGTGACTGGAATGTAGATTCCATGCCTTTTCACGATTGCAATGCAGAATGTTTAATTTCGCAATTCAAAGGCGAAACTTCTTGCAACGTTTATTTTATATCAATTTTTGTGTAGTGCCAAACTGTGTTTTCCATTTCTTTTCTCCTTGGGCAAAGCCCATCTTGTTTTCCCTAATCTTAATCTTGCAAGCAACGGACACTATACAAGTAGTCCTTACCGTATCCGAGGTAGCCCACGCCCTCGTAGTCGTAGTCCATGAGCCGGTAGTAAGCGCGGTTGCTACCGTCCTCGCTAGCGCTAGCACTCCACCAGTAGCCGTAGTTACCGACATTGCTGAAACTACCATCGGAATTGCCGGCGCCGCCCGGCAGGGCGGAAAAGCCATACGTGTCCTCGCCATTGCCAGATTTTCCATTGGGATCAGCCCATCCGCTCGTTGCCTTTAATTTTTTTCCCGCACCTTCACAATTGCTATTGTCAGGGCAGATAGGATTGACGAATTTCATCAAAACATTCCAATCCGCATTGCTTGGCAAATGCCAACCGCTAGGACAAACAGTATTTGCTGTTGCCCAAGTGTAAAGCCTGCCGTAAATCGCACAATTGGATTCTTTGTTATCATAACATTTGCTGCCACTTACATTGTAGTCAAGGTTTTCCGCCATCCATACCTGCTCACCTATTTTAATAGTTCTATAATTCGCTATATCGTTGCCTTTGCTGGTTACCGCAGTAGAGTTTGAACTTGATACAACAGAGCTACTGCTTGGCGTTGCACTGGAACTGCTGCTTGGCTTTGAACTTGACGAAGATACTGCCACAGAACTAGAACTAAGAGCGAAAGAAGAACTGCTTGATACTGTTACGCTTGACGAAGAAACAACCGCCGAGCTAGAACTTGGCACAGCAACGGAGGAACTACTAAGCGGTGCATTAGAACTGCTGCTCTGCTTAGAGCTTGACGAAGACAATGCCGCTACCACCGAAGAACTAGAACTTGGCACCGCTACGGAGGAACTGCTGCTCTGCCTTGTGCTTGACAAAGGCACTTTATCAGAACTAGAACTGGATTTCCCGATATAGTTGGGGCTTTCCGGATCATCGGGATTGTTGAACTTCATTTCCGAGCAAGACGCAAAAAGAAACACTGCTGCGAATAGAAAAAATCTTAAAACCATATATGCACTCCCATACCCGAAGCCAAAGCCACACCGCCAATGACATAAAGCATATTCCTGCTGTTGCGGCTGCTTTCCGCATCTTTGCGGGCATCTTTATAATATTCAAGCGTTTGCCCTCTTTTGTTGTATTTATCCAATGCCTCATTCATCTCCGAGTTTTTTACAACCCCAACAGAAACAACCGCTACTCCCAGAATATCTAAGCCAAGGGCAACCCAAAAACTGGTTTTGACAGGCTTCTTTGGCTCATAAACAATGCCCGGCATTTTCCCGAACATTTCCGGTGCTTTCTTATTCAAAACATCAAGCAAGCCTGAGATGTCTTCAGCCTGCCCGGTAATCGCAGGAGCAGCCTGCAACCCGCTTCCGCTGTTGTATAGCTCCACGACTATTGTCAGGTTACCGCCAAAACGCCCCAGCCTTGCCTGTCCTATGTAATCCGCGTTTATTCTTCTGCCCAATTGTGCCAAGCAACCCTCAGTTTCCTTGCAAACTTTCACCGCAATTTCCCTGCCACCCAGCTTGTCAATAATGCTCTGCTCCGTCATAATGCCATAATTATTCTGCAAAACATTGCCGGCAATTTCGCGCAGCCTTCCAGTGAGGAAAAATAAGTCAGTAATCTCCACAGACGGTTCGCCGTCATCCACAGTTCTCAATATCGCAACACGCTTCTGCTCCTCCTGCCCATAAGCGATAAAAGCAAAAAGCAGCAGAATGAAAACCAAAAGATCTACATTAAGTCGGAGAGAGGGAAAAATAGTACGCATATTTAGCCGTAAGATAGAAAAGCAAAACGAGGGCAACCGCAAGGGTGCCCATACATTCCTAAATAAATTCCAACTCCGGCTGCATTCCGCAAAGCTCGTAAAATATTTTCAATGATTTTTCGTGCTGGCTGGTGAAGCTGTAATCTATCGCATTGTAGTAGTCGCAAGCTAGATTTTGCGGCAAGTTGTGAGGATAATATTTTTCCCATTTTTGCAAACATTCTTTTCTGTTTTCTTTGAAATCTTTTATGCTCATTTCCGTTTCATTTAAATAATTTTCTAGCAAGGGTCGCAAGCCTCCACCCAAGGCTTCTTTTCTTATTATCCATAGCGCAAAAACAAAAGGCAAATTTTGCCATTCTTGCCAAATGGAAGCCAAATCGTAGGAATATTCCCATTTGCCTGCAACGCTTTCCCGCAAAGCGTTATCGCCTATCAACAGCTTGGCATCGCAGCTCTCGGCATTATCTGTCCAAATTGGCTTGACCTTGAAGTAGAGGCTTGAGAGCAATTTTAGCAAGCTAACCGAAGTGTCGCTTTGTTCGGTTGTGAAAACGGCTTTATCGCTCAAATTTTCCCATTTATGCTTTGAAAATAGCTTCACGGAACGTATTTCAAGGGTGCTTGATGTGCAAAATCGGTTGCAAATAACGTAATTTTTTTGATTTTTGGCGTATTCTATGGAAGAAGAGGGGGAAAGCATTATTTTGCCCTCCCTTAGGTTTTTGTTTTGCTCGCTTGGGGTTCCATCTAAAAAACGAATTTTTGGCGGAAAATTATCCAAAAAATGGTGAAAAAAGGGGGCACAAACCAAAAAAGGAATGCGTCCTACTGTTAAAATATGTTCCATATAGAAATAAAATTAAATTTTTTCGCTTTTTATTGTTGCGTTTTGTCAAAAAAAAACTATATTTATATAACAATGACTCACTGTATTCAAAATTTCACGTCGATTGGTGCTTTTGACCATGCCTAAGTTTCTTGTTAAAAAAACCGCTCCCTCAGAGGATGGAAAATCCCTTATATTCAAAGGTAAGGTAGTGGAAGGTCCAATAAATAAGGGAATGGCTCTTTTAATTTCCATTGCAGGTCAAGCTGCCATCCCTGTGAAAATAGCAGACATCGTGCATTTTGAAAAATCCAAAGACGATTCCAAAAAAGTGGGATTGGTTGCAGATTTTGAAGACGAGCCAGATGATATGAATATGATTATGGCTCTGCGCATCACAGATGAAGAAATTGAGTGCAGATAAGCTAAATGGTAATTCTTCTCAAAAAATCGTCGTAGTTGTCGCTTTCTCTAATATCTTTTAGCATATTTCCAAATACGCTTTCGTCTATTTGTTCTTTGGCAATGGCTGTGGGACGACCCTGCCGTGTGAAAGCCATTCCCCTTAGCCTTTCCTGCTCGCTCATTTTTCTTTCCATTGCCCGCTGAAAATTCTCAAATGATTTTTTATCAAGTTCCACCGCCGAGTTTTCGTTTGCCTGATAAGAGACTGGGGTGTGGCAGCTTGGGCAAGTGAATACAAAACCGAGTACCTCGCCTTTTCTTGGCGTGGCATTGTCGTTGCCTATGCCAAATGTTATTTGCATATTGCAATGCGGACAGGTTATTGATAAGTCGGGCATAATTATAATGTAGAAAACTTAATCCGCTACGCACCGTACCGAAAAGAAAGAGCCTTGCTTAGATTCCTCTACGGAAACGGTTTCTTCTAGCACTGCTTTATCGGAGCTTATGCCTCTATAGTAGGCTTTTGTGTTGCTAGGACCGCTATTCGTCCACCAATATCCTTTGTTGCCAGCATTGCTAAAAACAGATTTGCTGTTGCGGTGGCCACCGGGCAAAGCCGAAAATCCGTAATCATCAGCTCCGTTGCCGCTTCCATCCCAACCGCTTGTCGCTTTCAATTTCGTGCCTGCTCCTTTGTAGCCGCCCATTTTTGTGATTAAACCGCTCCAATCCTGGCGAGACGACAAGTGCCAACCTGCGGGGCAAGCCTCCAATGCCTCCTTCCACTCATACAACCTGCCGTACTTTTCACAGTTGGCTTCATCTTCATTATAGCACAAGCTACCATCGGTTTTTGTATTCAGGTTCTCCGCCATCCACGTCAGACTACCTATCTTTATCGTCTTGTAGGTTTTGTCGTCCCGTGTGTCTGTGAAGGTTCCTGCCAGTTCGTCAGCATACGCCACGCAAAAGGCTCCCATAATCGCCAATGCTACCAATGATTGTCTAAATTTCTGCATTCTAAAAATCCCTTATGTTATAATGTAAAAAATTCCACTTCATACTCAATTTTTTGTGCCTTGTCGGATTTATCCACTAAGCCTTCAATTTCAACTTTGAATCGTTTGTTTGAGTTAAAGGAGGAAAGACCATCTGGGCGGAATATAATGCAATATGGCGTTCCGTAACCGCTTGTTTCAACATTAAAATATTTTCCCTTTTTGTCGCTATCGCTTGTGGAAAATACCCATTCTTTTCCATCATCTAGGGAGGTTAGTTTTACTGTTGGTTTGCATTTGCTAAAATTATAATTTTTGGAATTTAAACTAACACTCCAAGCCTGTGTTGTTTTGAAAAAATTGTTAGGGAAATAACCTTTATTGGGCCACAATACATATTCAGCATCAAGTTTTTCAGTCGTGTTGCTCTTGTCAAAAATCTGCATTGGAATATAAGAGGCAGTTGATGATGTTGCGTAGCCAAATCCTATTTTTTCAAGCGGCGGATGAAGCATCCAGCGCCTATGACCCAATGCACCTATGTTTGATTCGCCAGAATCATCGCAAAAAGTTTTTACAGCATCTTCTAAAGTGCTTGTCTTTGAGCCACTCATATAGAGATTTGCCGATGTTGTGCTTTTATAAGCTTTTTCGTAAAAATCATCATCCATATCTGCTGGCTTTGAAGGCGTATGCGTTAATTGCCCCAAGCTGGCTAGTAAAACCGCACCGTGTTGAGCGATGTCGTTTAATTCATCTGTATAAACAATATTTTCCGATAAGCCCGCCAAATAGCGAACAAATTTGAACATATTTAATCCATTGGTCAAAAATTCAGTTGTTAAAGAACCCGTTTCATAAGGATTTTTAACGCTTGGAGTTTCCACAAAAACAGTTGCTGCATTTTGGGGCTGATATTGTTGCCATTTTGCTCTTATTTCATCAATTCTTGTGCTGGAATCATTGCTTTGCTGTTGGCTAGAACTGCTTGACAAATAACTACTTGATGAATAGCTGGAACTACTGCTTGACAAATATATACTAGAACTAGATGATGATATACTAGATGAGGAACTAATTTTTGCCTCTGAGCTGGAGCTGCTACTTGATGAACTAATTTCCGCTTCTGAGCTGGAACTAATGCCTGATGAGCTACTATCCTCTTCCGAGCTAGAACTGTTGACTTCGTTTAGTACTTCATCCTTGTCGCGGTTGCTACAAGAGATAGTCAGCACCAAACCTGCTACGAGAAAAGCGAATTTTAGTTTCATAGTTTTATTAAAATACAAAACTATAATTCTATATTTACGCTATGGCAAAATTTTCCGCACTCATATATATAGGTCGCTTTGAGCCGCCTCACAATGGGCATCTTGCAACCATTCGCACAGCGTTGGAGCAAACAGAAAAAATGCTGGTTTTCATAGGTTCGCACGAGGCTTGCCGTAGCTTGCGCAATCCCTTTACATCAGACGAGCGAATGGAAATGCTCCGCATTTCTTTGACGGAAGTTGAACAAAAGAAAGTGATCTTTATCCCAATCCACGATTCCAATTACAATCACGTAGAATGGCTAAAAGAGTTAAAGGAAAAAGTTTTAGACAATGAGCCAAAAGTTATAGAGCGCATAGGGATAATTGGGTACCAAAAAGACCGCACTTCTTATTATCTGGATTTATTCCCTGAGTGGGAATTTCTGGAAATGCCGCTTTTTGCAAACGGACTTTCTTCTACCGAAATTCGGAATAAATGGTTTAGCGGAACCTTAACCGACCAAGATAAAATTCCTCTTTCCGTTTATACCTACCTTAAATACAAAGAGAACGAAGTTTGGGCAAAAAATTTGAAAGAAGAATACAGATTGGTTGAGGAATACAAAAAGGAATGGGCTGGTACTCCTTACCCTCCGATTTTTGTAGCAGGAGATGCTTTGGTTATTTGCCGAGAACATATCTTGTTAATAAGAAGGGCAGCCTTTCCAGGCAAGGGTCTGTATGCTATGGCTGGAGGCTTTTTAGATAGCAGAGAACCCATAAGGCATTGCGCTATAAGAGAACTTATTGAAGAGACTGGCATTGAAGTAAACTACCGAGAATTGGACAAAAGCATTAGAGAATACCAAGTTTTTGACGACCCTCACAGGGAACCTCGCGGAAGAATGATATCGCACACTTTTCTTTTTGATTTGCACGCACCGGAACTTCCAAAACTAAAAGCGAGCGATGATGCTTCGGAGGCGGTGTGGTATCCGCTGAGTGAATTGAAAAAAATCCGAGAGCTATTTGCCGGAGACCATTATAAAATCATAATGAATATGCTTTCAAATTCCTAAATTAAGGACATGGAATATTTACTGCTTTCTTTGGATTTTATTCGGCATATAGATGTTTATTTGAAGCAAATCGTTGATCAGTACGAGATTTGGGTTTATGCTTTGATTGCTCTTATAATCTTTTGCGAAGTGGGTTTGGTTGTTGCTCCCTTTTTGCCAGGAGATTCAATGCTTTTTGCGATTGGTGCTTTATGCGCAACTGGAGCTATGGATATAAGCATTGTTTTATCTGTTTTTCCCATAGCGGCAATTTGCGGAGATAATACCAACAGATTTTTAGGGGTTAAAATTGGGCACAGAGCCTTTGCAAAAGGCACGGGAAAATTTTTCAATACGCACAACTACAACAAAGCCCACAACTTTTTTGAAAAATTCGGACCAAAGGCTGTTACCATTTGCCGTTTTTTGCCTTTCTTCAGAACATTCGTGCCTTTTGTTGCGGGAATGAGTGGAATGAGTTTTAAATCATTCTTCCCTTGGAGCATTTTGGGTGGCACAGGCTGGATATTTTTATGCACATTCGCGGGCTATTTCTTGGGAAATATTCCATTTATCAAAGCCCATTTTGAGCTTGTGATTGTATGCATACTATGCGTATCGGCTATCCCTGCCTTAGTGGAGTGGATTAAGCACCGAAAGGAATCACATTTATAGATCAGTCCTAGGTCGTTTTCTCTTGTTAACGCACATATGATAGCCATCACCTTGCTTCCCAAGCCTTTCCTGTTTTTCAAAGGATATATCGTAGTTTTTCATTATAAATCGGAATCCCTGCACAATAGGATTATTAGTTTCTACAGAATCCCAGTAAGCATCGGCTCTGTAAGCAGCCTCTACATTATACTGTTCTATAACTTTTTTCTGCTGTCCTTCATCAATAATCGACGCTTTGGGCATAGGGTCTCTCCTGGTTATGAATAGTTTTAATATAGAAAATTCATTTGAAGGCTAAGCCCCCATCATAACAAGCCGCATTCCAAAACCCGTAGAATTTTTGGAAAATTTATTGTTGAGTAAATTTTTTGCTGTTATTTCTATCCTAATCCTATAGATGATTTGAAATATGCTAATATTTGATTTTGTTAAATACCCTACGGTACTTTCAGTATAAAAATTGTAATCGAAAGAAAAATTGTGATCATAAGGCTCGGTATTATCTGCTTTGAATAAATAACCGCCACCGCCACCAAAGTAAAAAGTGTCACCTTTGCCTGAAAAAGGATAAAAAATTCTAGCCACAGGTCCGTAAACCATTTGCAACAACATTAAATCACAGGAAATTTCTATCCAAAAAGTTCTATTATTAAGAAGAAGTCCTATATCATAATCCATTACGCTACCCAAGTCTTTAAAATTATAATATCCAGTAGATACTGGAATATAAAATTTGGCATTTTCTTCAGTTGAAGTTTGAGCATTTGCAGGCGGTATTGCAAATACAAGAAATAAGAACAAAATGCAGAAGCGTTTTTTCATAATATTTTCACCACATATACGCCATTTGAACGCTAAACCCCCAGTATTGCCCCGGAGATTTAATGCCTGTTATTTGATTTATACCTAGTCTGTATTTTATTTTGTTTGGGGTGTAGGAGATTCCTATATCTTGCATTAGCAAAACAGGAAACCAAAAAGAAATATCGGCATCATGAGCTTCTGAAACAGGGAGTTCATCAACAAGCCAAGGATTAGTCATAGAAGCGGCATAGCTAAGTGCAAATTTTTCCCAATAAAAACTTGCATGAGCAACAAAGCCTGCGTAAGAATGAAAAATATTCACCTTATTTAATTTAATATATTCAAGATTGTCTATAATAGTTTCTTGGTGACTGTAATCATAGCATATACCATTCGGAGAATCATCACAGCACAAATTATCCTTATTGCAGTTTAATTTAGCAACAGGTTTAGCGAACGATGGTCCGAAGTCAGGTTCATAATAATACCACCATCCTTCATAGGAAGCTTTGTTTATCGTTAACCCCCAAAATCCAGCTCCGCCGATTTCAAAAAATTTTCCATTGTGCCCAAGCATAGCAAAAACATAAGGCTGGTTTTGTACTCCAACACCAAATCCTGCGTAATAATCTTTATAATCTTTGATTGCTTTATGGAATTGAACTCCCAAAGTATTTTCTATTAAGCGATAATTTATATCTGCTGGCATTTCTGGCATATAATATATATGATTATAAACTCTATCAACCTGTACTTTATTATTCATTTTTCCTGGCAGAGGAATAGTTTTGTTTTTTCCGATACTAGCATCAAAAGAAATTATATAGTTGGTGTCATTTGCTAAATAACGATCATTGCCATAAATATTAGGCGGTTTTACAGTTTGGAAAGTGCCTCGTCCCACATTTAATTTACTCGTGGAGCAAGAAACAATAAGAATGAATAATATTATGTAAAGTAATCGCATTGTTAATCCTTTATGCAGCGAACATAAGCCATGGCATATCCATAGCTATAAGAAGGGCTAAAATTTAAAGTTGCTTGATTATATTCAATGGTTTGCATATTGGAACCACCACTCCAAAAAGCTGCTCGTTCCCCTTTTTTTATAAAAGGAGTACCGCCATGATATATAGCAGCATCGTGGTAAAAACCACCTGGCAAAGCGTTAAAGCCAAAATCATCAGTTCCTTTGCCAGAAATCCAAAGTTCGCTGTTTGCTTTTAATTTTGTTCCTGCACAATCGTTACATTTACTATTATCCTCAACAAAATCTCTCAATATATCCCATTCGTAGCTATATGGTAAGTGCCATCCGGCTGGGCAAATATTCTTTGCGGTACTCCAGTCGTATAATATACCAAAAATAATGCAATTATCAGGTTCATCATTGTAGCATTCAATATTGGGTGCCTCGCGCCGCAAATTTTCCGACATCCATGTTTGATTACCTATAGTTACATATGTATATTCACGAATAACGTTGTTAAAACAATACTCAGAGGATGGATTATAATAATCGTTTCCACATTCGTCAAGTACAATATTATTTTCACATATTTGATTTAACGGATTATATCCCCTACCTTCGCATTTATCGTAAACCTTATTATCTTGTTCTGCACAAAATTGCATTTTTGGATCGTAATAACCATTTCCACACGGTTTTTTCAAAGTATCATTTTCGCATATTTGACTTTCAGAAGTATATTTTTCACCACCACAAGTATCAATATTATTTTCATCAACAAACCCAATGGCTACACAACTCAAAAATAAAGCTGCTGCTAAAAGTAGCAGGGAATAAAGTTTTAGCATAAAAATAAGATAGAAAAAAGGTTCAATCACCAGAAAAAAGATACGCCATTTGAACACTAAACCCCCAGTATTGCCTAGGGAATTTTACGCCTGTTATTTGGTTTATGCCTAGCCTGTATTTTATTTTGTTTGGGGTGTAGGAGATTCCTATGTCTTGCATTAGCAGGGCGGGGAACCAAAAAGAAATAAAGGCATCTCTGAGGTCATTCTCTTTAAATGGAAAACCGGCTGGGAGTTCATTAACAAACCAAGGATTGGTTATAGAAGCCGCATAGCTAAGTGCAAATTTTTCCCAATAATAACTCGCATGAGCAGCAGCACCTACATAAGAATGGAAAATTGTAACGTCTTTGAATTTAATATATTCAAGTTTTTCTACTTCTGATTCTGCAAAAGTACCTCCGTGATAAAAATACCACATACCTTCATAAGAAGCCTTGTTTATAGTTAAACCCCAAAATCCAGCTCCGCCAACTTCAAAAAACTTTCCATTATAGCCAAGCATTAAAAAGCCATAAGGCTGGTTTTGTACTCCAACACCCCATCCAAAGTAAGAATCGTTAGAGTTTTTGGTTGTTTTATTGAACTGAATTCCTAAAGTGTTTTCTATTAAGCGATAATTTATATTTGCAGGAGTTTTTTGCATACAAAATTCATTATATAGTTTTAAATATAATAACTCATGTTCATCACATGAAGTACGTTCATTTGTAATTCCAGGCAAAGGTATGGTTTTATTTTTGCCTATGTTTGCATTATAAGAAATTATGGAGTTGGTTTCATTTGTTAAATAGCGACCATTGCCATAAATATTAGGGGGTTTTATAGTTTGGAAAGTACCTTTTTCTACATTCATTTCGCTTACTGTAGCGCAGGAAGCAATGAGAAAGAGGAATATTATGTAAAGTAATCGCATTATTAATCCTTTATGCAACGGACACTAAGCCAATGATCGCTTATATCATAAGACGAAGGGCAGTTCATCGTATCATTAGTATTAACAAAATGGCAGGCATAAATGGCCGAGTAAGATACAGATGTACTCCAAAAAATGGCTTCTTCTCCTATTTCCTTAAAATTTTTATCAAAACAATACCCGCCTGGCAGAGCAGTAAAACCAAAATCGTCCGTGCCACCCCAGAGATTGTCGTTTGCTTTTAGTTTTATTCCGGTGTCCGACCAACCTACGAACTCCCTCAAAATTTCCCATTCATCCCTACCTGGTAAATGCCAACCAGATGGGCAAACAGTTTTTGCCGTATTCCAATCGTAAAGTCTTCCGTAAATTTCGCAATTATTGCGGTCGTTATCATAACATTTAGAGTTTAGAGTTTCGTATCGCAGGTTTTCTGCCATCCAAATTTGATTACCTATGTAAACATATTTATATGTTTTACCGTCTCGCGTATCAATAAACTCTTTCTTTTTCATAACAATTCCATCAGCACAATATTCAGTATAAGAATTAAAAATTTCATTTCTGCATTTATTGAGTAAAATACCTCCTTTGCATTCATATATTGATGATTCATATTCTTTTCCATCACACTTATCCAAAACATCATTTCTGATGCAAAATTGCGTTTGTGGGTTGTAATAACCTTCTCCGCATTTTGGTTTTAAAATATTATCTTCACATATTCGATTTACATCAAATGGATTGTAGCTTTCTCCATCGCACTTATTGTAAACCTTAATGTCTTGTTCAAAACAAAATTTTATCTTTGGATCGTAATAAACATTTCCACACAGATTTTTCAAAGTATTGTTTTCGCATATTTGACTTCCAGAAGTATATCTTTCGCCACCACAAGTATCAATGTTATTTTCATCTCCAAACCCAATAGATACGCAATTCAAAAACAAAGCTGCTGCCAAAAAGAGCAGGGAATAAAGTTTTAGCATAAAAAATAAGATAGAAAAGATATTTTCTATCTTACAAAAAGGAGAGACTATGAGAATATATATCTGCTTAGCCTTATTAATAATTTCTTCCTATGCAAACGAACTGGAAGAAGCCATAGAGCACAATAACACCAGAGTTTCGGTTTATTTGCATCCGGCTTCTTTTCTTTTTTTAAAACTATTTGACATAACCACAATATATTCTACAGTTGAAATTCCGTTTAGTTTATCTAACTCATTAATAATCAAACCAAGTTTATTATACGGAAACGAAATCGCACAGGAACGCCATGCATTCAGACTAGGCAGTGATATTGGGTTTCGCCACTACCCAACTGGAAAGGGTGAGGGTTTGTATTTGCAAGGGCAAATGGGTATATTCTATTACCGTAGTAAATACAATATTCTTCCTTCTAACTATTTTAGCGATAGTGATTGCGATGGTGATTGCAGTGGCAGTGATACAAAATTCGTATGGTTAGATGCTATGGCTTATATAGGTTATTCAAAGAAATTTTCCAATGTATCTGTATTTACCGATATTGGAGTTGGAGCATTTATGAAAAATACTGAAATCAGTTACATTACTGGATTGTATGATTTTAACATAGGTATTGGGATTCCTTTTGGTGCTGGCAAACCCGTAAATACGCAAGAAGAATGGGAGCCAAAACAAGATAATACGAGGCTGTCGGTTTACCTGCACCCATTGTTGTTCTCATTATGTGCTTTAGAAACAGGAAATTCAGCACTCCTGCTATATTCAACAATTGAGATTCCATTTGATTTAGAACGTTCACTTATAGTTAAACCTAGTTTCGTAAGTTCAGTGGAAAAATTAGAAATACAGCTTAAAGTTGGCAGTGATATTGGAGTACGCACTTATTATAACAAAAAAGGCGAAGGGCTTTACTGGCAAATGCAAACCGGTGCATTTTATTTTAATATTGATAAATCAATCGCTGGGGGTGTCGCGGATATTAGATCCAATAACATAATTTGGTTAGACGCTATGGCTTATATAGGTTATTCAAAAAAATTTTCCAATGTATCTGTATTTGCCGATATTGGAATTGGCTTTGGGCATTTACTTGGTTTTGAATTCGATGGATATTCCCAATACTCAGATTTTTTTCCAGTTATAGATGCTAACTTTGGTATTGGGATTCCGTTTTAGGGGTAAACCTTCCCAAACTTCAACAACTCCCTAACAAACGAACTAGACACGCTCAAATGCTCAGGCTTGGAACTCAGCAGCACCGTCTCAGTGCCGGGCAAAAGTTTTGCATTATTCCACGCAATGGATTGTTCCAACTCCAAATCGGAACCTCTCCTCACTCCCCTAACTAAAAACTTAATATTATTTTTCTGCAAATAATCTACAGTCAAACCATCCCAAATTTCAACGCTTGCTTGCGGAAAATCCTTCATAGCTTTTTTCACAAATTCAACTCTTTCTTCGGCGGAGAAATGAGTTTTTTTGTTCACGTTGTTTGCAATTAAAATTATTAGCTTGTCGAAAATTGCGCAGGCTCGCTCGGCAACGTCTTTGTGACCGATGGTGAAGGGGTCAAAAGAACCCGCAAAAACCGCTATCCGTTCCATTTGCCACGCTCCTTAATTAAATTTTCCAAAGCATCCAAAGCCTCTTCTTGCGGAATGTTTTTGCGCACGGGTTCTTCTCCTGCGTAAAGAGTGACTTTGCCCTCTGCTGCGCCAACATATCCAAAATCCGCGCCTGCCATTTCACCCGGACCATTCACTATGCAGCCCATCACCGCTATGGAAAGATGCTTTAAATGCGAAAATCTTTTTTTAACCTCTATGGTTGTGCTTTGCAAATCGAAAAGCGTTCTGCCGCATCCTGGGCAGCTTATAAAATCTGCTTTGGTTTTGCGAAGCCCTGCCGCTTGCAAAAGAGCGTAAGCAACAGGAATTTCATTGACCGGATTTTCTGTTAGCGAAACCCTTATTGTATCACCAATCCCATCTATTAACAAAGAACCTATGCCAACGGCAGATTTAATTCTGCCGTCTTCGCCCTCGCCAGCTTCTGTCACTCCCAAATGAAATGGATATGGTTTGTGACCGCCCTCTCTTAACCTATCAGCCATCAAGCGGTTGGCTTCCACCATTTCTCTTGGGCGACTGGCTTTTAAGCTAAATATAATTTGGTCAAAATTTTCTGCCTCACACATAACCAAAAATTCCATTGCGCTTTCTACCATTCCAAGCGGAGTGTTGCCGTATTTCTCAAGTATTCTAGAACTTAAAGAGCCGTGATTAACTCCTATGCGAATAGCACGTCCCATTTTTTTTGCTTCTTTAACGAATTGCGGAAAAGATTCATTTCCAAAATTGCCCGGATTTACTCTCACCTTTTCCACCCATTTAAGAGCTTCAAAAGCTGCCCTTGGCTGAAAATGTATATCTGCGGAAAGTGGAATTTTAATTCCGGCGGCTCTAACTTTTTCTGAAATTTCTTTTAATTTTTCCGCATCGGCAAGCGTAGGAACAGTTATTCTAACAAGTTCGCAACCCACACTTGCAAGCTCTATAATCTGTTTTACCGAACCTTCAACATCTTTTGGGCTTGTGGTTGTCATAGATTGAACTAGCACATTTGCACCGTCCCCTATAATTGCAGAACCCACATTTACGGCTATGGTTTTTTCCCGCATAAATTATTTCTTCTTTTTAGTTGCGGGGTTTTGTGCTTCCGCTCACTCAGAGAGCCATAATTTCAACAGGTTTGCCGCATTGTCGGGGTTGGCAATAGCCCAGCTCTCCAAACGCTCTATAAGCTCGTTCTGCTTGCGAACCGGCTCTGGAACCTCCTCGGTGTCTGCCTCAATGGAAATCTCTTCGTGACGCGGCACAGGTGGGTTCATCGCGTTTATCAAACTGAGCACAACCATTCTGAGGAACACAAAAGCCAGAATCACAATTAAAACTATTGTTATCCTGAGTGCCCAGGTTTCCCATAATTCCTTGTTGCCCATCTGAACCATAGCCTCTTTTTCTTCTTCCCAGAAACTGCGGTCAAATTGCATAGAAGCAACATAAACGGTATCGTTTCTCTCTTGAGAATATCCAACGGCATTTTTTACCAGTTGGGTAAGCATTACTATTTCTTCTTCGCTACGCGGACGATATATTTTTTTGCCAGAAAGCGTATCTCGCTCGTAAATGCCATCCACGGCTACAGACACCGTTAGCCTTTTTGTTGCGCCCGGGCTTCCTATTATTTGCGCTACGCTTCTATTCACTTCGTAGTTTGTAATGGATCCTTCTTTTGTTTCGTTGCCGTTTTCGGGTGGAATTTGTGAACGAGTGCCATCTTCGCGTTGCTCAGAGCGAACTACTTTTTTTGTGGGGTCATAGCTCTCCACCGTTCTGCTTATCTGGTCAAAATCCAAATCCGCAGAAATTGTTACCGTAGATTTGTTTGGTCCCAAAACGCCATCTAAAATTCCCAAAACCTGCTTTCTGAGGTATGATTCCGCACTGCGTTTAAATTCCATGTTGTGGTCGGTATGTTCAGCAACTGCATTGTCTGCATAGCCTTTTGTGAGCATAAGCCCACTATCGTCAGTAACCGTAACCTGCCTTGGCTTTAAGTTATCCACCGCGCTTGCCACCAAGTGCTGAATGCCCTTTATTTGCCTCTCTTGCAAGTCCGAGCCTGGGCGCAGCGTAACAATAACTACCGCTTTTGCTTCCCTTTCTTTATCCATAAAAAGGGTTTGCTTTGGAATGGTTATGTGAACACGTGCCTTTTCCACCTCTCTAAAAGTTTCAATTGAGTGTGCAAGCTCGGCTTGAACGGCTCGTAGGTAATTCAAATTTTGGGCAAAATCCGTCATGCCAAGCTGGTTTTTGTCAAAAAGCTCAAAACCCTTATCCCTATCTCTTGGAAGCCCCGCTCTGGATAAAGCCATGCGAATTTCGTAAAGGGTTTCTTTGGGAACTAAAAGGGTGCGCCCATCGTTGTCCAGTTTGTATTCATATTTGTTTTCTTTCAAAAAAGCGGTTATATCTGCAACTGTGCTGACTTCCATATTGGCATAGAGCGTTGCCATACGGGAATCCGTTGCGTTCACAACCTGAAGCGATATAGCTACAATAATAAAGGCAAACAGCAAAGCCAGAGAAGCAACCAATATGCCTTTCTGCACAATGCTGAATCTTTGCCATATATCCCTAAACTGGGTTAATAATTGCCGAAAAAATTCAGACATGAGAGGAATATAGAAAAAATTGTTGTGGCTTATGAGCCAGTGGTAAATTACTATTTTTACCCTTATGGAACAAGAAGAGCAGAATTTTAGCAGAAAAGAATTGGAATTTACTGTTTTTTGCATTGAAAATATAGCGGAAAAATTGAGAAAAAGCGGGAATGAGGTGTACAAAATGCTAACGGAAAAAAGCGATATCTTGGATAGCTATATAATTCCGTGCTATGATGTTTTGCATACCCAAGGCAAAAATTATATTGTCAATGATGTTTTAGATTATATGAAAAAAATAGGGGTTATATGAAAGCACATCCAACATTATTGCAATTGAAATATGATGATGTTATTGAAACTCTGTCAAAAAAAGCAAACGTTTCTCTTAGAGAAGCCTTGGATATGTTTTACAAATCGCCTATATACGAAGAAATCAGCCAAGGAATATCTGATATGCACTGTAGAAGCGATATATATCTGGCAGAAGATATTTTACGCTTCGCTTCAGACAATGGCTAACACAACTCGCTAGTCTTGGAGACAACGAACACTATACAGGTAGCTCTTAAGGTCGTTGTTCCAACGTACGATCTCGTAGCCGTAAGTCATATACCGGCAGTAGGCGCGGTTGCTACTGCCATCGCTGGCACACCACCAGTAGCCGTCGTAGCCGACATCGTTGAAACTGCCATCGGAATTGCCGTAGCCGCCCGGCAGAGCCGAAAAGCCGAATTTGTCATTGCCGTTGCCATTATTGTTCCAGCCGCTCGTTGCCTTCAAAAATTTACCAGCCGTGTTTACGCCTCCGACAAAATTATCCAGCTTGCCATATTCATCCTTGGTAGGCAAATGCCAGCCTTTGGGACAAGCGGTTTTTGCTGTTTCCCAATTATAAAGCCTTCCGTATTTCTGGCAGTTGCTTTCCTTATTGACATAGCACTTTGAGCCACTTGCATTGTAATTTAAATTCTCTGCCATCCACGTTTGGTTGCCTATTTTCACCATTTTATATGTCTTGTTGTCTCTGGAATCTTTAAAGCTTGAAATAATAGGAGCAACAGAGACCTCAGGGGTTGTGGAAACAGAAGATTTATTGCTATTGCTTTTTACCGTATGCTCAACTTTCTCGTTAGGCTTCAACTTAACATCCACCCTTTCACGATTTTTGCCAAGCTCTATCTCAGCACACACAGGAACAGAATTGCTAAAAGGCGTTTCGCCTGACTGCTTGCCGTTCACGAAAACTGGCTCGCTAATTGGTTCACCGTCTTTCTCCGCGTTCAAAACCAAACCGCCCTTTTTCAGACTTATATGGCTCGCCATATCAGCCATATTAAAAACCTCTCGCTCGTCCTTGTTTATTCCAGCATCAAAACTCAAAACCTCGTAACATCTATGGCTAAGTTCAACCTTGTATTTACCCGGTGAAAGCCTGTTTTCCCAAGAATAAGCAGCCTTGCCATTTATTGATAAACTCCATTGCTCGTTTCTACCTATCCCTTCCAAGAAAGCTGGCTTTATCTCCAAAACTCCAAAATTCGCTTTTAGCCTGATGCTTATACTTTGATTATTCTGCTTTATGAATACCGTGGTGTCCGCCCTTTCGTATTGATCAAGTGCCGCTACTATGCGAACATTGCCCTCCCCAAGCACTAATTTGCAGGGCGTTTTGGCGCAGCGTGAATCTGGCACTCCGTTAAAGCTCACAACCGCTCCTTCTGGCTCTGTGACTATATTTGCCAAATAACTTTTTCCGCCTTCAAACTCGTAACCGCCGCCTGTGGATTGCACACCGCTTATGCCGCCTGCAACAGAAGAGGAAGGGGCTTTTGAACCTGCTAAGGCACCTGGCATTTTGCCAAACATTTGGGGTGCATTTTCGTTTACTATGGCTAGCAAGCCGAATACGTCTTTGGCATTGCCTGTGAAAGAACCGATTAAATTGCCCCTTGCGCTATGGTACAATTCCATGCTTATGGTCAAATTGCCACCAAAACGACCTAGCCTCGCCTGCCCAATATAATCTGCGCTTATTTTCCTCCCTATCTCCGCTATGCACTGTGCCTCTTTGCACACTTTTCTGGCATTCTCCACTGAACCCATCATATCTATTATACTTTGCGCGGTCATCACAAAATATTTCTCTTCTGGCAATATTTTCACGGCTAACTCGCGCAGCCTCGCATTCAAATAATTCAAATCCGTAAAGTCCAGATGAGGCTCGCCGTCATCTTCCGTGTTCAATATAGCAACGCGCTCTTGTACCTGCCCGTAAGCGGCAAGCACGAGAAACATCAAAACGAAAAGAGGGGTTAAATACATAGCTGGAATATAGAAAAGCTACTCTCAATATCGGTTAAGCAAGCAAAACACCTGAACAAAAGTTCACTTTTTCAAAAAAATGCACATTTTTGCAAACTCCTATTTGCAAAATTCACTTTTTAGGATTTTTTTTCCCAAAAAGTACGTCTAATAGGTAGAAACTAAAAGAAGGAGAAGTTTCTATGAAAGACAACTTACCTGAGCTATTATCCCCAAAAGTGGACATTATATTCAAATTGCTGTTCGGCGATGAGCGGAACAAAGATTTGACAATCAGCTTCATAAGCGCAGTCTTAGGCTACAAGGACGGCGAATTGGAAGACATTTCCTTTTACGATACTCACCTGAAACGGGAGCATATAGACGGCAAGCTGGAGATTTTGGATATAAAAGCCAAACTCTCAAATGGAAATGTTATAGACGTGGAGATGCAGTCACGCTGCGTTCCCAGCATCAGGAAGCGAATATCTTATTATAAATCAAATATGCTCACCGAGCAAATAGGCAGAGGTGGCTCGTACTCTGGACTAAAACCTGTAAAATCTATAATAGTGGCGGATTTTGATTTTATCCCTGAATCAGAGAAATGCCATACTGTTTTTCAAATGCTGGAAAAGGAAGAACACTTCCCTTTTAACGATTTGGAGGAGATACACGTTCTTTGCTTGAAAAAATTATCTAAATTAGATAATGAGTGCTTGCATGAATGGTTGAGGTTTATTAATTCTGAAAGCAAAGAGGAATTTATGGAGTTAGCAGAAAAGAGTCCAGTGTTTGAAAAGGCTGTAGATGTTTTGGCTACGGTGAGTGCTGACGACTATAACCGTATGCTTTACGAGGCTCGCTTGAAGGAGTGGCGTGATAATAAAGATAGGATAGACGGAGCCTTTACAGATGGCATGAAGAAAGTTTTCTCTCTTTTGCGTCAAGGCTATTCCGTGGACGAAGCTGAAAGAAAGTTGGGGTTGTAGAACACGTATTGTTAAGTATTTATCCACAATTTATCCACAAAATTTCCACACCAATTAAAAAAATGCACATTTTTGCAAACTCCTGTTTGCAAAATTCACTTTTTAGGATTTTTTTTCCCAAAAAGTACGTCTAAGTAAGTAGAACAAAGAAATAGGAGATTTTTTTTATGAAAACCTTAAATTCAAAGGCTATATGCCTGATCTTAGCTTTTGCCACCCAGGTATTTGCACAGCGTTTCACCACAACTGAGCCGGAGGTATTTCGAACGCCCAGCAAAACAGAAAATTATCCGCAATATAAGCAAATAGCCGCTTTGGGAGAGAAAAATTCGGCTTATGCAAATATAATGCTGGTTGGTGGTAGGGATAATGAAAAAGTTGGTACATACAATGTGGTTAAAAGCGATAGCTCTGTGCTTGGAACTGTGCTTCCATTTATTGCGCCAAATGTTTTCACTTCAAATAATGATACTATCCACGACAATAGTGTAGCCGCAGTAGCCGTTTTGGATTCGTTTAGCGATAACAAAAAAACGGCAACCGTGATTTTTGCAAGCCTTAGGAAATTGGTTATAATGCAAATAAGCATAAGCAATACAAATAGCATAAGTTCTAGTATTTTGAGCAATACCAATATGCCAGAATCCATGTGGGAAATAAACGGAACATATGACATAAATAAAAAGCATACTCGAAGGCTTGCCCTTTTGGGAACAAGCCTAAACGGCGCAAACAAGGTTTATCATTTGGCAACGGGAAATCCACTCAGCAAAAATGGAAAGGGCAGAGTTGATTTTTTTAATATAGAGGAAAATTCTTGGGCACTTTTGCAACCGAACCAAAACGGACTAACAAGCGGAACAAATGGGCTTGTTTTCAATGATAGCGTTTATTTTGGAAAAGAATTGGCTGTGATTGATAATTTTGATAAGAAAGGCGGAAAAGCACTTGTTGTTTTGCTGCCCGACTCCAAGCAATTTCCAAAAAGTGCGCTTTATCTATTTCAAATGGATAATGACTGGACCCCTAGCACAAAATTGCCGGTGGTGATAGCAGGACTGTCAAAACCTTGGTTTGAAGAACCCGATAAAGAGCAAAGTTGCGGTGGGCTTGGGATAGCAAATTGGGAAGATGAAACGCCTCATCTGCTCGTTTCCTGTGTTAATATATCTCCACTTGCCGCAAATGGTGGAACCGTTTCATATATCCTTACAATAAAAGATATTGTTCTGGATTCAACTGGAAATATTTTAAATAACTCCGTATTTTCTTCAAAAAAAATAAGTATGTCATATAGCTCTCCTGGGAATTATAGCATTTATTCCAATCCCATTTCAATAAAAAATCATAAAAACGATTTGCATTCTATTTCCTTAATTGCAGCATCTCATATAAATAGCGACCATTACTATTCAATGGCAACTTTCACGGTAATAGATGCAGACTATTCCAAAAATTTTACAGTAGAAGCTGGCATTCAAGAAGCTATAATCAATATAGATAGCCTTTTTTACAAAAGCGGAACATCGGGTTTTTCTGCAAAAACGCTTTTTGGGCTTGCGCAATGCTCCATTAACAACAGCAACAAAGAACTTTTGTGCCTTGGCAACGAAAAATCCATAGGCTCTTGGAGCGGAATAGAGCTTTCCAGCAGCGGCAACTGCAATTTGTATAAAGCCTGCAAGAAAAAAGATACCATTTTTGTTTATGTGCGTTCCGCAAGCGAATCTTCAAATACCGCGCTTAGAATTCCCAAAAACATATTGATTCCATATTATGGGCAAGTGAATTTGGGCGATGTAAAACCACTTTCCTATTTTAAAAATCCAAATTTGCAGAACACAAATATAAGCTGGAACACTGCGAGTTTAAAATTGAGCGTTTTGGCAAACACTCCCGAAAACGGAATTGCAATAACCCCCTTTTCCAAAAACGAAGGCATAGATACTCTTGTATTTGACCTTTCTTTTCCTCTTTCAGTATCCAAATACCCCATATACCTTCACATTGCAGATACCTCCAAAATTCTAGGTAGTGCAATACCAGCAAACCCAGGCAACGATACTATATGGAACACAGTCGAAAAAAAATACATTGCCCTGCCGCACCGAAGCTCTAAAGGCGATATTTACACTTATGATATTGCCCAAGACAGCCTTGGAGCATACTCTGAAATAATAGGCGATTATTTGCATATATCAAGAGTTGACATAATGGATATTTCCATTGCATACACGGAAAACGGGCAGATAAAGCACCGCAAAATAACCTTGATGCCAGAACCTAAAGAATTGCCTAACAAAATCGCTAAATCGCAAGCATTAAGCCTAAATGCCGCATATATAAAAGGCGGATTGCAAATCAACGGTTTAAACGGAGATTTTGAGCTTAGGGCATATAATATCAAAGGCAGAGAAATTCAAAGGGAAAAAGCCTATGCCAAAGGCTCTGTTTTTGTGAAACTAAGGCAAAATTGCCCACAAATTGTGCAAATCCGTTCCAACAACGAAAAGATTTCTATATTTACTCCCCAGCAACAGCCGGAGTGGTGAAATTGGTAGACGCGCTGGACTCAAAATCCAGTAGGGGCAACCCTGTGGGGGTTCAATTCCCCCCTCCGGCACTTACACTGAGAGGTATATTTATGAAAAAACTGCTGCTCCCCATTATAGCCTTGTGCTTTTCCATGTCTTTTGCCCAGTCAGACGATGATGACGATGAATGGGCAGATTTTGATTACCAGCACGCAGGGCTGAGCCAAGTCGAATTCCAGAAGGTAAAGGAATCTGGAATGAACAAGAAAAAACTGCTGCACCTACTGGAGATAGGTGTTCGTCCCGGGACTTATTTGCAAGAGCCTTGGAACGATCTTGGCGTGTCTGAAAGCGAATGGCTTGAACAACGCGCAAATGGAATGGAAGATGCCGATATAGACCGCACCTACAAAAACAACATCGCTAACCAAAATTTAGCCTATTTGTCTTTTGCGCTGCCTTCGTTTTATCAATGGAAAACAGACGAAATGGCAAAAGCTATAGCTATGAATGTTTTAGAAGCCTTTGCTATAGGCATAACCGTGTTTTTGTACCAATCAGATACGGATGGCGCAAGCAATTGGATTCTATATGGCGTGCCTCTCATAGCTGCGGTTCATTTGTGGTCTGGCATAGATGCTCTAGTTGCAACCCAGTGGGATAACAACCCCACTGCCAAAACTTTTTCTTGGGGCATTGTGCCAACAGGCAAAAAGGGCTTTGTAGCTGGTGCTGCTTTAAGATTTTAATGTGGCAGAGCTTTGCCCCAAAGCTCTGCATATAACGCATTTCTTTAAATCGTGCCCTCGTGCAGGGCAGAACTTACGACCATAGTAAATAAATTGCAAATGCCTTTTCACCCATTCGTTTTTTGGAAAAGCGGCTTTTAAATCCTTTTCCGTTTGCAAAACAGAACTGCCATCGCTTAAACCCCATCTATGCGCAAGCCTGTGTATATGAGTGTCTATGGGGAAAGCTGGAACTCCAAAAATATGAGACATAACAACGCTTGCCGTTTTGTGCCCAACACCCGGTAATGCTTCCAATTCTTCAAATGAATCAGGAACTTTTCCGCTGTGCTTTTTGACTATTATTTTTGAAAGCTCTTTTAAAAACTTGCTTTTATTTTTTGCCAATCCGCACAATTTTATAAGAGAGTAAATTTGTTGTTCAGAAAGCTCTGCCATTTTTTGCGGGGTTGGAGCCTTTGACATAAGGCTTGGAGTAACCGTATTGACAACGGAATCTTTGCACTGAGCAGAAAGCACAACCGCAATCAAAAAGGAAAAAGCATCCGTATAAGCGAGAGGAATAGGCGGATTTGGATATAATTTATCTAATGTTGATTTTATAAACGCAAGTTTGCTCCGCATTGCGTTAAGATAGATAAAAACAAAAAAACGGGTGGCTGTAAGCCGGGTTCTGTTCGTTTTCACGCGGCTGTCATTTCTCTTGAGCCGCCGTTGCCGGCGGCTTCCAGCAACCTACCCGAAATGCCGCAAAAGCGAAACGCGAGCAGCGTTGTCATTTCTGTTTGGTCTTGCATCAAGTGGGGCTTGCACTGCCGCTTTTGTTGCCAAAAACGCGGTGAGCTTTTACCTCGCCATTTCACCCTTACCAGTTAAACTGGCGGTATATTTTCTGTTGCGCTATCCATACCGTTGCCGATTCTGGCCGTTAGCCAGCACTTTGCTCTACGATGCCCGGACTTTCCTCTGCGAAACCCGCAGCGACAACCCGCCACCCGTTTTGGGTAAATATAGAAATCACATACGGGTTTTTATACCGCCTTTAGTATTGCGCTGCGGCATAAAGGGGCTGGTTGTTGCTTGACCGCTTTTTTCGTTTGCAATTTGCACGCCAACAACAATGGAAGTGGCAGCATCCACGCCGTCTAGCACTTGGATTTTTGCTCCGTCAGAAAGACCAAGGCTCACTCGCTTCATGCTCACAGAACCATCCACACCATGCACCCACACTCTGTTTTTGCTTTGATTTCCTCGCTTGCCACCACCGTCACGACCGCCGCCGAAATGCGCTTCGCCACCGGATGGCGGCACATAACCTGGCGTGTTTTCATCTGGCTTGAATTGCAGGGCACGAAGCGGAATGGTTAAAACTTGCAAAACCTCTTCAACTATTATATTGCAGTTTGCGGTCATGCCGGGCAAAAGTTTTTGCTCTGGGTTATTTGCTTTTATAATAACGGTATAGGTCACAACATTTGAGGAAATATTTGGCGAAAGCCTAACCTCTTGAACCTCGCCTGTGAATTTATCATTTGGAAAAGCATCAACGGAAAACTCAACTTTCTGCCCCATTTTCACCATTCCAATATCCGCTTCATCAACATCGGCTTTAACCTCCATTTGGGTTAAGTCTCTCGCAAGCGTGAACAGGGTTGGCGCAGAAAGCGAGGCTGCCACGGTTTGCCCTGCTTCCACTGCTCTGCTCAAAACTATGCCATCTATGGGGCTTTTTATTGTGCAGTTGTTCAAATCCAGCTCTGCCTGCTCCAAATTGCTCTTGGAGTTTATCAAGCTGTTCTGCGCATTTATATATCTGTATTCTGCGGTTTCCAGTTCTGTTTTGGCAATAGAGCCTTTTTCAAAAAGTTCCAATGTCCTTTCGTAGATTCGTTTTTGATATTGTCTTTCATTTTCCGCAGACCTATAAGCGGCTCTTGTTTGCTGAACTCTTGCCTTCGCTTTTAGCGGGTCTATTTGCAAAAGCACCTGCCCCTTTTCAACCTGCTGATTGAAATCCGCATATATTTTGCTAACCGTGCCAGAAACCTCCGTGCCAACATCCACCTGGTCTATGGGTTGCAAACGACCTGTTGCTGTTATTGTTTGAACAATATTGCCAGTAGTTGGATAAACCGTTTCCAAAGTTGCGTTTTTTTTTGAATTCTTTTGCTTGTAAAAATAAAAGGCTCCTCCCGCCAAGCCAATAATTACCAAAATAATTAAAAATTTCCAAGAAACTTTCATTATTTAAATGTAGAAAAGTAAATCCGCTTTTTACTATATTGCAATTATGTCCGTTCTGCACAAGGCTATGGGAAACAACACTACGGAGGTTCGCAAGGTAACTTTGCTGGGTATGGGCATTAATATATTCCTCACCATATCCAAGTTTCTTGCCGGGATTTTTGGGAATTCTCGTGCTTTGGTTGCCGATGCCATTCACAGTTTGTCGGATTTAAGCACAGATATTGCCATTCTCATAGGTTCTCATTTTTGGAACCAGCCACCAGATGTGGAGCATCCCTACGGGCATCGCCGCATAGAAACGCTTATATCCGTGGCAATAGGGCTGGTGCTTGCTTCTGTGGGTGTGTTTTTGGCTTTTGAGGCTATAGAATCCCTGAGCGGCGAGCGCAAGTCCAGTTCGCCAACACTTATTGCCGCTATAATGGCATTTGTTTCAATAGTTGTAAAAGAATGGCTGTATCGTTACACATTGAGCGTTGGCAAACGCACTAAAAGTTCTGCCACCGTTGCCAATGCTTGGCATCATCGCTCAGATGCCATTAGCTCAATTCCCGTACTTGTGGCAATTTTGGCTTCTTATGTTTTTCCGCAGTGGTTCTTTTTAGATGCTGTGGGTGCCATATTTGTATCTATATTTATTTTGCAAGCGGCTTTTCATATTGCTTGGCCCGGAATTTCGGAAATTATAGACAGAGGGGCATCAAAAGAAATCAAAGGAAAACTTATGAATATGGCTTTGGCTATTCCCGAAGTTAAAAGCGTTCACAATTTACGCACCCGCTATTCCGGTGGTTCTTTGTACATAGATATGCACATAGTTTTAACACCGAGCATAACCCTGCACCAAGCGCACCTAATCGGCAACCGCGTTAGAGATTCCTTTCTCGCTTCTGAATTGGATATTATGGAAGTTCTAATACATTTAGACCCGCATGATGACCACGAAGAAGATGAAAGAATAACGGAAAAGTTAATAAACTCTTGAAAAAAAATTCCCCACTCCTTGCGGCGTGGGGAAGTCAGAAAATTAAGCTAAATTATTTCTCAAAGCCATTGCTGGAAAATTGTAAACTGACTGTTTCTGCGCCAGTCGCTGTCATAATCACAATGAAGTACTTAACGTCTGTGGACATAACCAAGAACGCTTTATCTTTGGAAATGTCTATATCCCACACTTCATTTGCATCCCCACCGTTTACTCCTGAGCCTGCGTTTCCTCCAGTTATCTCATCGTCCGCAAAGGCTTTTAAAAAATCTGCTATTTCGGAACGTTTTGTGGCAGATTTTAGAGCTGCTTGATATTTTTGTGGGATAGGATAAAGTTCTGGAACTCCGCACTCTGTGGCGATAGGCGTATAGGCGATGCCACAAGGGTTAAAAACCTTATTGCCTGCTTCAGAAGTATAATAGGCAACTATGTCAATGTCTGCCGCTTTAGTGGTTGCTTCGGCTTGCTTATAAGTTTTAGCAGCATCAAGGTCACCATAGCTCGCGTCTGCTTTAGAAAGAGTGAATGACTTTTTGATTAAGTCAACATCTTCTTCGTCGACTGGGTCTTCTATATCAGTACAGGACACCATTGAAAGAGCAACTGCAACTGCGCCAGTTAAGGCAAATTTTTTGAATGTAAACATCTGGAACTCCGTTTTGTTAAAGGTTTTCGCTACAAAATATAGAAAATTTTTCAAAAATTGTCAAGGGGAAATCAGAAAAAATAAAAAACCGCCCCTTAAAAGATAAGCAGGCGGGTAAAATCCAAGTTTTTATTTATTTATTCTTGGCAGCAGCTTTTGCGGCAGCTTTAGCAGCGGCTTTTGCATCAGCTTTGGCTTCGGCTTTGGCTTCGGCTTTTTCTGCGGCTTTTTCTGAAGCTTTAGCTCTTACATCTTCTTGTGCGGCTTTCACTTGTTCAGCTTTTGGCTTTGCGGCAACTTTTTTACCACTTTTAGCAGCAGCAATGGAATCAGCAGTGGCTATGGAATCGGCAACTCTTTTCGCAGCTTCTGCAATGGAGTCTTGAATTCTTCTCTCTGCGGCTAGCTTCTCAGCTTCGGCAGCTTCGGCGGCTTTGGCTTCGGCAGCGGCGGCTTCAGCAGCGGCTTTTTGGGCGGCAGCTTCGGCTTCGGCTTTCTTTTTGTCTTCGCCACAGGCTGTAAAGGCTAGGGCTATTGAAGCAACTACTGCTATTTTAGCAAACTTATTCATTTGAGGATCCTCTCTCGGTTAAAGCTTTGGTGCAAAATATAGAAAAAAAATAGCTGGCTGTCAAGGGTATTTGTCATTTTAAGCCTCTACCAGAGGCTTTATTTTCTACATTTCCAATATGTTATTACCTAGAAAATTCTTGTTTTTTCTATTATTATCCGCCTCTTTTGTGGCGGCAGCAGACGGGATGCGCATTGCCCACGTGGATTCAAAACTCATATTTGAAGGCTACAAAGGCACAAAAAAGGCACAAGAAGAATATGACCGGCAGGTGGCAAAATGGGAACAGCAGGCTAATTTGCTCCAAAAAGAGCTGGGTTATGTGAAAGAAAGGCTGGAAAAACAGAGCCTAATGATTTCCGATGAGCATAAAAGGGAATTGGAGGCGGAATATGCCCGCAAAGACACGGAACTTAAAAAATTCATTGAAAAAATCTATGGCAGAAACGGCGAACTTTTAACCGAAAACGAAAAAGTAAGCGCTCCCATAATAGCCTTGATAAAAAAAGCCATAACCGAAATAGCCCTGAGCGAAGGCTATGATTACGTTTTAGACAGAGCCACTGGTGCAGTGCTTTTTTGGAAAAACGAGAACGATTTAACCCAAAAAGTATTGGATTATTTAAATGCACGATAATCACAGCCATAGCCACAGCCATCACGACCACTCGCATTTTGATGTTCAAAATGTGCGAAAAGCCTTTATATGGGGCATTGCGTTAAATATAACTTTTACTGCGGTAGAAGCCATCGTTGGTTATTTGAGCGGCTCGCTCGCGGTTTTAGCAGATGCAGGTCACAATTTGGCAGATACCGCAAGTCTTGTTATAGCGCTTTTGGCACTGCGGCTCGCCCTCGCAAAACCCACTCCAAAATACACCTACGGCTACAAAAAAGCTACTATTTTAGCCGCTCTTGCAAATGCTATTATTCTTCTGTTCGCGATAGTTGCCATAGTTTATGAGGCTATAGAGCGAATTTCCTCGCCTGTGGAAATAAATGGAAAGGTTGTTATGCTCACGGCTGGCATAGGTATTTTTATAAACGGTTTTACCGCTATGCTGTTTTTCAAAAGCAAAGAAAATGACTTGAATGTAAAGGGTGCATATCTGCACTTGATGGCAGATGCTCTTGTGTCTGTTGGCGTGGTTATTTCCGGTGCTATAATAATGTTCTCAGGTTTTTACTGGATAGACAGCGTGGTTAGCATTGTAGTTGCGATTGTGATTTTCATAAGCACTTGGGTGCTATTAAAACAAACTCTGAGAATCAGCATGGACGGAGTGCCGTACAATATAGATTTCGCAGAAGTTACCGAAGAAATAACAAAGGTAGATGGCGTTAAAAGCGTTCACCATTTGCATATATGGGCACTCTCCACAACCCAAACCGCATTAACCGCGCATATAGTTCTAAAAAATGAAATATCTCTCAGCGACATTCCAAAAATCAAAGATGATATTCGCCACGAAGCGTTGCATTTTGGCATCAATCACTGCACGCTCGAAACCGAGCGCGAGGGCGATAAATGCGAGTGTAAAGAGGATTAAAAAATCAGCAAGCTGGATTCCCCATAGCTCCTTATTTTTTTTGCCTCGCCTGCCCAGTCGGGCATGGCTCTGGATGGGACTTCAAAAACGGCAAAGCCGTTTTCGCTTAGTTTTGGCAAAAAGATTCTGAGGTCGGGATATTCTTTGTTGAATGGCGGGTCTGCGAAAATCAAATCGTATTTTTCGGGGGACTCGGAATTTTGCGCTGCAAAGCGCAAAACATCGTTTCTGTGGCAGATTATTTTTTCTGCGATTTTCCATTTCTCCGCTGTTTCTTTTATTGCCTGCAAAAGGTTGCTTGAAATTTCCACCATTGCAACCGAGCTTGCACCTCTTGATATGGCTTCAAAGCCCACGGCACCTGTGCCGGCATATAAATCTAAAACCTTAAAGCCTTGCACACAGCCAATAATGTTGAAAAGGGCTTCTCTAGTTTTTGAAGATGTGGGGCGAACATTTTTGTCTTTCACGGGCAACAAGGCGCGCCCCCGCAAATCGCCTGCTGTTATACGCATTTTAGCGGAGAACGAGGGACTCGAACCCCCAAGCCTTACGGCGGCGGTTTTCAAGACCGCTGACTTACCATTAGCCTAGTTCTCCAGATTATGCAGAAAATATAGAAAATTCTTGAAAAAAGGTTTTCTATATTTCATCTATGAAAAAGACGTTTACGAATACGCTCTATACTAACGATAATTTGTTCATATTAAATGGACTGAATAGCAATTTAGTTGATTTAATATATTTAGACCCACCTTTTAACTCAAAAAGGATGTATTCAGCACCAGTAGGCAGCAAAGCCGCAGGTACAAGTTTCAAAGATATGTGGACTTGGGATGATGTTAATGAAGAATATCTTAATACTTTGGCAGAGAAATACCCCACCTTACCAACATATATTGCGTCTGTTGGTGCTATACACAGCGAAGCGATGAAAGCATATTTAACCTATATGGCTCAACGCATTGTGGAAATGCACCGCATTTTAAAAGATACAGGCAGTTTGTATTTGCATTGCGACCCTACAGCAAGCCATTATTTGAAAGTGGTATTAGATGAAATTTTTGGCAGGAATAATTTTAGAAATGAGATAGTATGGTGCTATCGTGGCGGCGGTTCGCCGAAAAAGGACTTCGGCAGACGACACGATGTTATTTTTCGTTATTCAAAATCAGATGATTACACATTCATTTCAGATAGTATAAGAATACCATATCAAGCCGAAGGGTTGGGAAGAACTGATGATGCAATGTGGGGCAAACACAAAGGAACAGACAAAGTATATAAACCAAACCCGATGGGTAAAATTCCAGAAGATTGGTGGCTGATGAATATTTTAAATGCAAATGACCCTGAGCGTACTGGCTATCCTACACAAAAACCACTTGCGTTGTTACATCGAATTATTAAATCTTCTTCAAACGAAGGCGATATTGTGATGGATCCATTTTGCGGCTGCGCAACAACCTGCGTAGCGGCACAGCAACTCGGCAGAAAATGGATTGGCATTGACATTGAAAAACAGGCAGTTAACATATTAATGGAAAGATTAAGCGATGATGCAGGATTATTTAAAAATTTTGCAAATACAGAAGATGTTCCGCAACGAGACGATATACAAATAGTTGAACCAAAAAAATCAGTTAAAGAACGTTTATACAAAGAGCAAAACGGTTTATGCAAAGGTTGTGGAATTGAATTTACTATTTGGAATATGGAAATAGACCATATTATTCCAAAATCAAAGGGCGGCGGCGATTATTACGAAAATTATCAGTTATTATGCAGTAATTGCAACCGAACTAAAAGCGACAGCCCAATGGAATTATTGCGACTAAAAATAAAAACACGCACAGAATTATTAAAGAAAAAAATATTTTTTGGGAAATAGAGAATGGCTGAGAAATTTAAGAGAATTTCTCAGCACTTTCCACAGTTTGCCTAATCAGCGTAGCTATAGTCATTGGACCAACTCCGCCTGGCACAGGCGTGTATGCAGAACATACTGAACTCAGTCCCTCTTTTTGAATATCGCCTATTCCGCCGTTATGGTAGCCTGCATCAATGGCTACAGCTCCATTTTTCAGCCACTCGGTTTTTATGAATTCTGGAATTCCAACCGCCCCAACCACGATATCTGCTTGCTTGGTTATATGCGGCAAATTTTGAGTTTTGCTGTGGCAAATTGTGACCGTGCAGTTTTTATTCAGTAGCATTGCAGCCATTGGCTTGCCCAAAATTGCGCTACGCCCAACCACAACGGCATATTTGCCTTCTAAGGGAATTTTATAATGCTCCAAAATATTCATTATGCCTTTTGGGGTTGCGGAGCCATAAGCCCGCTCTCCCATGCTCATAAGCCCAAATCCTAAAGAGCTTACTCCATCCACGTCTTTTTCTATTGAAATTGCATCAAAGCATTTTCGCTCATTTATTTGCTTTGGAACTGGATGTTGTAGCAAAATTCCACGAACAAGGGGGTTTTCGTTAAGTTCTTTTATTTTACCGAGCAATTCTTCTGTTGTAGTAGAGGCAGGCAGCAATACCGGCAGACTTTCCAAACCCACTCTTTTGCAAGCATTGCCTTTCATTTTAACATAAGTCGCGCTAGAAGGGTCGTCTCCAACCAAAATAGTGGCAAGAACGGGTATTTTCCCGCCCATTTTCTGAATAACCGCCTGAACCCTGTTTTTGAGTTCCTGCTCAATTTGAGCCGCAAGAGCTTTGCCGTCTAGGAGCATAATGGCGATAATATAGTAAGTGCTATTCTCAGTTTTCTATATTTATTGCATACTTTAAAAGGAGTTCTTGTGCATATGTCGAAAAAACAGAAATCAGAAATGATCATCGCAATGCAATTGATTGGCATGGAGCGATTTGAGGAAAGCGTAAATGACAACATTATGAAAGATAAGGAGTTGCTTCTTGCAATGAATTCCGTTGAGGATGTATTGGGACATTTTCAGTGGAAAAAAAGCAAGCTAATGACTGAGGCTATTGACCGCTTCGTTTTGCCTCGTCTTGAAAATTTTGATAACTTGGACAATATCAATGCAAGCTTTTTGGAATGGAAAAAGAAATGGCTTGAATACCATAATTATTTGTCGGAGAAAGACCCCGACAGAATGTTAGAGCTAGAAGAACAATACGATGAATCAGGAGAAAACTCCGAACTAGAAGAAATGACACTCCCTAAAGAATTTGAGTGGACCCCCGTTGACTATACTGCTGAACAATGGCAAGACATAGCAGACCTTAAGCAGCAGAGTCAAGGAAATTAATTAACCGCTGGAAAAAAATTAACCGCCCTTTTCAAACCTTACGAATTGAGCAACCGAAAGGCTTGAAATGCCGAGTTTCTTTTGCTCTTCTGCCAAAATTCCAGAAACGGTTTTTTTGTCATCGCTGTAAAACGCTTGTTCTAAAAGGCATAATTGTTTCAGGGCTTTTTTAAGGCGACCCTCCACTGCACGGTCTAAAAATTCGGCTTTGGTTTTGCCTTCGTTTTTAACCTGCTCAAGCGCTATTCCTTTTTCCTTTTCAATGAGTTCTGGTTGCAAATCGCTTTCGGTAAGCGCAACTGGGTTTGACATGGTTACGTGCAAAGCAATGGTTTTTGCCACGGCTTGAACAGCCTCTTTGCCGCCATTTGGACTGCCTTCAAAAGCGAGCTTTACAATTGTACCTATTTTACCGATACTGTGAGAATCGCTGTGAGAATAATAGGCAACAACTTCGTTTGCTCCAATGGGCACAACGGCAAATTTGCGAATTTCAATTTTCTCGCCTATTTTTGCGAGTACCTCGTCTATTCGACCCTTAACGGTAATTGAGCCAACTGGCAAATTCAATACTTCTTCTACTGTGCCTGCACTGCTAGCTTTAATGGCTGCTGAAATATCAGAGCCGAGTTTTATGAAATCTTCGCCTTTGGCAACAAAATCTGTTTCGCAGGTTAGCACAAAGGCAAAAGCTTTGGTTTCGCTGTAGCCAATAAATACAGAGCCTTCTTTTGCATCTTTGTCTGCGCGTTTCAAGGCTACATCTGCACCTTGCTTGCGCAGGTATTCAATAGCCTTTTCAATATCGCCTTCGCAAACTGTTAGAGCTTCTTTGCATTTCATCATGCCCACGCCTGTTTTTTCGCGCAGGGAATTTACCATAGATGCGGTTATAGCTGCCATTATGCCTTCTCCTCAGCCGCTTTTTCTGCGGTCTTTTCTTTGTTGTTTGGTGAATTAAACGATGGGTTTTGGCGCGGAACAACATTTGATGCCAAATAATCCACAAGAAGCACCACTGAGCGCAGAGCGTCGTCGTTTGCTGGAATTGGGTATTGAACTAGTTCTGGGTTTACATTTGTGTCGCAAATTCCTATTATTGGTATGCGCAAGCGACGTGCCTCAGAAACAGCGATATGCTCGTGGTTCAAATCGGTTATAACAACAACTCCGGGCAATTGGCTCATTTCTCTGATTCCGCCAAAAACATTCAAAAGTTTTGAACGCTCGCGGTTTTTGTCTAAAACTTCTTTTTTGCTCATCTGCCTGAAAACGCCTTGGTTTTCCATATCGTCTATTTTGTCTATTTGCTTAATCGATTTGCGCACAGTTTGGAAATTGGTTAACATTCCGCCAAGCCAGCGGTTTGTGACATAAAAATGGTTGCATTTTGCGGCTGCATCTTGCACGGCTTTTTGGGCGGTGGGTTTGGTGCCAACAAAAAGAACTGTGCGGTTATTGCCCGAAATTCTGGCTATTGCCTGACCAGCGGCATCTAAAAGCTGCCTGGTTTTTTCCAAATTCAGCACGTGAATGCTGTTTTTTTCGGTTAAAATGTAGGGTTTCATTTTTGGGTTCCAGCGTCTGGTTTGGTGCCCAAAGTGCGAGCCTGCGGCAAGCAGGTCTTCTATAGAAGGCAAATTAGCCATATCATCTCCATTTGGTTGTTCTTCCTAGCTGTTTATACATCCGAGCATTTCTGCCACCGAGGATGCTGAAACGCAGCCAGTGTTTTTTTAGGTTGGTCTATAAATATAGAAATTTTTGACCGGTTTGTCAACCTATCCCTCTACCCATTCCCCCAGAACCTCTTTAAACTTAAAGCTATATTGCAAACGGTCTATGCCGTCTTCAACGTTTTTTTGCCTTTTTTCCCAAAAATGGAAAACAAAGCCGCCCAAAAATCTGGATAGTCCATTTGATTTTGAATGCCTTGACCCGGCAATGCCACCCATGCTCCTTGTTGGCACATTTGGAGCACCTATGCCCATTTCAAGGATTTTTATCATCAAAGGTGGCGGAATATGCTGCAAGTCGCAACAAGTTGGCACTAAACCTTCAAAACTATAGCCAGGGATTGTTCCAGAAACAAGGGGTTGTTTGTGTTCCAAGCAGTTTGATGCCAAATTTTCTTTGGTCACGGTTTTCAATTTCCGTATCCATGCCCCTTTTGTTGAATCCTGCACTTCTCTGCGTAATGCGCCAAACTGGGTGGCTGGCAAAAATGTTGCCAAACAATATGGGCATATACGCAAATCCAGCGAACTTATTTCTATGCGAACCGGCTCCTGCGCTGAACAAAATGAACATAGCATTGGATTTTTACCTTAATTATGAGTCTGTCAAAATATCTTTCAGGTCTTTTGCGGTGCGAAGTTTTGCCATGGCAGATTCCCTGTATTGACGTACTTTTTCTTTTGTTAAGCCCGTGGTTTGGGCTATTTCTTGCAAATTGTTTTTTGCGCCGGAGTCAAAGCCGTAAAACAGGTCTATAACCTTTAGCTCAGTTGGTGTTAAATACTCAGAAAGCAGCTTTTTTATTAAGCCCTTTTTGGTTTTTTGGAAAAATACACTTGAAGCATCGTCTGAAGGGTCTGGGGTTATGCTTATAAGGCTGGTATCGCCATCTTCGCCTATTGGGGCATCTAAACTGGAAGATTTTACGCCCATTTGCAGAATTTTTTCTATTTCTTCGGCATTGTAGCGGCTGTATCCTTCCAAGGATTTTGGGTCAACAACCTGAGTTCCGCCCACAACTTGCTTTAACCTGCCGCCTTTTCTCGCAAAACGGCGAAGTATAAGCTCTTTTTCTGCGGAAATACGCACCAAACGGGCTTTTTCGTTGATTGCCTTTATTATATTTTGCCTAACCCACCACACAGCATAGCTTATGAATTTTATGTTTTTGGAGGAATCAAAGCGAACTGCTGCCTCCATTAGCCCTAAATTGCCTTCGTTTATTAAATCGTTTAAATCCAATCCCTGCCCTTTGTAAAGGTTTGCAACGCGAATCACAAAACGCAAATTTGCCTTTACCAAATGGTTTAGGGCGGCTTTATCGCCATTAGATACTTTTTGAAGCAAAAGATTTTCTTCGTCTCTTGTAAGCAAGGGTATTTGCGATATTTCATTCAAATATTGAAAATACACATTCCGCTTTATTTTGGGCTTTGCTTCTTTGACGATCTTTAAAGTCATAACTCAAATTTAATTTTTTTTATTGATTTTGTCAATAGATATAGGCAAATTTTCCGATTTTCTGCGAAAAAAAATGATATATCTTCAAAAAAATCAATTATTTGTCAAAAATCGGTCACTATTTTGTCTTTACTCCCAATCCATAGCAGCAGAGCGACCTGGAAGTTCGTTTTCAAAAGAATTGTCAAAGAAATAGTCGTTTTGCCTTGTTGAACCTATAACAGCGTGCCAAAGAGCGCCTTCCGTATCTATTTTTTTACGCTCGCTAATCACATAAGCAAGAGGAACAAGAACAAATGTTCCATTGATACTTCCTATCACCAAATCGGTTTGCCCCGCCATTGCCGCGTGAACGGCATTTTCGGCAAGCTGAAAGCAGAAAATGGCATCGGAACTGTTTGCTGGAATGCTCCTTATTATGTAGCTAGGGTCTATGTATTTTATATTTATCACTTTGCCGATTTTCTTAAAATGCTCGGCAATTTTATCCACTAAAAAATGCCCTATATCGTGTTTTAACACATTGCCGCTTGCATCTTTTGCCGCCGCTGTGTTGAATAAATCTTGCCCCGCACCCTCTGCCACAACCATAACAGCGTGGTCTTTTCGATGCTTGAAAAAACGTCTGTCAAGAGCTTTGAAAAGCCCGTCGTGACCCTCCAGCACAAGGGGTACTTCTGGTATTAGGCAGAAATTGGTAACCGAGCTTGCAAGGCTTGCATGTGCGGCTATAAAGCCGGAATCGCGCCCCATAATTTTTACCAGCCCAAGCCCGTTTGGAATTCCGTTAGCCTCAACGTGTGCGCTTTTTATTATTTCAGCGGCAGATTGAACGCAGGTGTCAAAACCAAATGTGCGGTCAATAAGGTTCAAATCGTTGTCTATGGTTTTTGGAATGCAAACCACCGAAATAGGAGCCTTTCTTTTGGTAATTTCCTTAACTATATCTTGCGCACCGCGCAGGGTGCCATCTCCGCCCACGCAAAAAAGAATATTCACATTGAGCCGCTGCATGAGAGTATCCACCATTACCTTTGGGTCTTGACCGCCCCTTGAGCTGCCTAATACGGTGCCACCGGCTTCGTGAATATCGTCAACTCCTTTAACTGTCAAATTCACCGGACTAAGTCCGTAATGAGGATTTAACCCTTGGTAGCCGTAGCGAATGCCAAATATTTGCCTAACGCCGTAATCGTAAGCTAAAACCTCAACCAAGCCCTTGATTACATTGTTTAGTCCTGGGCACAGCCCTCCACAGGTGACTATTGCCACCCTAGTTTGAACAGGGTCGTGGAATAATTTTTTTCGCGGTCCGGCTATTTCCAAAGAGGGAATTTCCTCTTTTCTATGCATTAGTGATTCTATTTGCACAATTTCGGTGGCAAGGCTTACCCGGCTATTTTCATCCACAAAAGCCTGATTTTTAACCGGAGACTCCAGCTCCGGCTTCCCTATGGAAGAAACATTCAAATTATACTCTTTTGGATGAGCACAAATTTCATTCAGATTCATGATTCTCCTCTTGACCTAACCATTCCATAGGGATTAAAGTAGAAAATTAAATATAGATCTTTTCTATATTACGATTATGCGCGTATTTTTGTTTGCCGTAGCTTTGGTGCTCGCTGTTTTGGGATGCAGCGATGGCAAGCTCAATTTCTTGCTTGTTTTTTGGGGAGACCACGAAGAATCCAGCTCAAGCAGGGAGAGAATCCAAAAAGAGCCGAAATCTAGTTCAAGTGCTCCGATATTAAGTAGTTCTAGCATTATTATAATAAATAGCAGCAGTAGCATTAGCAGTAGTAGTGTAGATAGTAGCAGCGACAGTAGTTCTAGCGAAGAAATGCCGTCATATTCCTCAGCTGAAGAGCCGCCAGTGCTTAGTTCCAGCTCCAGTTCCAAAGGGGTTAGGTCTAGCTCTTCAAAAACAGATAGTAATGGTAATACGTATGTAGACTATCCTACCCTTAACGAAGGCGCAGCAGGTGTTCAAAAAGGTTGGGCAAGCCGTTATTGGGATGGCTGCAAACAGGATTGCTCGTGGCTACATAAAAATAAAGGTATAAAACCTTTTAGAATTTGCAAAAATTGCGATAAAACCAATAAAGAAATTTCTACTTATTTCAAACGTCCAGACTGGAGTGAGTGGTTTACGGGTTACGATGGCGTGGAAAGTAGTTGCACAGGTGGCAAAGCCTACGCCTGCTGGGATATGGCTCCCATTGCCATTAACGATACTCTAGCTTATGGATTTGCAGCTGTGAATCCAGACGTAATTGAATGTGGTGCGTGTTATCAACTTGAATTTGATGGCAATTGGCACAGCAATCCAAATCCAAGACCAACTAATAGAGCTATTAAAGGAAAAACAATGATAGTTATGGCAAGTAATATAGGAGGCGTTGAACTAAATCAGTTTGATATTATGATTCCAGGTGGCGGTACAGGCGATTTCGACAGTTTTTCTAATCAACTTGGTATTAAAAATACAGATTGGAAAATGGGGCAAGAAGACGTAACATTTGGTGGTTTGTTAACCAATTGCTTATATGATGGCATAAATATGGTACTTGGCCTTAATGGTGCGAATGCTATTCGAGATGGTTCTCACAGAGCAAATCTGGAACAGTGGCAAGAATGTCTTAGAATAGGATGCAAAAGAATTTTTTCCAATAAAGCAAAAGAACTTTACGATGGTTGCTTATGGCACGTAGATTGGTTTATGGCGGCAGATAACCCTACTCTTTATTATAAAAAAGTTGACTGCCCTAAATATTTAATTGATAAATATACTTCTTCCATTGATACAGAACCGCCAGCCTTGCCCGAAAATCCTAATGTTCCGTGTTTAATTAATGGCAATGACTGCAGACAAATGGGGTGGTGGTAATATGAAAAGTCTATTCATTGCAATTATATTTTTGCTGTTCCTTTCCACCCCAGCTTTTAGCGATATAGGCGTAGGCGATGTGGGAGCGGAAATTGATTTAGGTTATTCCTCGCCAAACAAAGGGCTTTTGGGTGTCAGAATCTCGCCAGTGCCTTGGTCATTTGGTGTGATTTTAGGTTCAGTTGGCGTACTTTTAGGCTCAGTTGCAAATTACAGTGATTTTGGTCTTGCGTATTCTTATCATTTCACCAGCCGCACAGGTTTTTATGCTTTTCAAAGCCATCATTATCTCAATTCCAAAGTGGGGAATATTTGGGAAATCAATTCAGGGGGAGGTTATCAAGACGTTTGGCTAAAACACTGGCTTGGTTATGTAGAACTTGGAATCCCCCTTTATATTGGAGGATACCGAGTTTTTCGGCATTACAGAGGAGGAATTCCATCAAATAGGCTAAAAAATGGAGATTTAGCTTTAATAGAATTCCGAGCTGGTTTTGGCATAGGCTATTGGTTTGACCTCTTTTAGAGCCTTACCAATTTTCGCCTAACACTTCAAAATAAGCCTGCGGATGCAAACAAGCTGGGCATAGTTTTGGTGCTTCGGCAGCTTCATGCAAAAAGCCGCAATTGCGGCAACGCCAAACTACCTTGCCATCTTTTTTGAACACTTTGCCATCTTTTAAATTGTTGTACAAATCGCGGTAGCGTTTTCCGTGCTGTTTTTCCGCAATGCATATATTTTCAAAGCAGGCAGCAACATCGGCAAAGCCTTCGTCCTTAGCTATTTTTGCAAATTTAGGATATATCTCCTTCCACTCTTCTTCTTCGCCATTTGCCGAAGCTTCTAGGTTTTCAAGTGTAGTGCCATTTTTGCCAGCAGGGTAAGCTGCGGTAATTTCCACTGCGCCGCCTGACAAAAATTTCCAAAAACGTTCTGCGTGTTCTTTTTCTTGGCTTGCGGTTTCTTCAAAAATGGAAGCTATTTGTTCCAAGCCTTCTTTTTTCGCTATGCTCGCCCAGAAGGTGTAGCGATTGCGAGCCTGTGATTCACCTGCAAATGCGGTGAGCAAATTTTTTTCGGTTTGCGAACCTTTTATATCTTTAGACATAATTATTCTCCTTTGGTTAAAGGGTTAATATAGTAAGTAAAGATTATTACTATATTCCTATTATGATTTCCAAAGATTTACTCGAAATTTTATGTTGCCCAATAACAAAGCAGCCTTTGCAAGAAGGAGATGCAAACACCCTTGTTACCGCAGATAAAAAAATAGCCTACCCCATCAGAGGCGGCATTCCCGTTTTGCTCGCCGAAGAAGCTATACAGCTTGAGAATTGAAAAATGGTGAAGCTAGAACCCTCATGGCTAAACCTGCTAGCAGACCTTTTTGAAACTCCTTGGTTTGCAGAAATAAAAAATAAAATTGTAAAAGAGAGAAGTCAATATACTGTTTATCCGCCTGCGAATTTATTTTTCAATGCAATGGATTTATGTCCAGTGCCAAATACAAAGGTTGTTATTCTGGGGCAAGACCCTTATCACGGAACAGGGCAAGCACACGGACTTTCTTTTTCTGTTCCTCGCGGAGTAGGCATTCCTCCAAGTTTGCAAAATATTTACAAAGAGTTGGAAATGGATTTGGGAATTAAACCTGCAACTCACGGCAACTTGGAGAGCTGGACAAAGCAAGGAGTTCTGTTGCTCAATGCTTCTCTTTCTGTTAGAGCAAATCAAGCTGCATCGCATTTTTACATCGGTTGGGAACAATTCACAGATTCAATAATTCAAAGACTTTCGGAGAACAAAGAAAATTTGGTATTCATGCTTTGGGGAAGCTTTGCACGCAAGAAAAAATTTTTAATTGCTCAAAATAAAAACCACCTTGTACTAGAAGCTCCTCATCCCTCGCCGCTCTCGGCATATCAAGGCTTTATAGGCTGCAAGCATTTCTCTAAAGCGAATCAGTTTTTGCAAGAGAATGAACTCGAACCTGTTTGCTGGCAGCTACCTGCTTAGGCACAGAGCTTGTTATCTTAGCTTTAAGTTCAGAAGAGAATTTAAAATTCATGCTTTTACCAGTAGCTAGAGGTATAAGCTCTCCAGTTTGCAAATTGCGACCTACCCTCGGGTTGCAGGTCTTTGGAGAAAATGTACCAAAACCTCTTATCTCTAAAGAATTACCGTTTTTTATGGAATCTTTTACAGCATTAAAGAATTGCTCTATGGCAATTCTGACATTATCTCTTGTTATTCCGCATAATATAGCAGTTTCATTAATCAAATCGTTTTTTGTTATTGGCATGGAGGAAATATAGTAAAAAATTGCTGATAAATTTACCAGACCTAGACCCCTAAGCCTTAGGGATCTCCTAAAAAAAATTTGATTTTTCTATATTTTTTCTGTATATATGGCAAATTTAATTACTTACCTAGGCAAAATGCAAAAACCTGCCAAAGCAGGCTTGGGTTATTTTGTCAATTTGGGGGGGGGGGGGCCGGGCGGGGGCCCGCCCCGGGGCGGCCAGACCGCAGCCCCCAGACAAGGCCGCGCATT
>JAITFP010000097.1 GCA_031281275.1 Candidatus Fibrimonadaceae bacterium
ACAAGCTGGGTTCAAAAGAAAATGCCAATAAAGTTTGCAAAGAGGCGCAATGCCTTGCGGTAATAGGCAGGAAAGTGAGCGCAGCTTATGTAGGGCAAGCGAGGGTAGGTAGATTTGATGACAAATTGACCATATTCATGGAATTGTACAACAGTGCAAGCGGTACTTTAGTTTCTTCTTTCACAGGCGAGGCAAGAGACCTATCCGGCTTGCTAGACGTGATAGACAGAAAAGCACCCGAAATGTTTGGTAAACTTCCTGGAGTTTCCAGTGTGAAATCCCCATCCCCATCGGTGGAAAGCGGCATAAGCGGCTTGCAGAAGGCGACTTCTTACGAGGCAGACGAGGAAAAACTGTACGTGGTAAATTTCAGCACGGAACCCCAAGGTGCGGCTTTGAGCTTTGACGGCGTACCGAGCTGCCCCAAAACTCCCTGCAAGGCAGAGTTAGCTGGAGGTAATGTTCGCATTATCGCCGCATTGGAACAGTACGAAAGGGCAGACACAACGGTGTTAATAAAGCAGAACAACCAAAGCATAGCGATAAAATTGAAATCCAATTTTGGTATTTTTGAAGTAAAGTCCGCTTACTTGGACGGCATAGGCAAAAACGAGCAATGGAGTTTAACCATAAACGGCAAGCAGTATTCCTCTTGGGAAAACAATCTTTCTCCGAACAAATATTCAGTTAAGCTGAGTCACGAGTGCTATGAGAATATAAGTTTTGATGTAGGCATAAACAAAGGCAAACGCGAAGTTTTTGATATGTCGGGCAACATAACGCTGAGGAAAGGCGGTTTGACTTTGAGTGCAGAAAGGAACGGCGAGCCAGCGAGCGAGCCAGTTTTTGTGAACGGCAAGCAAGTTGGGGAAACTCCTTTTAGCGGTTCCGTTCCTTTGTGTGCAAAAGTTGAGATAGGGAGTGGCAGAGAGCTAGTTGATGTGAAATTGAAGTACAATGAGAAAATCAAGCATACTCACCGTTTCAATAGCGGAAGTGGGGTTCCATATAGCGGCGGTGGGAAATCTTTTACAGACAGCCGTGACGGCAAGAAATACAGAACGGTTGTTATAGGCAATCAAACGTGGATGGCAGAGAATTTAAATTACAACGCCAGCGGCTCAAAATGCTATGACAATAAGGAAAGCAACTGCCAGAAATACGGAAGGCTCTATAACTGGAGCACAGCAGAAATCGCTTGTCCCAGAGGCTGGCATTTGCCTACCAAGGATGAATATTTCAAGCTAGATAGTTTTGTTGGCGGAGTAAGCAAGGCAGGTAAATTTTTGAAGGCAGCGAGCGGTTGGAACAGTAAGGGCAACGGCGAGGACAAGTTTGGTTTTTCGGCTCTGCCTAGCGGCTTCGGCAGTTCCGATGGCAGTTTCAACGATGTCGGCTACGGCGGCCTCTGGTGGAGTGCTAGCGAGGACATTAACTACAACGCCTACCGCCGGGGTATGTACTACAACCGCGAGGACGTATATTGGAACTACAACAGTAAGAGCTTCCTGGGCAGTGTTCGTTGCTTGCAGGACAACTGAGCAATTATCTATTGTTCAAAATATCAAACATCGATTGGTTGAAGAATATATTCTCTCTACCTTGTCGGTATATTTTTAGTATTTGTGCTGTTATATTGTCTGTTCGCTTGTAAGGGCTGCAAAGTTGGTGTAAATACTTTGATGCCGTTTGACGGCTGATAGTTGGATTTTTATGCAAATAATCTTCCATTCTGAAATATGGGGCAGAAAAAATTGTTTCAACCAAATCTAAGGAATATATCTTTGGAAAATAGGTTTGTAATTCGTCTTTGCATACCTTGCGTGCGGTTACGATTTTATCTATCAATTCACCTGTATCGCGAGCTGTTTGTTCCACCGCATCCAGCACATACAAAATCCATTTTTCCCATTCGCCATCCGAAGTGACTTTTCTCAAACCGTTGTAATATTCCTCCTTGTGACTCAGAAAATATTTTGACAAGAATAAAATAGGACGATTCAGCAATTTTTCCTGTACCAGCCAAAGAATATTTATAATGCGCCCTGTGCGCCCATTGCCGTCTGCAAACGGATGTATAGCTTCAAATTGATAGTGCATGACAGCTAATTTTATCAAGGGGTCAATTTCGGCATATTGCGGTAAATACAAAAAATCTTCCAGATTTTTCAATTTGTCGCGAATAACGTTTTCTCCGTTTGGCGGAGTATAAACAATTTCTCCAGTAGATGGATTTTTCAGAACAGTACCAGGAATAGCGCGAATTCCAGCAGTATCTTGTTTAATTTCTTGCACAATATTTATGAAAATATTAGTAGAAAGAGGTCGCTCGCTTATCATTTTCATACCCCGCCACAAGGCTCGGTTATAGCTGCGGACTTCCTTGGTATTGGCATCTAGTTGAATTTCAGGGGTTACGCTGGCTTTGTACAGTGAATCGGCGGTTGTTACAATATTTTCAATTTCCGAACTATCACGAGCTTCGGTCAAAACTATGTTAGAAATCAAAATATCCTGATTAGTTAAATGGTCGGCTTTGTTTTTAAGGTCTGCCAATGCACGATTTGCAGTAATGGCTTTTCTTAAAATGGCTTTTGTCTCAATATCTGAAGATGGCGGTAAAAGAGCCAAATTGTTATTCGGAGCATAATTTGAGGTATTTTGCTCAATTTCGGTTTTTATATTTTTAGCCATACCATATAAATTAGATATTTTATGTTAAGTTTTTTCGTTTTTTTTAACATATTCTGGAAATATATATAAAAACTATACATATTTTTGAAATACGTTAAGTTTTTTCGTTTTTTTTAACATATTCTGGAAATATATATAAAAACTATACATATTTTTGAAATACGTTAAGTTTTTTCGTTTTTTTTAACATATTGTTAATTTATTCCCAAAATTTTCTATATTCCTCCCAATGTTCCAAATAAAAAATTTGCACGCTTCTTTAGCCGATGGCACAGAGATTCTAAAAGGATTGAACTTGTCCATTGGCAAAGGAGAAATCCACGCCATTATGGGTCCAAACGGAGCGGGCAAAAGCACGCTTTCCAAGGTTATAGCTGGGCATCCAGGCTATAAGGTAACAAGTGGCAGCGTTGAATTTTTTGGCAAAAATTTGCTTGAGCTTTCTGTCTCGGAGCGGGCAAATTCAGGGTTCTTTATAGGGTTTCAATATCCTTTGGAAATAGCAGGACTTGGCAACGAAGAGTTTTTGCGTGCTGCCATAGATGCAAAGCACAAGGCTCTCAATTTGCCTAAACTCAGCGAAAGCGAATTCAAAGAAAAAATGGCGGCTGCTATGCAACTTTTGAAAATGGACTCTCGCTACAAGGAACGGGGTTTAAATGAGGGTTTTAGCGGCGGTGAAAAAAAGAGAAACGAGATTTTGCAAATGGCAATTTTAGAGCCAGCACTGGCTTTTTTAGACGAAACGGACTCCGGACTGGACATAGATGCTCTTAAAATCGTTGCAAACGGGATAAACAATTTGATAAATAAAGAGCGTTCTGTTGTTCTAATTACGCACTATCAACGCCTGCTGGATTATGCAAAGCCGCAATTTGTGCATATTTTAATAAATGGCAAAATAGCTAGGAGTGGAGGCTCGGAACTTGCCCTAGAAGTGGAAAAAAGCGGATATGCCTGCTAGATATTTACTATATTTATTTCCGATTATTAGTTTTTAGGAGAATTTACAAATGAAATGGCTTTTAACATATATCACTTCTTCCATAGGAAAGAAGCAGATTATGGGTGCTACTGGTTGTGCTCTGGTGCTTTTTTTGCTGGGTCACATGGCAGGCAACCTTCAACTGCTCTTACCCTCTGTGGCAGATGCTCAAGCGTCATACAACACGTATTCCGCGCTTTTAACCAAATCCAAGCTGTTCTTATATACCGTTGAGGGCGGTTTGGCTGTGATTTTCATAATACATCTGTACTTGGCAATAACGCTAAAATTGCAGAACTACAAGGCTCGCGGTTCCGCTCGCTATGCAGTTGAAACGCGCAAAGGCAGAAAGCAGTTCCCCACATTCTGGATGATTTGGACCGGGCTTACTATTATAACCTTTGTTATATGGCATATTTTAACCGTTCGCAACGGAATACACTATTATTATATAAATCCAGAAGTTGCAGATGGCAGGGTTGTTCGCGATATGTGGCTCACCACCGTTGAGGTTTTGGGCAATCCATTATTCGCTGTGTTTTACCTAACGCTTATGGTGATCCTAGGCTTTCATCTGTGGCATGCTATTTCCAGCGCATTCCAAACACTCGGCATAAATCACCAAAAATGGACTCCCATAATAGACAAGCTCGCCATTGCATATTGCGTTGTTGTTGCAAGTGGTTTTGCAGTAACAGCAGCTTGGTCTTTTTATGTTGTCAATGTAAACGAAGAAGCAAAGGCAATTATTGAGCAGGTAAAAAAACCGAGCTACCAAGAGGCTTTGAAAATTCTCTCCGAGCAACCTCTTGAAGAACAAAAGAGAAAAGCGGGTAGAATCGCAAAATTCCCAGAAAAAGCTGCCCTTATAGTGGAAAGAAAGGGACCGGTTTTGGGTGGCGAAAAACCACCAGAAGGTTTTATGAAATTCAAGGAAAAACACAAAAAGGATAAGAAAAGAAATCATCAAGGCGGTGATAATCCACAGACAGAAGAAGATTCAGAAGGAGACGAGCTATGAAATTAGAATCCAATATTCCGGGCGGTCCTATTGCGGAAAAATGGACACGCCACAAATTCGAGCTTAAACTGGTAAATCCGGCTAACAAGCGCAAATTCACCGTGATAGTTGTTGGAACTGGCTTGGCTGGTGCCTCTGCAGCTGCTTCTCTTGGCGAACTTGGCTACAATGTAAAGAGCTTTTGCATTCAAGACAGCCCTCGCCGCGCACATTCAATTGCAGCGCAAGGCGGCATAAATGCAGCGCACAACTATCCAAACGATGGCGACTCAATTTACCGCCTTTTTTACGATACCGTCAAAGGCGGCGATTTCCGTGCTCGTGAAGCAAACGTTCACCGTTTGGCAGAGTGTTCAAACTTAATCATAAATCACTGCGTTGCTCAGGGAGTTCCCTTTGGCAGAGAATATGGCGGTCTTTTAGACAACCGTTCCTTTGGTGGAGCCCAAGTTAGCCGCACCTTTTATGCTCGTGGTCAAACAGGTCAGCAACTTTTGCTCGGTGCTTATCAATCTATGATGCGTCAGGTTGCAAAAGGTTCTGTTAAAATGTTCGCTCGCCGCGAAATGATGGACATAGTTCTTGTGGGCGGCAAAGCAAGAGGCATTGTAGTCAGAAACTTAATCTCTGGCGAGTTGGAATGTCACGAAGCAGATGCTGTTTGCCTTGCAACAGGCGGTTATGGAAACGTGTTTTATCTCTCCACAAACGCAAAAGGCTCAAACGTGGGAGCGGCTTGGCGCGCACATAAAAAAGGCGCATTGTTTGCCAATCCCTGCTACACGCAAATTCACCCAACTTGCATTCCAGTGACAGGAGATCACCAAAGCAAGCTAACTTTAATGTCTGAATCTCTGAGAAATGATGGCAGAGTTTGGATTCCTCGCAAAGCTGGCGATACTCGCAGACCAAGCGATATACCAGAGGCAGAGCGTTATTATTATTTAGAAGAAAAATATCCGAGCTTTGGAAACTTGGTGCCTCGCGATGTTGCAAGCCGCAATGCAAAAATGGTTTGCGATAATGGTCTTGGTGTTGGAACCTCCAAACGCGCTGTGTATTTGGATTTTGCAGATGCCATTAAACGCATTGGCGAAAACGCGGTTAGCGCAAAATATGGAAATCTCTTCCAGATGTACGAAAAAATCACAGATGAGAATCCATACAAAACGCCTATGCGCATTTATCCGGCAAGCCATTACACAATGGGTGGCTTATGGGTTGACTACAATTTGCAAAGCACTATTCCGGGCTTGTTTGTTTTGGGAGAGGCAAATTTCTCCGACCACGGTGCAAACCGTTTGGGAGCATCTGCTCTTATGCAAGGTCTTGCAGACGGCTATTTTGTTATTCCATATACCTTAGGTGGTTATTTTGCAGGCAACAAGCTTGATAAAGTAAATTCCGCTCAGGCAGAATTTGTGGACACGGCAAAAAGTTCAAAAGCACTCATTGACCGCTTGCTTTCCATAAACGGCAAAAAAACGGTTACCGAATTCCACAGAGAAATGGGACACATTATGTGGGAGAATGTAGGAATGGGTCGCAATAAAGCTGGTCTTGAAAAAGCAATTTCCGCACTTCCTGGTTTGCGTGATGAATTTTGGAAAAACGTCAATGTTCTTGGCGAAAACGGCTCCTTTAACCAGAATTTGGAAAACGCCATGCGCGTTGCAGATTTCTTGGAATTCGGCGAGTTGCTCGCAAAAGACGCCCTTTACAGGGAAGAATCTTGCGGCGGTCATTTCCGCGAAGAACATCAAACTCCAGATAACGAGGCAAAACGCAACGATGATGCATTCTGCCACGTTGCCGCCTGGGAATGGAAAGGCGAAAACAAGCCACACGAACTAAATAAAGAAGAGTTGGAATTTGAGAACGTACACCTTATGACAAGGAGCTACAAATGAGCGAAGAAAATATGAATCTCATTATAAAAGCTTGGAGACAGAAAAATGCCCAGGCAAGAGGGAACTTTGAAACCGTTAAATTGTCTAACGTTTCTCCAGATATGTCTTTTTTGGAAATGCTAGACGTTATGAACGAACAGCTTATGAAAGAAGGCAGAGAAGCTTTTGCCTTTGACCACGATTGCCGCGAAGGCATTTGCGGTATGTGCTCGCTTGTGATTAACGGTATGCCTCACGGTCCAGACACCCTTGTTACCACCTGCCAGCTTCACATGCGCAAATTCAAAGATGGCGATACCATAGTTATAGAACCGTGGCGTTCTGCCGCTTTCCCAGTTATAAGGGACTGCGCAGTGAACAGAAGCGCATTTGACCGCATTATACAAGCAGGCGGTTTTGTGAGCATCAACACTGGAAACGCTCCCCCAGCAAGCACGCTCCCTGTTCCAAAAGCAGATGCAGACCGTGCTTTTGATGCGGCAGCCTGCATAGGTTGTGGAGCCTGCGTTGCGGCTTGCAAAAATGCTTCTGCGATGCTTTTTGTCTCTGCAAAGGTGAGCCATCTTTCCTATTTGCCCCAAGGCAAGCCCGAAGCTCAAAAAAGAGTTCTCGCTATGGTGGAGCAAATGGACAAGGAAGGTTTTGGAAATTGCACAAATCTCTATGAATGCGAAGCTGCCTGCCCAAAAGGAATTTCGGTTGAGTTCATAGCAAAAATGAACCGCGAATATCTATGCGCCGCCGCGCTTTATGCTGAGAGAGTGTATTCTGCGGATGCTTAGGTAGATAAATCCGCTCTGCAATTGCATAGCGGATTTTTTCTTCCAAAATGCGCAATTTAAATTTTCTATCTTCAACTATATGAGAACTTACACCGTTTCAGAATTTACAGCGGATTTCAAAAAAATATTGCCTTTTGTACAAAAAGGTGAAAAAATAGGAATATCATACAGAAAAGCAAATAAGCCTGTGGCTATGTTAATGCCATTTAGAGAAAACAAGGCTCCGAGTAGAAAAATCGGAATCTTAGAGGGCAAGGCTCATTTTAAAGAATTGGGTAACGGAAAAATAACAGAAGCAGAATTTTTAGGTTTATGAAATATCTATTAGATACACATACTCTTATTTGGTCGGCACAAGACACAAAAAAATTGAGTAAAAAGGTAAAAAACATTATCATAGATAGTAGCAATGAGATTTATGTAAGTACCGTCTCTTTTTGGGAAATAGCTTTAAAAACAAGCATTAATAAATTTTCATTCCGTGATTTGGATATAAATGATTTTCCTGAATTATCCAAAAAAATGGGTTTCAAAATAATAGAGTTAGATGAAAGAGTTTCAATTACTTTTCATAAACTTCCTAAAAAAGAAAATCACAAAGATCCTTTTGATAGAATGTTAATTTGGCAAGCCATAGCCAATAATTATGTGCTTATAAGTAAAGATAATTCAATGAAACAGTACAGAGAACTTGGTTTGGATTTAATTTGGTGAAAGTCAATAAAGGCGGCTCATTCGCTCAATCCTTCACACAACGAACACTATGCAGGTAGCTCTTATTGACAACGTTCCAAAATACGCGCTCGTAGCGGTAATCCATATATCGGTAGTAGGCGCCACCGCCACTGCTCTCCGTAGCACTCCACCAGTAGCCGTTGCCGCCGACACCGCCGAAACTGTCACCGGAATAGCCGTAGCTGCCCGGCAGGGCGGAAAAGCCATAAGTGTCCTGACCATTGCCACCGCTGTTCCAGCCGCTAGTCGCTTTCAAATAACTAGCTGCACAATTACTACAACTATTGCCGCTCTCAACGAAATTTACCAACTTGTTCCAATCATCGTCATTAGGTATATGCCAACCTTCCGGGCATATTCCCTGATGCTTAGGGTTTATCTGAGAAGCACAAGAATTGGGGCCGCAGCTAGCATCCAAAGCCATTGCTGTTGCCCAGTTGTAAAGACGACCGTAGGTGTCGCAATAACTCGTATTATCATCTTTCAATTTGCCATCGTCTCCGCCACACTTGCTGCCAGAGGCGGCATAATTCAAATTCTCAGCCATCCAAGTCTGTGTGCCAATTATCTTGGTTTTATAAGCCGATATGTTGTTGCCCTTGCCACCACTCGGTACACTCCCAGCAGAAGAACTGCTAGGCTTTGAGCTTGACGAAGAAGGCGGCAGAGCAACAGAGCTACTGCTAGGCACAGAGCTTGACGATGAACTCGAAGATTGGTCTCCGACATAATTGATGCCATCTGGATCATACGGATTGTCGCGTTTAAAATCCGTGCAGGAGATTAAAAGGAATATGCCTGCAAAAAGCAACAAAATGAAAAGAATGGACAAACGCATTTTGTGTAAGGTAGAAAATTATCAATTCCCAATTAGTTTAAACAACGTAGTTTGCTGTTCTTCGCTCGGTTCCTTTTCCTTCATCAAAGCCAGCTTTGCCAAATAACGGTAAATGTTAATTGTCTGTTCATTTGCCTCTTGCCCTCTTGCTTTAAGTTCCGAATATTGATAATTAGTTGCTAGGTTTTCAATTAGCAAAGAATCTGCTTCTTGATTATCCATACCCAAATTCCTAACAAGCCCAATAAGCGGCATATTCTCGGAAAATTCCTTATAGTCGTGCGGATTTGCTCCAATCATAAAATTTATGCTTTTTTCGGGCCAATGCTTCTCTATTATCCCCTTAATAAAATTCCCCTCACTTTCAACTACATTCAAATCTGGATAATTCTCTAAAACCTGCTTCCTATACCAATCGCTATAAGAAAGGCTTTCGTTTATCACAACAACATCTGTTCTGTATTTTTCCACCATTTGCATATACCACAGAGGAAATGTGTCGTTATCGCCATAAGTTATCAGAATGCCGTTTTGCGGAACGCTATTTAAAATATTTATGGCAAAATCTCTTGCTATAAAATCTTGGGAGCGGTTATGCGAACTGAAATTGCTTATGAAAGGCACAAGCCACGCAAATGCTAGACCATAAATGGCAATTTTTTTCCACCTTGCGGAACTCATTCTTTGAAGTCCGGCACTGCACGCCACTGCTGCCATTATGGCAAAAAATAAAAAGGCAGGAGTGAAAAAATAATCCCTGTTTCGTACCTCTCTGTGAACCTTTCGCGGCAAATCCATCATTTCTTTTCCCTGTTCTTCTAAAATGTCTTGCCAAGTGAAAAAAGTTTTTAAGCCTTTTGCTTTTGGTGCGCCGTTTATCCACATTTCTCGCATAGACGCTGGCAATGCTGTGTAAAAGGAATATTGCGCATTCAACTCGCTAATGCTCGGTAAATTTGGAATTGAATCTGGAACAAATTTTCTTAGCTCCTTGATGCTTGCATTCCAGCGTTTTGCATTGTAGCTATCTGTTCTTGTGCCGTCTGCCAAATTCAAATATAATGCTAAACCAATAGAACTCAGCAAAAACATAAAGGCAATTAAAAGAACACTTGAATTTTTTCTGTAAAGCCACACGCCCGTAAAAACTGCTATAATCAAAAACTCAAAGATTATGCGGTGAAAAAATTGGAGTTTTCCGGGCAAGCCTTCTACCCAAACACCGGGGTTTTGCGCACCCAAAGGAGCTGGCAGCCATTGATTTAAATGATAACCCAAATATCCTATGTTTTCGGAAAATCCTAGTTGATTTGCTAGTGCAGCTCTGCGATACAAAGCACGTTCAAACATATTCATATTGCCATATTGCTTTCTGCCTAGAACTTCCAAAAAATTTTCCAATTCCGCAGGATTATTCTCATTCAAAATCGGTTCAGTCGAAGAGCGAATGGGCAAGTAAAGCTGAGAGGAAAATCCCAAAACAATTAAAAATGCAGCCGCAAAAAAGAATTTAATTGGAAATTTTATTCTCTTAAACAAAACAAAAACAAAAATTGCAGGCAAAGGCAACAAGCAAAAAGTGTGAAATCCAAGACCTAAAAGAGCTATGTATATGATTAAAAGCAAATATTTATTGTTATCTGTTTCCTTCCATTTTAGAGTTGCCCATATTTGCAACATTATTATGCACATCGAAATGCTGTATGCTCCGGCTTCTACTGCATTGAACCAAAAAGTATCGCCAAAAAGAGAAATTGAAGCAGCAAAAAAAGCTAGCAAACTTGGGCTTTCTTTTGGCAAAATTTTCTTTGTTATTTCAAAAATAAGCAAGCAGCACAAAATTGAACTTATAGCACTCATTAAATTCATCGCAAAAGCAGGTCCCTTTAACCAGCCAAAAAGCAAAATAAAAACTCTGCCTAGCATAATAAAAAGCGGATTCCCCGGCGGATGCGGAATGCCAAGAACATTGGCGGCTGTAATATATTCTCCGCAATCCCAAAAACTCAGCGAGCGAGCTAGTGTAAGCCCATAGCCTATAAAGCCAAGCAAAACAATAGTTATGCGGTAAACCATTCTCTCGCCAATTTTTCCCATTTTTCTTTTTCCATTCTCAGTTTTTCCAAGGAATCGTAATCTGCCTTGCTATTATCCCTTAGTTCGCAAAGTGTGCGATATCCTTGTTCCATCTTTTGCTGTTTTTCGCTTGGAAATTTTTGAGCAAATTCTTTCAAGGCTTTGAAAATGGCATCATCGCTATAAAGCCTTAAAATTCCGTTTGCGAACGTTTTTTCAGTTTGAGGTTCTTCTTTGAATTCCAAAGGAACTATGGAATCAAGCCAAGTTGCCTGCTTCAAAAAAACATCATCGTCCAATTCAATATTTTTCGCTTTGCCAAGCGGATATTCCTCCATTGGAATGGTTAAATTTTGTTCTGTGGCAAAATCCTTTAATTTTTGCAAGGCGTATTCGTTTGAATTTTCCAGCAGATTTTCTTTTAATATGGCAAGAGAAAGCGCAGAGTTTTCAAGTGGCAAATTATAACGCCGGCTTGCGCGATGTTTAGCCCCAGCTGTAGCTACAATGAGGGCAATGGCTAAAAAAGTTATAAACCAAGCCATAATTAATTAACATATTTTTTCACTAATTGATCTAATGTTTCGCAAGAGATTAACTCCATTTGCGCAGCCATAGCAGCAGAACGTGTTCTATCGCTACCTTTCAGCTCAGGAACTCTAAAACACAGGTTATTCTCTATTTCTGGTTTTGTATCAGATGGAATTGTGAGTTTGAACAGTTTATAACGCTGTTTTTTTTCGTTGAAAAATTCTTTGTAATCCATTGTGTTTTGAATTTTTGCAAGCCGCTTTGAATCGCTAAACGTAACTCCAGAAACCTGTTCCGCATCTAGTGAAACTGGATGCGTGTTGGGAAAACGGATTTCAATTTTATCTCCACTTTTCACAATTGATGCTTGATTTGGATTTATCAAATACCTTTGCATTGGCACATTGCGGTAAGCCTGATATCGTGCTGGCTTTACCCCACAGGTTTCGCGCATGCCTTTGTCCACATTAAAATCCACATTCTGACATATATCGGGCATATCAGTTGGAATGTAAAGAGCATCTTTTCTGCTTTTAGGATCGCTGCTACTGCAAGCATAAAAAAATAGAGCCGCTACTACAAAGGGTAAATACTTTTTCATAACGATAATGTAGAAAATTTATAAAATGCGTCTCGCTCTACGGGAACAAGTCCTTGATGATTTATTAGCTCTTGCAAACGGGTAGCATTTATCTCATTTGGGCTATTTGCTCCTGCAGAATGCGAAATTTTCTCTTCCATAACAGTGCCGTCCAAATCTGAAGCTCCACAGTGCAGAGCTTTCAAGGCAGTTTCTATGCCGAGCTGCACCCAATAGGCTTTTATGTGAGGAATATTATCTAGGAAAAGCCTTGAAACGGCTATGGTTCTTAATATATCTTCTTCGCTAGTCTTGTTTTTTACTTGCCTGCCAAGGGCATTGTTTTGCGGCAAAAACACAAGTGGCAAAAAAGCTAAAAAGCCACCCGTTTCGCTTTGCAAATCGCGCAGCATGGATAAATGCTTAACTCTGTGTTCTATGCTTTCTATATGCCCAAAGAGCATAGTTGCATTTGTTGGAATTCCAAGTTTGTGCGCAGCCCTGTGAACTGCGAGCCATTCCTGCCCGCTTTCTTTTTGTCCACAAATTTTATTTCTTATTTCTTCCACCAAAATTTCCGCACCCCCACCTGGCATTGTGTCTAAACCTGCTTCCTTTAACTCTGCTAAAATGTTTTCTACACTCCTATTTTCCTGTTTTGCAAAGTGGCAAATTTCCACAGCGGTAAAGCATTTTAAATTCACGCTTGGAAAATCTTTTCTAAGCATTTTCAGCATATCTGTGTAATAAGAAAAAGGATTATCAGGATGAAGCCCTCCCACTATGTGCAATTCTTTAGCCCTTAAATTTACGGCATCTTTTGCCTTTTCCAAAATTTCTTCCAAACTCATATTATAAGCAAGTGAAGAATTCTTTTTTATTTTTGAAAATGCGCAAAAACTGCAATGCAGTCTGCACACATTTGTATAATTTATTTGTCTATTGCAAACCCAAAAAACATTTTTACCGTGGAGTTCTTCTTTAAAATCATTCGAGAGAGTTGCCAATTCTTGAAAAGGCAAGCTGAAAAGTTCAATGGCTTGAGTGGTGGAGAGGCTCATTAAGTTTGTGGAAATATAGTAAAAGAATTTGACAACAATCTGATAATTTTCTATATTTTAGGCAAATCCGGACGATTAGCGCAGTTGGTTAGCGCACTACCTTGACATGGTAGGGGTCACAAGTTCAAATCTTGTATCGTCCATTATGCCCTACATAGCAATGGCAAGAAAATGGCGACCACACTCGTTTAGCGAGATGGTGGGGCAAGAGCATATTGCGCAAACTCTTAAAAACGCTATAACAACGGGCAATATTCACCACGCTTTTTTGTTTTCTGGAACAAGGGGAGTTGGCAAAACAACTTCGGCACGAATTTTGGCTGCGATGTTGAATTGCACAGCGGCAAGCGAGCAAAGACCCTGTGGGCAGTGCGAAAGTTGCAAAGCCATAACGGCAGGTTTGTCTATGGATGTTATGGAAATAGATGCGGCGAGCAACAATGGCGTGGACGATATGCGCGAAGTTCTTGAAGGCACGCAGTATCCGCCTATGAATAGCAAATACAGGGTTTTAATAATAGATGAAGTTCATGCTCTTTCAAAACAGGCTTGGTATTCCATGCTAAAAACTTTGGAAGAACCGCCATCATATTTGGTTTTTATATTTGCCACCACAGACCCGAATAAAATTCCCGCTACAATTTTATCCAGAGTGCTTTGCTTTGATTTTAAAAGGCTTTCCTCCTTGCAAATTTCAAAGCGACTCGCTTTTATATGCGAGCAAGAGGGTATAAAGGTTGCGCCTGAGGCTCTTTCCATAATATCTGAAAAAGCAGACGGTTCAATGCGCGATGCTTTAACGATTTTTGACGAGGTTTTTGCATATAGCGGCAGTTCCATAACGGCAGAATCCGCTCAAAAAGCACTTGGAATACCACCCGATGCTCTTTATGTTGAACTCATCAAGGCATTTGAAGCCCACGATGCAAAAGGCAGCTTTGCCGTTTTGGAAAAGGCAACTTTTGCTGGTGCAGAAATACAGGTGTTTTTGGATGGCTTTATAAGATTTTTGCGAAATTTTCTCTATGCACGTCTCGGTATTTCCGCAGAGCAGCTTGAAATATCGCAGGAGAGTTTGGACAATTTGAAAAAACTCGCGCCCGAACTTGACCAAGGCGATATTTTGCGAATTTCAAAAATGATAATGGAACTAAGCGAAAAATGCTCTGCAAAGCACGGCTTAAATCCGCGTTTAATTGCAGAGGCTGAATTTTCAAAAATTGCTTGGCTGGATAGGGTAGTGAACATAAATGAGGCATTGAAAAATATTTCAAACATTTCAAATGTTCCCTTGAACAAGGAAAACCAAAAAAAAATCGGAAGTTTTGCAGGCACCAGTTCCGGTATCGGTACCGCCAGCACCAGCTCCAGCTCCACCCGGCTTAATATATGAAAAAGACTTAAAGGAGAATTCTCATTTTGCAGATTTTGTAAAATATATGGAATTAAAACTTACAGGGATAAAACCCATTGGTATAAAAGAAAAACAAAACATAAAGGAGAGTCAAAATGGATATGCAGCAGATGATTCGCTCAATGCAGAAAATGCAAACTCAAATGAAGAAAACTCAGGAGAGCTTGCAGAGCCAGAGCTTTAATGCCGAAGCCGGTGGTGGGGCGGTTAAAATCACCATAAATGGAAATGGCGAGGTAACCGAACTGAAAATTGCTCCGGTTGCAGTGGATGCAAGTGATGTGGAGGCTTTGGAAGACCTTATTATGGCGGCATTCAATGAGGCAATTGCTAAAAAAGACAGTGCTTATCAAGAACGCGTGGGAGCCATAACCAAAGGCTTAAAAATTCCTGGTATGCCAAATTTTTGAGCTTACCAAGATATATCCCTTACAACATCTGCGTTAACGCCTTCTTTCCAGATATACAGCAACCTTTCGTTCCACATTCTCTCTTCTTGGGTGGCATCATCTGCTCCGCCTATTTTGCGGTAATAATTTTCCAATTCGAGTTTCATTTCGTTTGCGCGAATAGAGGCTCCGGTTGCCATGTTGAGAGTTATTATGAAATAGTATGTTTTTGCCCTTGTGATTCTTGATGTATTGTGAATCTTCAACTGATTTAAAAATAGGTCAAGAGATTTTCTCAGACTGTTTTGGAATTCAATTTTGTCTTGAGTTCTGGAATGTTCAAGCACTGCAGACATAGTTGAATAAAAGCCAATATCGCAATAAACTCCCTCTTTATCGCCAATCACAAGCCCGTTTCCACCCTTTTCTGCTAAGAGAAAAGATTCCGCAACTCTTTGAAAATTTCGGTTCGGATTAGAGAATATAGTTTCTGTGTTTTCTACGCCAATCATTTTTTTGCGAGCCGCTATTCCTCTTGAAAGAATTCGCTTGGCATCTCCGCTATAAGGGAAATTTGTGTGTTTGGCATCCACTGCAAAATCGTTTATATCGTAAGAGGCAAAGAGGCAACTTGGGCAAACAGCAACCATTGTACGCATAAAGTCCCATTTTGGAAAGCCTTCCTTGGGAACATATCTTGGGAATAAGCCGTAATCCCATATTTCTTCGTAAGCTTCTGGGCGAGGCACAAAAAAGTTTACGTGGTCGCAACCGCAAAAATAACAGGTTCTAATGTGTATGGTATAAGGTTGGTCTGAATCGTAGTGCAAAACGGTTTCGTGTTCTTCTTCTTCTGGTGCAATTTCAGTGGCTGTGTATTTTTTTGCTATGCCTAGCAGTATAGGCTCTCTGATTGGTTTTTGTAAAAATAAATCTGCTCCAGCGGAATAAGCTTGTTTTTCAACAACTGCGGCTGGTTGGGCAGAAAACATCACAATGTTCACATCTGGGTAGGCAGTTCTTATTTTTCGGGTTGCCACATAACCATCCATTTCTGGCATCATTATATCTATTATGGCAAGCCCAGGATGGAAGGTTTCCATTTTTTGCAACCCTATCGCACCGTTTAAGGCTGTTTCAACTTCATAGCCGTGCTGAGTGAGTGTTTGAGTCATAACTTTCAGCAGGGCTTGAGAATCGTCCATTATCAGTATTCTATTGTTTGTTTTTACAGACATTCGGAAAATATAGTAAATTACTCAAACACAAACAGCACAAGTTCATTGTAAGTGAAAGTGCGTATTGGCATCCATTGACCAATTCCGCTGGTTACAAACCAAGGAATTCCGTTTAAATTGCCAAATCCATAAACCAATGACCATAAAAAGCGGATTGCTATTGTTGCCGGAAAAAATTGTCCCGCATGGGTATGACCGCTCATGGCAAAGTTTGGCAAGCGGGAAAGCCCAGCGTCTTGTTTGTCTAAGCCTCTTGGCTGGTGGTCTAGCAAAAACCAAGGAACGGAATTGTTCTCTGGTATAAGTTCATTTAGCGGGGTTCTGTTTCGCTGAATTTTTTTGGCATAGCTATGGTCTATGCGTCCCGTTAGGCAAAAATATTCATTGCAAACCGTAGAGTCCATGAGTACCACCACATTGCCCAAACTTTTTAGCCATTCAACGGTGCTATGCTCTTCCGATATGCTAAAACCTTCGTGATTGCCCACAACAGCAAAAAAGCCGAGCGGTGCGCTTATTTGCTTAAACAGCGAATCAAAGCCTTTTTTCTGCAATTTGTATGCTGAAATATCAGCCAAATCTCCAGCGAAAAACACAGCGTTTGGTTGCAAAACGCGGAGGGAATCCAATAATCTTTCCAATTTGTTCTTTTGAAAAAGATTGTCAAAATGAATATCGGAAAACAAGGCTATTCGCAAAGTTTTTTTAGGAGTTGTTGATAAAGTTTCATTTGCGGTTGTCACTTTAAATCTGCTTTGCGAAGGTGCTCCCACTAAAAAAAATGCCACGGTTAAAAGCGCAACCGCGCTTGCAAGAGCGGGTTCTCTTCTCATTCTAAGCCTTTTATTCGCAATAGCCTTTTTTCCTAAAATTCGCCTTATGCCCAAATATAAATCCCAAAAAATACAAAAGAATACCCAGTTTGCCAAAAACACCGTTGAAAAAGAGCCAATTGCCTGAAAAATTCCCGCAACAACATCGTTGCTAATCGCTCTTTGAAAAAAATTCACAGCAAAGCAAAGCACAAAGAGCAAAGCTCCCGGATAGCGATATTTTCTTTTGAACACAAAACGAAAACGCCACCAGGCATACCCTAGTATAGAAAGAAAAAATACAATTACAAATACGTATGGAAAATAAGAAAACATTTTTTATTCCTTTTCTTCCTGTATCCTTGGGAAAAGAGCTTCGCCTTTTCCCAAAACTTCTCCGCCTTTTAGAGGACCTTCGTCAGCACCTAACATTAAGCGTCCTTGCTCCATTTTTTGCGGCATAACAGGTGAAAGCAAAGAAAGAGCAATTCGCAAAACTTCTGCTCCTGTGTATAAAACAGTTGCTAGTTTATCTTTGTCTTTTTGCTCTGTGCTTTTTGCGAGTTTCCAAGGAGCGGTTATTTCCAAATATCTGTTCAGTGCCTTAACCGAATTCAAAATTTCTTCCACCACCAAACTGAGTTTTGCCTCTCCTATATTTTCCTTTGCAAACTGAGTGGCTTTTTGGGAATAACTGAGCAGTTCTGCTTCTTGCTCACCGCTTTCCACAGGTGCTGGAATTTTGCCGTCAAAATTCGTCAACGTCAATTTATGAATTCTGTTCAATCCATTTCCCAAATCATTTGCCAAATCGGAATTTATCCTGCGAACAAAACTATCGTGGGCAAAAGTGGCATCCAAGCCAACCACCATTTCGCGAATTAAAAAATAACGAAAAACATCAACCCCATAAGTTTCAACATAATCCATTGGATTAACGCCCGTTCCGCTAGTCTTGCTCATTTTTGAGCCATCTATAAGCCACCAGCCGTGCGCCAAAACGTGCTTTGGGAGTTCCCAGCCCATTGCCATTATTATTGTGGGCCAATAAATGCAATGAGTTGTTAAAATATCCTTGCCTATAATGTGAAAATCTGCGGGCCAAAAAGGGGAGCCGTCTTTGTGTTTTCTGTCTTTAACGCCGCTTATATAATTTTCAAGCGCATCCACCCAAACATAAGTCACAAATTCTTCGTCAAAAGGAATTGGAATGCCCCAAGCAAGGCGCGATTTTGGGCGGCTTATGCACAGGTCATTCAAAGGTTTTTTCAAAAAACCTAACACTTCGTTTCTGCGAAAGTCAGGCAAAATCCAATTTGGGTTTTCATTTATATAGTCAATTAACCTTTGCTGATATTTGCTCATTTTAAAGAAATAATTTTTTTCGCACAGCCATTCAACCGCACGGCCGCTAATTGGGTCTTTGCCGTCCACAAGTTCGCTCTCTTCAAAAAACCTCTCTTCGCCAACCGAATACCATCCCGAATATTCCTTTGAATAAATTTCCCCTTTGTCGTAAAGCACTTGCAGGGAATCTTGCACAAATTTTTTGTGATAATCATCCGTTGTGCGAATAAAGTATCCATAGTCAATATTCAATTTAGGCCACAGATTTCTGAAATGCTCGCTATATTCATCAACGTGCTGCTGCGGAGAAATGCCACGGGTTGCAGCTGCCTTTTGCACTTTTTGCCCGTGTTCGTCCACTCCAGTCATAAAAAAAGCATCGTAGCCAAAAAGCTTGTGATAGCGAGTTAGCACATCGGTTAAAACCGTGGTGTATGCGTGCCCTATATGCGGGCGATCGTTTACATAATAAATGGGGGTTGTAGCGTAAAAATTAGGCATGGGGGTAAGATAGAAAAATTTTTTCTAAAACTTCTACGTCTGCCAAGTCTTTATGTCGCCCACTAGCTTTTTTGTTTTTTATTAAATCTTGTATGGAAATTGTAGGAATGTTTATGCTGTCTATTTCCATAATTTTTGCATTTTTACCACATCTTTTCTTAGCGGCTTGGAAAAATCGGCATAATGCTTGGTAAACGCATTTGTTGCCAAAACTAATTCCCAAAATTTATCCCACCTATATTGCGGAGTTCCCTCAACAAAGCCAGCATCACTGTCTATGTCTTCTTGGGAACCCATTATTACTTTTTTTATGGTGATATTTTTGCTCATGAGGTTAATATAGTAATTTCCATTTAATGTCTGAGATTTTGCTCATGGCATAAAGAATGTAGCAGTGTCCAAAAAGTGTTTAAACAGTGTTTAGACGAATTTTAGACAGTTTAATAAATCTTCGCAAAACTTTCATAGTGATTTGCGGTGTAATAGACAATTCCATTTAATGTATAAATAAGGCGTTTAGTTCCTCTGCTATTATCGTGGTAATCAACATCACATTCTTGGTAGGAATTTTCTGACGGCAATAAACCTTCATTGTTGTTAAAAACATCTCCGCCAATCATTACGCCAAGCAATGTCCAAGGATTAAAATTCCATTTCGAAAACGTATTTCCAGTTTTATTTTCATATAATGTTTGACCTGTAGCTTTGTTTACATAATTTGAAGGTAATTTTTTGAATAAATAGATATATGCAGCAACGGAATCTTTTGCGGTATATTTTCCAGTTTCTGAAATAGCATCTAAAATATTTTGCGAAGAAGAACTGCTTACATTATTTCCAACTTCTCCTACTTTACCGCAAGACAAAATAAACGCTACGACAAGCAAAAGCAAGTATTTGATGATGTTTTTATTCATTTGTTAGCAATATAGAAAATATTTACGACAAAAACTTCAAAATACCTTCCACTTCCTTCTCTGCACAGTTCGCCCCAATTTCAACAACTGCCTGCATAGGCATAGCGGTCAAAAAACGCAAGGGGAATTTGCTTTTTGCGTATATGTCTGCCAAAATAGGTGACTTTGCGGTTATTTTGTTTGAGAAAGTTAAAACGGCAACACCTTGTTTGCGAGCTATGCCAGTGACAGAAAGTTTTTTTGCTTTTAATCCAATATCCGCAGATGTTAAAAGCATTTCCGCTGGTTTTGGGATTGGACCAAAGCGATCTCTAAGTTCTCCAGCGAGGGCAGCAATTTCTTCGCTTGCCTCTATTCTTGCAATGCGTTGGTAAATGGAAATTCTAGCCAAGCCATCTTTTATCCAAGTTTCCGGCAAATAGGCATCTACTCGGAGTTCAAGCCTTGGCTGAACGGAAGAATCGCTTTGCGTACCCAGTAATTCCGCTACCGCTTCTTTAACCATTCTGACATAAGTTTCAAAACCGATTTCCTCTATAAATCCGTGCTGCTCCATTCCCAGCAAATTTCCAGCACCGCGAATTTCCAAATCTCGCATAGCAACTTGGTAACCGGAACCCAAATCTGTGAATTGCTCCATAGCGGCAAGCCGCTTTTTCGCAGATTTTGAAACTCCAACCTCTCCTTCTGGAACCACCAAATAAGCCCTTGCCTGAACCGAAGACCTCCCCACCCTGCCACGCAACTGATAGAGCTGTCCAACCCCAAACTGCTGCGCATTCATAATTATTATCGTATTTGCATTCGGAACATCAAGTCCGGATTCTATTAAAACCGTACAAACCAAAACATCAAATTCCCTGTTTATAAAAGCAGACATAGTTTTTTCCAAACTGCTGTCTGACATCTGTGCGTGAGCAATGGCAACACGCAAATTTGGAACCCAGTTTTCCACTTCTGCTGCCAACTTTTCAATGTTTTGCACCCTATCGTTCACAACGAAGGCCTGCCCACCTCTTTCTATTTCCTCTTTAACGGCGGTGGCCAAAACATTATCGTCTCTTTCCATTATTTTTGTCTCTACCGGCAGGCGGTTGAGAGGCGGCGTGTTTATAAAGGAAATATCTCTAACTCCAGTCATTGAGAGTTGCAAGGTTCTTGGAATGGGCGTTGCGCTCATCACCAAAGTATCCAAAGAAAGCCGCATTTCTCTAAGCATTTCTTTTTGTTTAACACCGAATTTCTGTTCTTCGTCAATAATCAATAAACCTATATCTTTGAATTTAACGTGGTCTGCAAGCAGAGCGTGAGTGCCAACCACCAAATCTATTGTTCCTGCTTCCAGTTCTCTGTAAATTGCCTTTTTCTCAATAATTGATTTGTAGCGATTCACAAGAGCTATTTTTATAGGCCAATCCGCAAACCTCTCTGTAAAAGACTGAAAGTGCTGTGCGGCTAGAACCGTTGTTGGAACCAAAACCGCAACCTGTTTTTTTGCGCTTATGCACTTGAACATTGCACGCATTGCAACTTCTGTTTTTCCAAAGCCAACATCGCCACACAAAAGCCTATCCATTGGGCGCGCTTTTTCCATATCGCTTTTTATCTCTTTGGAACTGCGAATTTGGTCTGGCGTTGGTGCAAAGGGAAAATCGTTCTCAAATTCTTCTTGTATATTTGAATCTACAGGAAAGGCAAAGCCTTTTGCAACTTCTCTTTTTGCGTATAAATCAACAAGAACTTTGGCAATTTGAGCTATGCGTTTTTTGGCTCTTTCCTTGGCATTTTCCCAGTTTTTGGTACCAAGCTTATTTAATCTTGGCGGGCCATCGTCTTCGTTCCAAACGAGTTTTTCCAGTTTGTGCAAATCGCCAACAGGAAAGGAAAGCCTAGCTTTGTCTGCGTATTCTATCATCACGCAATCCACTTGTGCACCAAGTGCCTCTATGCGGGCAAGCCCCAAAAATTTTCCCACACCACATTCTTCGTGCACAACGTAATCGCCATTTGTTAATGAGTCTGCAAAAATCGCATTGTGCAAACTGGAAGATTTATGTTTCTTTTTTGTTAAATGCCCAAAGCGGTTGAAAATTTGATTTTCACACAAAATGGCAAAGGAATTATCGCAGCACCAAAAGCCTTCTGTTATGTGCCCCACCAAAATTTCTTTTGCAGCAGAACCCTGCGACAAGTGATAAAGCCTAAGTGCCTGCCCTTGTGAAGGTGCCAGCAAATAAACATCGCCACCCTTTGCGTTGTATTGTGCAATTTCTTTTTCCACGCCTTCAAAGCCAGAACTTGAGCGAGCTTGGGGCGTTATTTGATTTGAATATTTGGCATTGTTCAAAACAGAAAAATTCACTATTGAGTGTTTTGAGAGTTCTTCTGAAAATTCCAAAGGCAGGCTATAATAATCTTCTGTTGCTATTGAATAATCTTTCAAAAAATCAAATGCAAGGCTATCGTTTTCCTCGCTTAAATTCATCGAGAAAATCTCTATGCTCTCTAACTTTTCCAAAGATCTCTGTGTGAAAATATCAAATGTTCTTATGGATTCCAGAGTATTGCCCCAAAGTTCCATGCGAATTGGATGTTCACGCAAAAGCGGGTTTATGTCTATGATGCAGCCTCTTATGGAAAAATCACCAACACCTTCCACAACGGGCTGTTCCTTAAAGCCCCTTGATATAAAAATTTCCTGCAAATTTTCTTCGCTTAAAATATCGCCCACTTTCAAATTCAAGGATTTTTCTTTTAAACGTTTTGCAGATGGCAGTTTTGTTTTAAGTGCCTCCGCGCTTGCAATAACAATTTTAGAACCTGCCGCCGCATTTTGGATAAATTTCAGTTTTTCTTCCAAAATTCCGCTGAAAACTCTAGTTTTGTCTGTTTCTTTTGTTAAGGGCAATGAGAGCAAGTCGCACTCATCAATTTGTAAGCATAGGTTTTCGTGCCATAAGTCAACGGATTTTTGTTCTTTTGTTATTATTAAAATTGGTTTTGAATTCTTTAAAAATTTTGCGCTTACCCACAAAGCCTGTGCGGAGATGCCCAGATTGCCTGAATGGCAAACCTCCCCCTTTGCCGGAAAATTCAAGTTATCCAATAAACCCAAACTTTCACTCTGCAAAAAATCAGAAAGCGTGCGGAAACGCAATTAACCCTTTTTCTCCAAATTTCATAGGGGTAAAATATAGAAAATTATTTTATCCCCACCACACGCAACAGCTCATTTATAATGCTATCCGCATTATATGCTTTGGCACGTTCAATGGCTGAATTGCGGAATTCGGTTGCGTTGCCATTAGACAAAAATTCTATGGCGGCTTGTTGCATTTCTTGTTCAGTTTCAACCAAAAAACCGCATTGTTTATGCTTTATAATATCCTTTGGACCTTTTGTGTTATAGGCAATTACAGGCAAACCGCAACTGAGTGCTTCAAGCACCACCATTGCGAAAGTATCAAAGCGAGAGGGAAGCACCAATATATCTGCCGAAGCGTAAAGAATGGGGAGTTTATCCTGTGCTATCCAATTGAAAAATATAGCATCGGGATTTTCGCTTTGCAGTTGCTCCATAGCGGGTCCCTTGCCAACCACAACCAATTTTACATTCTCAAATTTTTTCTTCGCTTCGCTGTAAAGAGCAGTTAATTCAAGCACTCCTTTTTCCTTGCTCACACGACCAACATAAAGTATAACGCGGCAATTCTCGTCCAACTTAAACGCAGCCCATTTATCGGGCTTGTGCGGCTTAAAGCGTTCATTTACCCAATGAGCCGTTTGATGTACATTCTCAGGATTCATATTCATCTGCGTTCCAGAAAGCCATTTTTTCTGGTCGGAATTCAATACCAGCACTTTGTCAAAGGCGTTGTAAAAAACACGCAGCAAACGGCGTACTCTGCTCAAATTGTGCCCCTCTATATTTAGCACCTTGCGAGCAAACATAAGCCAATCGGTGTGCAAATAGAACGAGGCTTCAACCGTGTATGCGTGTTTTAGATAAATTCCGAACAAGCCCATAATGCCCTCGGTTGAGCAAATAATGCGGTCGTAGCTGCCGGCTGCAAATAAATTGTGCAACTCCACAAACATAGGAATTCTAAAGCTGTAATCGGGATATGCCGAAAGCGAAAATTCTTTCACAGGTTTCAGCACCACTAAATTATCGTCTGGTTTAACGGTTGAACTGCAAACCACCATATCAATTGGCAAACCTAGTCTTTTTATTTCTGTGTGCATTTCTTTTAGGAATGTGGAAACTCCGTTTGGGTCTCCAAAGGTATCTGTGAGCCACATTATGCGTTTTGGGTGTTCATATTTTTTCAGCTGTTTTGAAAATTCACGCAAAACAGGTCTTGCATTGAACAGGGTTTTGGTGCTTGCAAAATGTGCCGCGAGCAAAAGCGTGGAGCCAAAAAACGGAAAAGACAAACCATCTAAAAATTCAGATAGATTCAAATCGGATTTCTGTTCCGAACCACTAGAACCCAAGTAGCTTCTCAAAGATGCAGGCAATTCCAATTTCTCTATCAACTCATTTATGGAAAGATTTTTAAATTTATTTTCAAAATTTGCATCGCTCAATTTTTTATCCAAACGAGATGTTAGAATATCGTAAAAGCGATTGTTTATATTCATAATTGAGTTATAATAATCTTTTACCAAGTTTTCATCATTACGTTTATGAGTTTTTGATATATCTTCTGCTTCTTTGAATATGGGTTTGTAAGCCGAATTTATCAACAGCTTTTTCAAAAGAGGTGGTTTCTCTCCCATCATGCAATTTTGGAAAATTCTTATGAACGATGTGGTGACATTGTGCCGCTTCACTTCGCTGAGTAAATTGGAAATCATAAAACCTATTATTTTGTCATTAGTGCTGCCTTTATGCAACAATATGCGTACCAAACCTGGGTCTTGGGCATTGAGAGCCAACTGGCAGGCAAAGTTGAGCAAAGCGATGGTCATTTTCTCGGTGTGCTGATACAACCCATAAGGAGCCATTTCTCCGTTCCGTATAGCTTCCAGCACAAGTTGCGATTTTGGTTGCGTTTTCAATTTTTCCGCTAAGTCGGGAACGTGCAAATAAGTTCCAGTTGCTCCAGCAAACATACCCATATGGCAATCCGAACCACCCGACATATATTTGTTGTAAGGATTAACGCAATAATTTTTTGGGTCAATGGAAAATTCCTTGGTATATCTATCTATTGTCTCTGGCGACATTTGCTTTATCCACTCTTTCACCAAAATATTTTGCCAAGTATCTCTTTGCCCGTTTAGCACTTCAAAGCGTTCAAAGAGCAGCAGCATCTTGTTGAAAAAAGCCTGCGGAGGCAACTGCCTAGCTGCATAATGATAAAGAGGGTGCGCCCATATTGTTGGCAAATTTTGCTGCCTAGCATATTCCAAAAAAGAATAAAT
>JAITFP010000105.1 GCA_031281275.1 Candidatus Fibrimonadaceae bacterium
TTGCTCTGAACTACGTCTAACATTTTAGGAATAAAATGTGAGGTAGTGATGAAAAAGGCATATTTTTGCATAGACGGCTTTTCCTTTAAGCGCATAAGCGACTTTTACAGGTATGAGCATAGGGTACACTCCAGGCTTAACATAGCCGCAATAGAAACCTATTTGCGTTTTGAAATAACGCGGAGGTTAGATTGGAATTGCAGCACAGAAGCCCTAGACATAGAAAAGCATTTTTACCATCCGGGCGAAAGTCCGCAAATAGCTTTTGAAAAAAAACTAATTGAATGCGGATATAATGTTCATTATTCTGGGAGAGCAAATATCTTGGATCCAAAACCAAACAATAATATATTCACAGACTGGATAATAGCAAGAGCGCTTAGAAAATACGATATTTTCATTTTGCTCACGACTCAGGGGCAATATGCAAACATTTTCAAGCAAGCCAAGAGATGCAACATTCAAAGCCTATTAATTGGCTGGGATTCCCCCTGCAAAAATTCTACAGGCAGAGACAGCCGCTGGAAAACCGATAAAAAATTGATAGGCTATGCAAGCATTTACTGCCCTATGGAAAAAATGCTTAATCAGAGCGAAAGCGTTTTTGCAGATGTTATGTTTGAGAAATTTTGCCCCAGCTATCCTTCAAATTTACTATACGGTTAAACACGGGCTTTTGCGGAGTAGAATCTTTGCAATCAACGCAAAAATAACCGTGCCGAACAAATTGAAACCTGTCAAAAGGTTTTACGCTAGAAAGCAAAGGCTCTGCCTTTGCGCATTTAATGGTCATGGAATTTTTATCCACATAGTCCATATAGTTTTTGCCTTCTGGAATTGCCCCAGGGTTTTCCAATGTGAAAAGATTTTCAAACAGCCTAACCTCAATATCAAGGGCAGATACGCAATTAACCCAGTGCAGGGTTCCCTTTACCTTGCGGGCATCAGCAGTTTCGCCTCCCCTGCTCTCTGGGTCATAAGTGCAATGCAGCTCAGTTACATTTCCGCCAGCGTCTTTAATCACCTGCTCGCAACGAATATAATATGCACCTTTTAAGCGAACTTCTGAACCTGGAGAAAGCCTAAAATATTTTTTTGGAGGATTTTCCATAAAATCTTCGCGTTCTATGTATATTTCCCTGCCAAAGACTATTTTCCTCGCACCCATATCCAAATTTTCGGGATTGTTTTCCGCTTCAAAAATTTCTTCCTTGCCTTCTTCCCAGTTTGTTATCACAATTTTCAAAGGGTCTAAAATAACCATAGCCCTTTGCACGTTTTTATTGAGTTCTTCCCTTATGCAAAAATAAAGGAGCTGAATATCCACTATGCTATCTGTTTTGGCAACCCCAATTCTGTCTGCGAATTCGCGGATTGAGCTTGGCGTGTAGCCTCTGCGGCGAAGCCCGCTTATTGTGGGCATTCTGGGGTCGTCCCAACCGAGAACGGAGCCTTGTTCAACCAGTTCCCTCAAAAGCCTTTTGCTCATAACCGTGTAGGTTAAATTCAATCGGGCAAATTCAATTTGGCGAGGCAAAGCGGTGGGCATTTTTCGGCTTGGGGCATAGCCTTTGTCTATCAAAGCTTTAATTTCGTTGAGTACCCATTCGTAAAGGGGGCGGTGGTCTTCAAATTCCAAGGTGCATATACTATGAGTTATGCTTTCTATCCAGTCTCCTATTGGATGGGCATAATCGTACATAGGGTAAACAACCCACTGGTTGCCGGTACGGTGATGGCTTGTTTTTTTTATGCGGTAAATTGCGGGGTCGCGCATATTCATATTTGGGCTTTCCATATCTATTTTGGCACGTAAAAAAGCCTCTCCCTCTTCTAGCTCCCCTGCTTTCATTTTGCGGAAAAGCTCCAAATTTTCGTTTATGGGTCTGTCTCGCCAAGGGCTTGGCTTGCCCGGGCTTGTTAGGGTGCCTCTATACTTGCCCACATCATCGCCTTTCAAGTGGCAAACATAAGCCTTGCCTGCCAAAACAAGCTGTTCGGCAAATTCATAGCACAGACCATAATAATCACTTGCATAAAATTCATTTTCATGCCAGTCAAAACCAAGCCATTTAACATCTTCTTTTATGCTATCCACATATTCAACATCTTCTTTTGCTGGATTCGTATCGTCAAAGCGCAAGTTGCACACACCATTGAACTGTGTTGAAATGCCAAAATTTATACAGATGCTTTTGGCGTGCCCAATATGCAAATAACCATTAGGTTCTGGCGGAAACCTTGTGCGCACAGAGTTATAACGTTTGTTGCCTAAATCTTCAACTATAAAATCTTTAATAAAATTAGAAGAATCCATTTTGGTAATCTAGTAAAGTAAATGATGGTTAACTCATATTTAAGTACTTTGGGACAAGGGACTAGGGACAGGGGATATGATTTTTCTTACAAAATTGCCTCAAAAGCCATTTTTTTTGCATATTCATGTCCCTTATCCCATATCCCTTATCCCAAATGTTTGCTATATTCAAACACATGGAATTTGCCAAACTTATAGCCTTTGTTATTGCTCCTCAAAATTCTTTTGAAGAAATATGGGTTAATAAATTATCCAGTTGTTTTGGCAATTTGGAGCATAAGGGGAACTTTTTTCCATTCAACAAAACCAGCTACTACCAACCCGAAATGGGTGAAAACTTGCACAGATGCGTGATTTCTTTTGAGGGGCTTATTGAGCCAGAAAATATAGGTATGTATAAAAATAAAGCCATTGAACTTGAAAACAGTCTAAAAAACGAAAACGGAGGTCGCACATTAAATATAGACGTGGGATATATGGATTTTGACAAAATTGTTCTACCCTCAACAAAGCGAGGTCCCTTTAAGCTCTACGCAGGGGGCGGAATTTGGCTGGATATGGTTTTAACCTATTCAAAAGGAAATTTTAGCCCAACCGAGTGGGCTTTTGCAGATTTCAAAGATAATCCTTACAAAAAAGATTTGGTGTTGATAAGGGAAAAGTACAAAAGAGGCTTGGCTTAATATGCTAAGTCATTTCCTCATAAGTATCAAAGAAAATTTGCCTATTCACTATATAACAATCAGACAAATCTGTTTCGTTTGCTGTTAAAAAATCGCCTGTTACTGCGGAGAAATATTTTTCTGAGTCCCAGTAAGAGAAAACTTTGGTTGGTTTTTCAACGGGGGCGGCTCTCACGATTTTTTCGCCTTTTGGAAGGCAAGAGTGGGCAAAATCAACAAGCACAAGTTTATTGCCTGTTATTTTATCTATTACTTCTGGTATATATTCGGTTTTTAAATTGTATGGAGTATCTAAAACATCGTAGTTTTTTTCAAACTTTTCGCGCTTAATGGGATAAACTTCTCCCACAATGCCTATCATAACATATATGTCTTTGCCTGCGCGCAAATCTATGTCACCTTCCAAAGTTCTAACCGTAACGGGCCAATCTTCTTTGAACATATCCTCTGTTTTCACAAAACCAACGGGAATTGCCTTTTTGCGCCAGCGTTTCATAGAAGCAAAATCAACTGGAGTTTTGCCCGCATAGATCAAATCATAGTTTTCCAGATAGTCTCGCACTCTTTGAAGAAAATAATCCTCGTCTGCTTTTAAAAAACCTCCAGCCATTTCAATATTGCCACCGCCGCTTCCAACTCCGGCACAAAGAAAATTTGCAAATTCACTTGCCATAATTTCGCGAACAGAACTCCTTACAGAAATTTTTATGCTATCTCCCACAAGGCAATACACCACACAGGCATCCAGAACGTCTACCTGTTTTGCAATATCACTGGTAAATCCCAGAATATTTGGGTCGCAAAAATCTTCTGCCCTGAACAAGCCAACTCTTTTATTTATCTTTTTATTTTCAATTCTTCTTGAACCATCAAGAGCGGCAGAAACAATTCTAAGCTCTCTTATTGTGAGTGCTGCATTTTTTAGCTTTTTAATCAAAGACCTGTCAAATTCTATATCTGCCAAATCTCTATCCAAGGGATGGCGAAGTTCGGATAGCCCGTTTGTGTCTGTGAAAAGACCATAATACAAAACATTTCTGGTTTTTGGGTCTTTATCAAAATCGTAGCCCTCTTTTCTCATCATATCCCACACAAGTGTTGAACAGCTTGAAAGCGAAGGTCTAATTTCCGTGTTTTCATCTTCTCTAATTTCTGCGCGATGGTGATCTATAACGGCAAATTTTCTGCATTCAAATTTTTGCACATTGCCTGCACCATATTGGCAATCCACCGTGAGCAAAAAGTCCGGCTCATAAGGCAAATCCGGCTCATATTCAATTTCTATTTCCAACTCACTTATCAACATAACAAGGCTTGGTTTTGATATTTTTGCCTTGCCCCCATAAATTATTTTGCTTTCACTACCGTGAGACTTAAAAAAACGCTGCAAAGCATAAGCACTGCCTATGGCATCTGCATCGGGAATATCGTGGCATTGAATAACAATGCTCTTATTTTGAGCTAAAGAGGAAAGATTCATAGTAGGGTAAATTAGAAAATTTTTCTATATTTTTACCTATAATGGCTAACTTAATTAAAATCGCATTGGCAGCAAGCATAACGCTTGCCTTGACATTTATATTTTCCTGTTCTTCAGGCGGCGAGAGCGGCTCTTCTAGTGGAGATTCAAGTTCAAGCGTTACAGGAGATGGTTCAAGTAGTAGCAGTTTAGTAGTATCCAGTAGTTCAGCAAAGGAAAATTCAAGTTCTTCAATTTTAGAAAATACAAATTCCTCTTCTGAAATATCCAGTTCTTCAGTTTACAGTTCCAGTTCTACAAAAGTTGAACAAAGCAGTAGTTCAATTGGAGAAACTTCTAGCTCTTCGGAAAACAAAGATAACGACCTGGGCGATGGAATATACCAACAGTATGAAATAGAAAACCTAACTGATTCATCGTTTACGATAGTAGAAAGATCCTACGATTGCCAATTGGATGTATTGAGAGTGGAAATTTATAGCGATGTAGTAAGTTATTCTATAAATGGTCAAACCTTGTCTCTTGGAGGAATTGAATTCAATGGAAATTCCACTTCTCTTGCAGGCACATGGACAAGGGAGGCATTTTCTGTTTCTTGCGGGGTAGATGATTATAGCTGCGAATATAATAACAGGTTTTCAAAAGCGGTATTTACGCAGGATTCCCTTATCTACACACGTTGCTTAGGTATAATAGGCTCCGGAAAAAGTTATACAGATGAAGATGGTGCAATAATAAAACAGAAAATCATCAATTGCGGTACGTTTGAAAATACAAAAGGAACGGAAACAGTAAGAGTAAAATTTTCTGGGGCAGAAATAAGCTCAACTTACAATGGCAAAACTTGCAATTTATCGGAAGATTCTGAATCTGAAAAAAGAAAGGCGTGTACTGAAGCCAACGATAAGGCTAAGGCAGAAGGACATGGTGACGACATACATGTAGTAGAAGCCTATTACAGCGAAATTCACAACAAAGACATAATAAATTGCCTTAAAGACAACAACTTCCCAGAATGGTTCCACTAACAAAATGCTCTCCACAGAAATAGAACGCTATATTGCATATTTAGAAACGCAGAAAAAATTTTCGCCACATACTATAAGGGCTTATGCTCGTATATTAAAGGATTTTTTGGATTTTTTGCAAAAGGATATTTCGCCAAAAGATTTGAATACAGATTTGATGAGAGATTGGATTTGGAGCATAAAGGAAAATAAAAAAGCCATAGCCACGCAATCGCAAGCTCTTGCCTGCTTGAAAAGTTTTGGGAAATATTTGGTTCGTGTGGCAGTGCTAGGGCATAATCCTGCTGCGGTGATAAAAACTCCCAAAAAACCAAAAAGGCTGGTTTCTTTTTTATCCCAAAAAGAGATTAGCGAGCCTTTTAAAATTGAAGACTTATTCAAAACGGAATTTGGCGAAGACGAAAATACCCTGCGGGCAAGAACTATTTTGGAATTGCTTTACGGAACAGGGCTTAGAATTTCTGAATGCGCAAATTTAACATGGGCAAATTTGAATTTTGCAGAAGAATTGGTAAGGGTATTGGGCAAAGGTAGCAAAGAACGCATTGTGCCTTTAACTAGGGATTCAATAAAATGGCTTTGCAAGTTCAGGGATTTTCAGAGCAAAAATGCAATTCCTTGTTTTCCCTCTAATTTTGTATTCTCAAAAAATGGCGAAAAACCCTACAACACCCGCAAACTTTACAGCGATATTCACAATCTTCTTCGCTCAATAGGTTGGGAGGGTAAGGCAAGCCCACACGTTTTGCGGCACACTTTCGCAACTCACTTGCTGGAAAATGGCGCAAATATAGTGACTGTTCAAAAACTTTTAGGCCACAGCAACCCAAACACCACGCAAATTTACACGCACGTTAGTGCAGAGATGCTAAGAGATAGCCTAAAACAAGCGCACCCTAGGGGATAGCTTATTTATCTTTAATAACCAATTCAACCCTGCGATTTTTCGCACGGCCTTCTTCGGTTTTGTTGTCTGCAACGGGTTTATCCATGCCATAGCCAACAGATTTCAGGCGTTTTTTATCTATGCCTCTCTCTATTAGATATTGCATAACTGCGCTTGCTCTCTGCTCGCTGAGTTTTTTATTGGTTGCCGCGCTGCCAACGTTATCGGTGTACCCTTCTATTATTATGCTGGAATTGGTTAGCAAGCTCTGGAGAATTGCGCCTATTGCCGATAAATTTTCCCTTAATTCGGGTTTCAAATCTGCCTTTCCAAACTCAAACAGAATATCGCTCATAGAGAGAATTGTACCTCTGGCATCTTTGTAAACGCTGATGGTTTGGCTGTTCAAAGCATCTAGCTTTGTTTGTGCCTCAGCTTTCTGTGCCTGTAACTCGTACTCTTTCATAGCAAGTGCTCTTTGGCTTTCGCTCAAAAGGCTACGCTCTATTTCCAGTTCTTTGCTCATGGTAGCATTCTCGGTAGCAAACGAAACGATGAGTTCATTTCTTACCTGAGAAATTTCTTTTTGCACGGCTGCGTATTGCTGAGCCAAAGTGACTCTCTCTACTTCCGTTTTGAAAATTTCCACAGACAAACTGCAGGCTTTAAGTGCAGAAGCCTTGCGTTCATCTTTGGCTATGCCTTCCAGAGCTTGAATTCTGGCTTCAGTAATGGCATAAAGACGGTCTGAGGCTGCATCGCGCACGGCATAGTTTTTTAACGCATCGTTAAAAGAAGCACGGCAGGGGATGGTTTCTGTTTGCGCAAACAAGCTTGCGGCACAGGCTAAAACGGCTAATGTTTGAATTTTCATAAAACCTCCTTATTGTTGAACACTTGGTTTTTTACGGGTTTCAAGCAAATTACGAACAATGGTCAAAGAACCTGTTGCTATTCCCAGGCTATCCGACAAATTTTTATTTTCCTGCTTTAAAATAGCAAGCTGGAGTTGCAAGGTCGCTTCGTCTGCAGAGACCAAAGCTTCTTCTGGCTTGTCTTCTTTTTGCTTTTCAGCTGTGGCAATCAATTCGGCAGTTGAGGCAGGAACTTCAACGCCCCTGTCTTTTGCTAGATTTTGCAGAGTTTTAGCTTCTACTATGGCAGAATTAGCTATGCCTCTACTGGATGAGCACGACATTAACACTGCCGCGCATAGTGAAGTGAGCAATATTTTTTTCACAAAAAATCCTCCTTTGGTTATAGGTGAAAGTAATATAGAAATTGAAATTTTACTATATTAGCCATATATGCCTAAAGACTACGCAAAAAGCAATCGCAAGAGCCTAGATATGGAGCAACTGCAAGATTTGCGGCTTCCTATGATTATAGAACTTGGCTCAACAATGATAACCGTAAGGGATTTGCTCAATTGGCAAAAAGATTCCATTATAGAGCTAGACAGGGTGGCTGGCGAAAATGTGGATTTGCAAATTAATGGCAAAATTATGGCAAAAGGCGAAGTTGTGGTTATGAACGACCACTTGGGATTCAGGCTCGTTACGCTTTTAAGCCCAGAAGAAAGACTAAAGAGCCTCTAATGATAAAGTTAGCCAAGCGGCGTGTAAAGTGGCATATTCCGCCTCCAGTTATACACTTGCTCATATGGCTGTTTTTATATCTGGTTCCAATAGTTATGGGAAATCAGGGGAGCGAAGAAGCCTGGCGTTTTCGTTATTGGACAACCATTCCATTTTTTGCAATTATAATTGCTTTTTATGCAAACTACTCATTTTTAATACCAAAATTCCTTTTTGAAAAAAAACGCATATTCTACATATTCATAAATTTGCTCATATTTGCAGCCGCCCTTCTCTTGATTAGTATATGGAGAGACCACGTTGTATCCCTTGGTGTTATGAAAATAAAAAATGATAATTGGCTTCTCAAAAGCGTTATAAGTTATGTATTTACAATTGGAATAGCAATGTCTGCCTATTCAACTACAATGTGGTTTAAATCAAAAGATGCGATGTATAAACTTGAACTTGAAAATATAAGCTCGGAATTGTCTTTTTTGAAAATGCAAATATCACCGCATTTTTTGTTCAACACGCTCAACAACATTTTAACCCTTATAGACGAGAACAAAGAACTTGCAAAAGAATCTGTGCTACAACTTTCAAAACTGCTACGCTCCGTGCTTTATGAATCTGAAAACGATACTGTGACAATAAAGCAAGAAACGGAATTTTTAACAAATTATTCCAACTTAATGCGGCTTCGCTATGGTTCCGAATTGAATTTCAGTTTAGAAACGGATTTGAGTGAACCAAATGCACCTATTGCTCCTCTCTTGCTCATGCCACTGTTTGAAAATGTTTTCAAGCACGGGATATGCAATTCTGTGAAAGATAGTTTTATAAACATAAAAATAAGCTCCAAGAATGGAAAAATTATTTTTGAAAGCGCAAATACATATTTCCCTAAAACGCCCCAAGACAAAAGCGGTAGCGGCATAGGCATAGCCAATATGCAAAAAAGGCTTGCCCTGCTTTACGAAAATCGCTTTTATTACGATTGCAAAATTGATGGAGAAAACTATATAACAAAACTTGAGTTGCAATATGACCCAAGCAATTGAAATTCTGGGAGCCAAAGAACACAATCTTAGGAGCATAGACATAAACCTGCCACGAGATTCCTTTGTTGTGATTACCGGAGTTAGCGGCTCTGGCAAAAGCAGCCTCGCTTTTGATACCATTTTTCAAGAAGGGCAACGCAGATACATAGAATCACTTTCCGCTTATGCAAGGCAATTCATAGGCACAATGAAACGCCCCGATGTAGAAAGCATAAAGGGTATTTCTCCCACAATTTCAATAGACCAGAAAACCATAAACAGAAACCCTCGTTCAACGGTGGGAACAGTAATTGAAATTTTTGACCATTACCGTTTATTGTTCGCCCGCCTTGGAACTCCGCATTGCCCCAAATGCGGCAAAGAGATAAAAGCCCAAACCGCCGAGCAAATCGCGGATAATGTTTTTTTGGAAAAAGCAGGGCAGCTTGCGATAATTATGGCACCTCTTGTTGGGGAGAGAAAGGGCGAATACAGGCGTGAAATTCAAGAGCTTAAGGAAAACGGCTACGACCGTGCGAGGATAGACGGAACAATTTATGACTTGAACAAAACCTTGCCTACTTTAGCGCGCTATGAAAAACATTCCATAGATGTTGTTATAGATAGAATTCAAATAGAAGCAAAAAATAAAACACGTTTAATGGAATCTCTGGAGCAAGCGTTCAAAGTGAGCGGCAATAAATTGGTTTCATTTATGTTCGGCGAAGTTTATGAAGTACAGAGCGCAGATTTGGCATGCGCGAAATGCGGAATCTCCTTGCCGGAAATTGAGCCTCGCCTATTTTCTTTCAACGATAAACAAGGGCAATGCCCTATTTGCAAAGGGCTTGGAAAAACTTATCAGATAGAGGTTTCAAAGCTAATAAATCCCGAACTTTCAATAAACGAAGGTGCGGTTTTGGCAAGCACAGCCGATGGCCGCTTGATTTTTAGCCAGCACGGAATGGCGGAATACAAAGTGATAGCTAGGAAAACAGGATTTTCGCTGAACACCAAGTGGAAAGATTTGCCGCCTAATGCGCAAAATGCCGTTTTGGAAGTTATAGTTCCAATTCTCCAAGGGCTTTGGGATCAGTGGCATATAAGTTTGCTTCAAAAATATATGCTCATTGAACCTTGCAGCGAGTGCCACGGGGAGCGAATTTGTGCGGCGGCACGGGCAGTTAAATTTCACGGAAAGGGAATTTCTGAAATTTCCTCTTTGTCTGTGGAGGCTTCGGTAAAATTTTTTGATGAACTTGATTTGAGCGAAAAAGAAAAGAGAATTGGTGCGGAAATATTCAGGGAAATCAAAGGGAGGCTCGGATTTTTGCAGGCTGTTGGGCTTGGATATTTAACGCTCAATAGAGGTTCTGCAACACTCAGCGGTGGTGAAGCCCAGAGAATTCGCCTAGCTGGGCACGTGGGTGCCGGTTTGCAAGGCGTTCTCTATGTTTTGGACGAACCGAGCATTGGGCTTCACGCACGTGATAACGAAAGACTTTTGGCTCTTTTGGAAAAACTTAGGGCACAAGGAAATAGCCTTGTTGTGGTTGAACACGATGAAGAAACAATAAAAAGAGCAGACTGCATCGCAGATATAGGTCCGGGTGCAGGGAGCGAGGGCGGCTCGCTTGTGGCACTTGGAAGCATTAAGGATTTACAAAAAAATCCCAACTCATTGACGGGAGCATATTTAAGCGGAAAAAAGAAAATTGAAATGCCGAAAAAACGGCGAGAGGTGAATAAAGAAACACCGAGAATTAAAATACTTGGGGCACGTGCAAATAATTTGAAAAACATAAATGTTGAAATTCCTCTTTCTGTTTTAACGGTTGTAACAGGAGTTAGCGGTTCTGGCAAAAGCACTTTGATAAATCACATTCTAAAAAAATCGCTTGCAAAAAAATTTCACGGTGCTTATGAGGAACCAGGCGAGCACAAAGGCATTGAAGGGCTGGAACACATAGACAAGGTTATAGAAATAGACCAAAGCCCGATAGGGAGAACGCCTCGTTCCAATCCCGCCACATACACAAAAGTTTTTGATGAGATAAGAAATTTATTTGCAAGCCTGTCAGAAAGCAAAGTTAGAGGTTTCTCAAAGAGCAGGTTCAGTTTCAACGTTCACGGCGGGCGGTGCGAAAAATGCTGCGGGGCAGGTGTGGTGGAAATAGAGATGCAAATTTTGCCGAATGTACAAATAACCTGCGATGAATGCAACGGTAAACGCTTTAACGATGCAACTCTTGAAGTTTTTTACAAAGGCAAAAACATATACGATATTTTGGATTTTAGCATTAGCGAGGCTCTTGAATTTTTCAAGGCTCTGCCCAAGATAGCAAAACCGCTAAATGTTTTGAAAGATATTGGGCTTGGATATGTTAAACTTGGGCAACCTAGCACAACACTCAGCGGCGGCGAAGCCCAGAGAATGAAAATTTCCACAGAGCTTCGCAGACCCGGAACCGGAAAAACTCTTTACTTGCTAGACGAACCCACAACCGGACTTCATTTTGAGGACATAAACCGTTTGCTGGAATGTTTGCAAAAACTTATTGAAAACGGAAATTCAATGGTTGTGATTGAGCACAATCTGGATGTAATTAAATGCGCAGACTGGATTATAGACTTGGGACCAGAAGCCGGAGAGGAAGGCGGTTATGTGATTGCGGAGGGCACACCGGAAAAAATCGCAAAAAATCCCAAATCTCAAACTGGGAGATTTTTGCGGTCATTTGTCTGAATTTTTCTACATTTATTTAATTATGAAAGCATCATATAAATCATTGGCATTTATTTTTTTGTTAATTATTTTTATTTCCAGTGCAAACGCAGAAGAGAGCAAAGAGGAATACAATCAAAGAATATCAGTTTATTTTCATCCATTTTCGACAATATTTATAGGCGTATGGGAGAACGGTTTGTCTACTAGTTTATTCGATGACGAATCTACTATTTTTATTGCGGATTTAACAGTTAAAATTCCATTAAGCCTAAGCAATTCTTTGATAATTCAACCCAGTTTTTGGAACCGCTCAGGTCCCTTCCTTGATAGGCTTGTACATTATGATGATGAAAAACTACGACTAGATAACCTGTCCAGGCTGGGTTTGGGCATAGGGCTTCGTCATTTTGTTAATGGAAAAGGCGATGGTTTATATTTTCAGGCGATGAGCAATGTTTATCATTATTCGATAAGAGAATGGAATAGAAGTACATACAATAATGGAAAAATAAACCTTTATTATAATAAAGGTTATTATGCTGATTTGTTAGGTTATTTAGGTTATTCTTGGAAATTTTCTCGTTTAAGCATGTTTTCGGATATAGGCATTGGCACTATTTATCCAATCAATAATTCAAATTATGAACTTATGGTAGGCGTTTATAAAAAACCTTTTACATTTGATATGAATTTGGGTATAGGCTTATCGTTTTAGCCCTACGGGGTTCAGATAATTTACTATAGTAGCCACTGATTAACTCATATTTAAATGTTCTGGGACAGGGGATATGATTTTTCGCTTAAAAAAGCCATTATTTCTGCATATTCATGTCCCTTATCCCATATCCCTTGTCCCAAAGAGAGTTAATCAGCATTTACTATATTCTCACTGTGCCATTTTTACTAGAAACAAAAGAGTTATCAAAAGCCTATAGAGAAACGGGCGGAAATCTTGAAATATTGAAAAATGTCAATTTCACGTTGTGTGAAGGGCAAATTGCTGTGCTAACGGGACCCAGTGGTTCTGGCAAATCCACTTTTTTGAATATAGTGGGTGCCTTGGATAAGCCTACAGGAGGCTTGGTTTTTTTCAATGGAAAAGAAATGTCAAAATTTTCCCGTAAGGAAACAAACAATTTTCATCGTGAAAAACTGGGTTTTATGTTCCAGTTTCATCACCTGCTCGCGGAATTTACCGCACTTGAAAATGTGCTTATGCCAGCTAGGATAGCTCATCAAAATTATAGCGAAAGCCGCAAAAGAGCATTAGATCTTTTGAACATTGTGGGGCTTTCGGAGCGAATTGGTCACTTGCCCCGCGAGCTTTCTGGAGGTGAGCGCCAAAGGGTAGCACTAGCACGTGCCCTTATGAACAGACCCAGTTTGATTATAGCAGACGAACCCAGCGGAAATTTGGATGAAAAAAATGCAGATGTGTTAAAATCTCTTATTTTGGAACTCAATAAAAAATTTGGGCAAACATTTTTAATAGCAACTCACGATATGGATTTAGCAGGAATAGCCACCGATAGATGGCTTGTTGCTCACGGGACAATCATCGTAAATACAAATGCCTACGAAAGGCGCAAATCTGTTCGCGCGTCTATTGGTGCGTAGTGCCTTGTGTCTTCTCCCATGTAAATTTGCCTTGGTCTGTAAATTTTTTGCTTGGGATTATCGTGAACCTCTTTCCAGTTGGCAATCCACCCAGGCATACGACCTATGGCAAACATAACCGTGAACATATTTAGCGGAATGCCAATAGCTTTTAGAATTATGCCCGAATAAAAATCCACATTAGGATAAAGTTTGCGCTGTATAAAATAATCGTCTTTTAGCGCAATGTCTGCAAGCTCTTGGGCAATATCTAAAAGCTCGTCGCTTTGCCCCTGTTTTTGCAAAACTTTGGAAGCAATATCTTGCAGAATTTTTGAGCGAGGGTCAAAATTTTTATAAACTCTGTGCCCAAAGCCCATAAGTTTAATGCCATTTTCCTTGCGCTTTACTTTTTCAACAAAATCTTTAACAGAGGTGCGAGTTTTGCGAATTTCTTCCAACATTTCAACAACAGCTTGATTTGCTCCTCCGTGCAAATGCCCCCACAAGGCAGATACTCCAGCCGCCGCGCTGGCAAACAAGTTTGCGCCGCCGCTCGCTACCATGCGAACAGCACTTGTGCTGCAATTCTGCTCATGGTCTGCGTGCAAAATCAAAATGAGGTTCAGAGCTTTTACAATATCTGGGTCTGCTATGTATGGGCGGTTTGGCAAAGTGAACATCATGTGCAAAAAATTATTCACATAACCATATTCTGGCACCGCATAAATAATGGGTCTTCCTGTACTCATTTTATATGCCGCAGCGGCAATGGTTCGAACTTTTGAAATTAGCTTTGCAGCTGCTTCTTCAAATTCTTCATCGTTCAAGTGATTCCTGAGCAAAGCGTTATCGTAGCAGCTCATCGCTTGAATCATTGCGCTGAGTATTGCCATTGGTGGCGCATCAATTGGAAATCCGTCAAAGTGGTGCCTTAAACCCTCGTGCATAAGCTCGTGCTCTGTTAAAAGCATGGAAAAGTGGCGCAACTCGGCTTGAGTTGGGAGTTTGCCCCATATAAGCGTCCAAGCCGTTTCTATAAAGGTGCTTTTTTCGGCAAGCTCTTCTATGGGGTATCCTCGGTAGCGCAAAATGCCGTTATCACCATCTATATAGGTTATTGCGCTAGTACAGCTTCCAGTGTTTCCAAAGCCATCGTCAAGCGTGATATAGCCAGTTTGATCCCTTAGCTTAGATATATCTATGGCTAATTCGTTTAGCGTTCCCTTTACCACTGGCAAGGAATATTCCTTGCCGCCTAAATTTATATTTGCTGTAGCTGTCATTCCATCCCCGTCCACGGTTTCAGTTCTTCAACCCAATCCCTAATAAAATCAGGTTTGCCGTTAATCAATTCTCTTTTTGCCGCATCCATAGCCGCTTTTTCGTTTTTATCCGTTGCTCTAACTGTGCCTCTTAGGTGCATCTGCGCTTCGTTAGTACAACCAGAGCCATCTAAACTTACATCTATGCTACAAGACATTAAGTTTTGCTTCCCTTCGCAATTCCATTCTCCGGTATCTATTTGCACCACCATGCTATTTGCGCTGCAAGGACCCTCTTTAAATGTTATTCTTTTTTTAAGAACCCTTAAAAATTCTTGGCTTAACTGGTTCATTCTATATCTGGAGTCTATGAATACACCGCCTGACCGTTTCAATAGCTGGCTAACCAAATCGTCAACGGCTCGGTTCACGTCTTGCTGGTTTAAGAGCTTGCTTTGCACACTTGCCGCAACAGAAGCCTCTTCTGCTGCAACATTTACAAGATTTGCATTTAGCCAAAAGTCGCCTTCTCCAGAATTTGAACTTTCCAATACGCACAAATACTGCACTTTGAACAATTCGCCTATTTGCCGCGCATCATCGTCAGATAACATAGTGCCAGGTTCGTATTCAAAATCTTTGCGCATAAGTTTGAGAATGGCAGTTGAATTGTCTGTAACTTTGAATTTACCCTCTTTTGAAAGAGTGCTTTCAAATTTTTGCTTTAATGGCTTTATAGCTTTGAATTTTGCCCCTTCATCGCCAAATACCCCTATTGCAACAGTTTTTTTGCCTTGGGCACTAGCATAAGCAGCTAGCAAAAATAAGAGAACAATAACTACGCGCATACATGAAATATAGTAAAAGGAGAGGGTTTTATCACATAAATTTGACAATTTTCCAAAAAACATTATAAAACATGGTATAATTTGAATAAATTTTATATATTTATTATAGTAACCTGCACCGGAGGTGTTATGTTTAAAAAAGTTCTTATGCCCACATTTGTATTGATTGCCCTTGCTGCCACCGCTTGGGGGCAAGAAACAGCTGAATTGGATATCATAATTCGCGATTTCAATGCACCAGCTAACAGTCTTAGTGAAAGACGGGCTGCTGGTTATAACGGCTATTATGGTTTTCAAGAATTTGACTACAGCAAATCGGATTCAGACAAAGAATGCAGTACAAGTAGTAGCCGAGCCACCAAAGGCATGGTTAGAGATTCATTGGATTACAGTCAATGTTCGGCAGACGAAAGAAAAGGAACCACTTGGGAACAAAAAGCTGCAAGTGGTCGTTATTGCGCAAGACCCATACCCACAAACCTGCCTTCAGCCAAAATGTGCTATGGAGAATATTTGCAAAATTGGTACACCAATGTTCCTGAAGCAAAAGTTTTTAAAGAAGTGATGACTTTAAGATGCAACAATGGACTTTGCGAAATAAACGATGATGCGTATTTCCCATTGGATAAATATCCAGATAGCGAAACTTGGGGCAAGCAAAATCCAGCTTCCGGTACTAAGCATAATTACGGCTTTACAGTTGCAGGCTCTGGGGAATTTAAATATGTGGCAGCCAATAACGATAACTTTGCCTTTAAAGGCGATGATGATATGTGGGTCTTTATAGATGGAATATTGGCAATAGATTTAGGAGGTGTTCATCAGGAAGTCAGTGAATCCATTAGTATAAACGACATAGCTAGAGCAAGAGGCTGGGCAGATGAATCTATGCATTCAATCAACTTCTTTTATGCAGAAAGGCAAATCACGTCATCGCACCTAAGGCTTACTTTTAGGCTCACTGAGCTTGTGCCTTCGCAATTTGGCGCTCCTTACATCAAAAAGGCAGAAACAACCGTAAAAGATGGTAAAAGCGAAACAATGATTTGGGTTAGCACCAAATTAGACCTTGAATCCATAGAAAAATTCATTAACTCAGACCAATTCCCCATAATAATAAGAAAATCCGACCCAACTATAAAAGATGTAAGCGGTTACAAGCTTTCAAGCATAAAATTTAAAGATGCAGACGGCTCAAATGGTTATATTTACATAATAGAAGGAAACGAATGCGATAGCAAAACCAATTGCAATTTCGTGATAAGTGGTGGAGATTCTTTGTCTTTTAATATAAAAGGTGGTGATTTGAGAGATGCTGGATATACTGACACTAAAGGTTTTACCTTGCCAAGCGATAGCTGGTATATAAAATCTTCAATTGGAGTAGAAGCTACAAAAGTTAAGTGGGCTCCCAATTCAACGCAAATGAAGTTGGAACCATTTGAACCAGTACCAGGCGACAAAAACCCAGTTAAACCAGATTTTGTAAATGAGTGGTTCACAGGAAATCCATCTGACGGTAATTGCGCTGTTTGTGGACAATTGCCACCTTCTGGTCCATTCCCGAAAATTAACCAGATTTGGGACCCCGTATTAGGAAAAATGGTTGACGCTTCTGAAGATCCTAATCTGAGCACAAATACCACGGTTCGCGGTTTTGGGAAAACAGGAACTCCCATACCTCCGCAAAGAGCTGGCGAATTGATTTTAACGGCTTTCCCAAATGCGAGTGGCATGGTAAGAACTCCAAATGGAACAATGACTTATGCGGAATGGCGAGATGACAAAGAAATGCAAAAACTCTTCGGTTTGCCGCCAGAAGTTAGTGATTACGGACCTTATGGAATAGCAGATCCCAAAAAACAAGCCGACAATGGTGGATATGCTTTTGTTAAAAATGGTTTTGCAAATGAAAGCTCTGTGGGCAGCAATGGGCGTATTGCTCCAACTCGCTGCATTGCAGATTCAAGCAAACAAGACCCACGCATAAACTGCCTGAACTTCAGCTTGCTTGCAAAACAGCCTTTCCAAATTTCGGTTATTCTTTACGATCAGTTGGGCAATTTTGTTACTCAGTATCGCGAAACTGTTAGCGAAAAGGAATTCCGTAGCGTTGTGCAGGGACCAAGTTATGCCCCCGAAGAACAAACTAATGTTGGTAGGATAAGGGAAACCGATAAATGCAAAAAACCGACCGCTGAAAACTTCGGAAAGCCAGAAGTTTTAACAACAAATGGCTTGGTAAAGGTAAATGTGAACATTTATCCATTCTCCAAAGATGGTCGCCGTTTTGGCAATGGCGTTTACATTGCAAAAATAGACAGGGTTGATTTGCCTTATGATGGTTGCATGAATAATGATGGATCGCCAATATATATGCATTCAGACTATACGCGCTATCACGCTGAACAAAAATTTGGTTGGATGAGAGCAAAAAGCTCAAAGAAATAACCGCTAGTGGGGAGAGTTTTGGTGAGGGGTTACCTACTCCCCACTAGTCTCCTAAAATCAATTTTCCATATATAAAAAAATCCTCGCCTGTTTCCAAGCGAGGATTTTTTTAGTATTAAATTAACCTAGTCTCTTTTCAATAGCTGCAAGCTCGTCTTGAAGTTCCTTAGGGAGCTTGTTGCCAAACTTGGGATAATGCTTTTCTTTAATATCGGCAATTTCCTTTCTCCAGCCATCTACGTCCACAGAGAGAATTTCTTTCAATGTATCGTCAGAAACGCTGTCTGGTTTGTCGAAAGATGCTGGATCTGGCATTAAACCTATTGGAGTGTCAACGGATTTGCCTGAACCATCGCATTGCTCAAAAATCCACTTTAGAACGCGGGAATTTTCGCCGTAACCTGGCCATGCAAATTTGCCGTCTTTTTTGCGGAACCAGTTCACAAAGAAGATTTTTGGACGGCTTGCTTCGGGTATTTTTTTGCCAACTTCAATCCAGTGCTTAAAGTAGTCGCCCATGTGGTAGCCGCAGAAAGGCAGCATAGCAAATGGGTCGCGACGAACCTCGCCAACCTTCAAGTCAAGGGCGGCTGCGGTGATTTCGGAACCAACTATGGAACCCATAAACACGCCGTGATTCCAGTTCTTTGCCTGATGAACAAGAGGAATGGTGCTTGGGCGGCGACCGCCGAACAAGATAGCATCAATTGGAACACCACCTAGCTCTTCAAACTCATGAGCAATCACAGGGCATTGCTTTGCAGGAGCTGTGAAACGGCTGTTGCCGTGAGCGGCTGGTTTTTGATCTTTATTGGCTTTATCTTGTACCCATTCATTGCCGTTCCAGTCAATTAGCTTGCCCGGAGCATCGTAGCCAATTTGTTCCCACCACACATCGCCGTCTTCGGTTAGAGCAACGTTTGTGAAAATGGTGTTTTCTTGTATGGAGTGCATGGCATTTGGATTTGAATCCATAGAAGTGCCAGGAGCAACGCCAAAGAAACCAGCTTCTGGGTTAATTGCGTATAGCTTGCCATCTTTGCCTGGACGCATCCATGCAATATCATCACCAACAGTTTCAACTTTCCAGCCTTTGATTGTTGGAACAAGCATGGCAAGGTTGGTTTTTCCGCAGGCGCTTGGGAAAGCGGCGGCAATGTATTTCACTTTACTGTCAGACTCTCTTGTGATTTTCAAAATCAGCATGTGCTCTGCAAGCCAGCCTTCGCTTTTGGCGGCAACGCTTGCAATGCGAAGAGCGAGGCATTTTTTACCGAGCAGTGCATTTCCACCGTAGCCAGAGCCGTAGCTCCAGATGGTTTTTTCTTCGGGGAAATGAGCAATGTATTTCTTTTCAATTGGAGCGCAGGGCCACTTGCCATTATCGTCTTGGCAAGAGAGAAGCGGTTTGCCTATGGAGTGCAAGCAGGGAATAAATTCGCCTTTAGCACCCAAAACATCCAAAACCTTTGTGCCAACGCGAGCCATTATGTGCATATTTATAACAACATAAGGAGAATCTGTTAATTCAACACCAATTTTTGCGATTGGAGAACCTATGGGACCCATTGAGAAAGGAATTACAAACATGGTTCTGCCATGCATACAGCCTTTGTAGAGAGCTGTCATCTCTTTTTTAAGTTCTTTTGGGTCAATCCAGTTATTTGTGGGACCTGCATCGTCTTTGCTTTTGCTGGCAATGTAGGTACGGCTTTCCACGCGAGCCACATCAGAAGGGTCGGAACGGAACAAATAAGAATTCGGACGTTTTTTAAGTGGAGTTGCAAGACCTGCATCTATAAGGCTTTGCACCATTTCATCGTATTCCGCTTTTGTGCCATCGCACCAGTAAATGGAATCAGGCTCGGTTAGGCTGGCTATCTCTTTGACCCACGCATTGAGCTTTTCGTGGTTAGAGGGTGATTCGCAACAAGACATAAAATATCTCCTAGGTTAAATTGAAAAGTC
>JAITFP010000086.1 GCA_031281275.1 Candidatus Fibrimonadaceae bacterium
AAAAAGTTATGCTTTTTTGTTCCAACCGATAAATTTATAATATGCTCAAAATACCAGTCTTCATTTTCTGCCTGCAATTCCTTGAAATTTTTTGCAACAACAGTTTTAATATAATAACCCCTTTCCACATCCTCTGGCCATTTGACCCCATGCAAATTATATCTTTTATCCAAGCGAATGCGGCTTGCCGCTATGGAAAAACCTAATCTAGAATCTTTCATCCAATTTTTAATACTGTGAAAATCATAGCCAACTCCCAAATATGTTTTAAAAGATGCGCCGCCAAATGAACGCAAAAGCCATAAAGACAAGGAATCTTCTCTTAGACCCTCTAAATCGTATTCATCACGCTTTGACCAGAGCATTTCTGCATTATACGCCCACTGATTTTTTGCTTGGCTTATGAATGGATAACTTAAAGCCAAGCTACGTTCAAATCCGTCTGAGTTTTCGCTTAGGGTAAAGTAGAATTTGTGATGTGGAATAAAAAAATCCTCAGTTTTGAAAAGCAGGTATTTTAAATCCCTGTCTTCTTCGTGCCGGAAAAAGAACCCTATGGAATGCCCCAAGCCGAGCAGATTGTGCTCCAGCAAGCCAACACCCCAAAGCCATTCCTCGCCTGGTTTTCCAAGTGAAATCTCAGGGGTGAAAGTCCAATTATCGCTTGTTTCAACATATAAATCCGCATCGCCCAGCGAATCTCTTTTCGCTTCTATTTTAGCATCACTAATATAAGGCAAAGCTCGCAGGTTTTTTTCTGCTTCTTGTAGTTCGGCATAAGAAACGGTATCTCCTTCTTTAAAAGGAAGCCTTGCATCAATTACAGATTCCTTGGTTTTTATATGAATTATGTTTCCTATTCTGTACAGTTTTTTTTCTATCGGAGTATGGGTTACGGCATCATCAAAAACATTTTTCGTTTCTATATGGATTTTAGAAATTCTCAGAGAATCCTCAGCAAAGGCAAGGGAAAGGGCAATGAACAAAAGCAGGAAAGGCACGGGGGGAATATAGAAAAATTTTCTATATTTACCCTTAAATATGACTTTTAGTAATTAACATCCTCAATAATGGAGTTCACTATGAAAACTAACCATTTTCTTTCATTAGCAGCACTTTGCTTTTTCTCTTGCACCACTAACATTGAACCGCCGCCACCATATATACCTCCAGATGATTTGAGCAGTTCCTCTGCCGACGAGTCAATGAAGTATTGCGTTTATCAGGATATGCGATTATGCTTTTTTACGTCCCAAACCACTTGTACAGCAGGTGGCGAGTTGAGCGATTTTTGCCCTTTCAGTAGTTCGAGCGTTACACCTACTGTTAGTTCAAGTTCTTTTGTTACGGTAAGCTCCAGCTCTGCGGTTCAGATTCCAAGCTCTTCCTCCGTGCAAACATATAGTTATTGCATTTTTGTTGATGAGAGAATTTGTCTATTTGGTACCATTACCATTTGCCCTTCTGGCGGTATTTTGAGCAACACCTGTCCTTACAATTCAAGTTCCTCTGTTGCATATTCGTCAAGCGTGCCTGTGCCGAGCAGTTCTTCTCTTGTTCCAAGTTCAAGCTCTATCGTTCCGAGCAGTTCTTCCCTTGTTCTAAGTTCAAGCTCTATCGTTCCGAGCAGCTCTTCCCTTGTTCCAAGTTCAAGCTCTATCGTTCTGAGTAGCTCTTCCGTTATTCCAAGTTCAAGTTCTATCGTTTCGAGCAGTTCTAGTCTTGTTGGCACGAGCAGCGGCACGTTCAAAGATGATCGCGATGGCAAGTCTTACAAGTGGGTAAAGATAGGTACCCAAACTTGGATGGCACAAAATTTGAATTACGATGTAAGCGATATGAGATGTTACGACAACAGCGAAGATAATTGTAGTAAGTACGGTAGATTATATAGTTGGACAATAGCAATGAACTTGCCTTCTAATTGCCATTCTACTACTTGTGCTTCACAAGTAAGAGCAACGCACCAGGGTATTTGCCCTAGTGGTTGGCATATACCTAGCAATGCGGATTGGGATAAACTGATGCGTTATTTAGATGGCGTAAGCGGTACGTCAAGTCCTTACGATAGCAAGACGGCGGGCAGGTATTTGAAAGCGACAGATGGCTGGAACAACGGCGGTAATGGTCAAGATACGTATGGTTTTTCGGCTCGGCCTGGCGGCTTCGGCGCTTCCGATGGCAGTTTCCACGATGTCGGCAACTACGGCTACTGGTGGAGTGCTACGGAGTACAATGCCTACAACGCCTACTACCGAGGTATGAAACACGACGAAGAGGGCACCTACTACTACAGCGGCAGTAAGGGCGGTCTGTACAGTGTTTACAGTGTTCGTTGTCTGCAAAACTAGCGTAAATATAGTAAATTAAAATTTTCTATATTCAAATATCGCTGCGGTCGTGGCGGAATTGGTAGACGCATCAGCTTGAGGTGCTGACTCCTGAAAGGGAATGAAGGTTCAAGTCCTTTCGACCGCATAAGAGGATAAGAGTGCAGGAAACAAACCCGTTAGAGTTCGCTTTGCGCCAAGCCCAACCGGTTATTTGCATGTTGGCGGCGCACGTACCGCTATTTACAATTATCTGTTCGCAAAAGCCACCGGTGGAACCTTTTACCTGCGGATAGAAGATACCGACCGCAAAAGATACAACGAAGATGCCTTGAATGACTTATTGAGGGACCTTAAATGGCTAGGTTTAAACTGGGACGAAGGACCATATTTTCAAAGCGAGCGTTTGGAGATTTACGGGAATGCCGCCTTGGAGCTAATAGAAAAAGGGCACGCCTACTACTGTTTTTGCACCGAAGAAAGGCTGCAAACCTTGGAACACGGCTACGACCGCCATTGCAGGGATTTGCCACCCGAAGAAGCAAAAAAGAGGATTGAAGCAGGCGAAAAATTCGTGATAAGATTCAAAACACCTTTGGAAGGAACAACAAAATTCAGCGATTTGCTAAGAGGTGAAATAGAAACCCCGAACAAAGATTTAGACGACCTTGTTCTTTTAAAAAGAGATAAATTTCCAACTTACCACCTTGCAAGCGTTGTTGATGACCATTCTATGCAAACAAGCCACGTACTCAGGGGAGACGAATGGATAAGCAGCACCCCAAAGCACGTTTTGCTCTACAATGCCTTTGGCTGGGAAGCTCCGCTTTTTTGCCACTTGCCTGTTATACTTGCCCCAGGCGGCGGCAAGCTCTCCAAACGCAAGGGGGCAGCCTCAGTTGGAGACTTTAGGGATTTGGGTTATTTGTCTCACGCCCTTGTGAATTTTCTCTCGCTTCTCGGTTGGAGCCCCGGAGACGATAGAGAGGTTATGAGCTTAAAAGAAATGATAGATGCCTTTTCCCTTGAACGCATTCACCCAAAAGCGGTGGCATTTGACGAAAAAAAATTGGAATGGATGAACGGAATGCACATAAGAGCATTGCCAGATTCTTTTTTTGCAGATGAATTGAAAAAACTTTATCCGAACTGCCAAGACGAAAGTAAATTCCTGAAAGTTGCAGAACTGCTAAAGCCACGCCTAAAATTCACAACAGAGCTAGCTTCAATGTCCAAATACTTTTTTGAAGCACCGGAAAAATGCGAAGACGAAAAAGCAAAAGCAAAATACTGGACAGAGCATAGCATAGAACATATAGATTGGGTTTCAAAAGAACTGGAAAAAATTCCAAACGAAGATTTTTGCATAAAGAACATTGAAGCTGCATTTATGAAAGTTTGTGAAAGCAATGGTATTAAGCTGGGCTTGCTCGCTCAACCTGCGAGGCTTGTGATTTGCGGTGTTGGAGCTGGTCCTGGGCTTTGGGAAATTATAGAGTGCATCGGTAAAAATGAGTGTGTTTACAGAATGGGAAAGGCAAAAAATTTTTAGGAGTTATTAGAGGTTTATCTTGTCAAGAGACGCATCGCTTTTTCCAATACATTTTTTCAATAGCGAAATATTTTGCGAAAAATGCGCACAACTGAGAAAATTCAAAATATTTTCTCAAGAGAAATACGATAAAAATTACGGGAAAAACGAGATTCCGCCCAACAAGCCCTTATTTTGCAAATGTGATGAGTGTGAGGATATAGTAATTTATGCAACAAACGAATTTGCGGAGTTGCAAGAATATCCAACTCTTGGGTTTTGTAAAATTTGGGGAGCAGGGAGTTTGGAACCTGGAGATAATGTTTTTCATCCAGAACAAGGAATATGTTTTGTAGATGCGATTAACAGAATGCACGGTTCCTTGCCGCAAATAGTTCTTAAAAAACAGGACGGCGAAAAAATTGAAGTACCATCAGTTGAGGGCAGTGAAAGTAAAACTGCCGAGTTATACAGGCTGTTTCCCCAAGATGCCGAGAATGCTCGAATTGGCGACCGTATTTACAATACGGAAACAAAAAGCATTGGCAGAGTTATAGGCTTGGAATTTGGAGATGAGCAAAAAATTGTAATTGAATTGGAAAACAAAGAAATTGAAAAGTGCCCTTGCAATAACAGCGAAAATTATTTAACAGACGATTTTTTAGAAAATAATACAAAATGGCGATGCAGATACTTGGATGTTTCTCAAAATATGCAAATAGCATCAAATTCAAAAGTCTTGAGCATAAGCTGCAAGGTATTGGACTTAAATTCTATTTGCGAATTGGAAAAAATAATTTCTTCAATTCCTCAAGTTCGCTGTTTCATTATGCATTTTGTGGTGGCAAAGTCGGATATAAATTCAAACTACATATACCGGGAATTGGTGAAAAACTGCATATATCTATGTTGTTGTTTGGTTGAATTTAAAAGTCAGGAAATTCATATTGCAGGTTTTTATTATGCAAAAGAAACTCAACAAAAAATTTACAGGGTTTTGTCAAAATTTCCAATAAAAAAAGTTATTTTGGACATTAAAATGCGTTCAGACATAAAAGTGATAAAAACTACAAATGAACCTGAACGTTTTATTAGAATAAGCAAAATAGGAAAAAAAATCCACATAGACGGCTGGGTGCCAACAGAAAAGGAAAAAAAATCAGCAAAATGGAAAACATTTTTTTCTACATTTAGCTTTAATATAGAGAATCATTTGTTAGTACTTGGCTAATAGGGGGAGCTAATGGCTGGATATTTAAAAATCCTGATAATCCTAACAATCCTGGGTATCGGGGTTCAGACAATTTTTGCAAGAGATGCAGAAAGCGTTTTGGATAATATATACAAAACAAATTACAATAAAGCATTCAGCGAAATATCTTTGATGGCAAAAGATGATTCCAGCAAGTGTGTTTTGAAAGGGATTGCGTTTGTTAGCCGTTTTGACGATTTGGGCGATACTTTGGATTTGGATTCTGCATTGTTAGCTTTGAAAAACTGCAAAACTGGAGGTTTTTGGGAACCGCTTCGCCTTTATGAGATAAGTTTGGTAAATTCCATTTTGGGCAATACCTTAAAGAGCATTTTGGAAGCACGAAATGCCGCGCTTATTTTTGAAAAACTTGAAGATTTGGATTCAAAAGCGTTTTACGCAGTTTATGCCTACTATAATCCCTTTACCGAGTCTAATCTGGAAGACCTGAAAAATGGATTTGCGAACAGCCCTTTATTTTCTCCCATTTTTGGAAACACTTTTATGTGGATTCTCTACGATAAAAAAAAATACGCAGAATCTTTGGAAATTGCAAATGCATTGCTAAAACGCTACCCAAAGCATCCCATAATTTTGCAAAACAGAGCAGATATGCTTTTTAAATTGGGCAAGGTTCAAGAGGCAGTTTCCATATACAAAGAGAGCGAAGCTCTTTACGCAAAAAGAGCACCGAATAGCATTCGCTATTGGTGTGCAGTTGCAAATCTAGCTAAAATGACTGGGGACGATTTTTGGAAAGAGAAGCTAAAAAGCGTTGAATATAAGAGGATTATGCACTGGATGCCGGAGGGGATTTAGTTGCATTTACTATATTACCCCCAATGGCAAAAATACTTGTAGTTGATGACGAAGAAATTATGCGTGATATGGTGGCAGATAGCCTTGAACTCAACGGGCATCGCTGCACGGTTGCGGCAAATCCGCAAATAGCTTTGGAGCAAATTTCGGTTGTGAACCCAGATTTAATAATTTCAGACTACAAAATGCCCGGAATGACAGGATTGGATTTGCTGAAAGCAGTGAAAAAAGACCGCCCTTCGCAGCCCTTTTTGATGATGACCGCATTTGGTTCCATTGAAATGGCAGTAGAGGCTCTGCAAAACGGCGCAGACCATTTTATAGAAAAAAAAGATTTTGAGCACGCAGAAATAATAGAACACGCTGTTGCTATGGTACTTGAAAAATACAAGTACAGAATGGAAAATACCGTTTTGAAAAAACGCCTTTGCGAAAAAAATTTCATTGGGCACAGCGAAAAATTTGTTGCACTCAATAAATTTGTGGAAACAGTTGCACCCACAAATGCTTCTGTTTTAATAACGGGAGAATCTGGGGTTGGAAAAGAGGTTTTAGCCCGCGCCCTGCATTACCAAAGTTTGAGAGCTGGCAATCCATTTATCAAAATAAATTGCGCCGCATTGCCAGAGTCTTTGATAGAAAGCGAACTTTTTGGGCACGAAAAAGGAGCCTTCACAGGAGCCTTGAAAACCAGGCGCGGCAAATTTGAGCTTGCAGACAGCGGTACTCTTTTGTTAGACGAAATAGGCGAGATGCCGCTTGCCGCTCAAAGCAAGTTACTACGTGTTTTGCAAGAACGCACAGTTGTACGCATTGGCGGAGACGATGAGATAAAAGTTGATGTTCGCATAATTTGTACCACCAATAGGGATTTGAAAAAAGAAGTGGAAAATGGAAATTTCAGGGAAGATTTATATTATCGCCTTAGCGTTGTACCTGTGCATATTCCACCGCTCAGGGAACGCACAGATGATATTCCAGATTTGCTGAATTATTTTATTGGCAAATTCAACGAAGAAAACGGGCGAGCCGTGGAAGAGGCAAGTGAAGAAACCGTATCTATGCTTCAAGAGCAAATGTGGCCCGGCAATATTCGCCAGTTGGAAAATGCCATTGCGCGAGCTATGGTATTTTGCAAAGGTACAATTCTGACCCCAGAATTTTTTGAAATTGAAGGCGGCAAAAACGTGCCTGCCAGCAAAACAAAAAAGAAGGCATAATGCGAAACACAGACGAACCATTTTGGAGCATAAAAAGGCAAAAAGCCTATAAAATTTCGCGCATCATTTGGATTGCACAAATAGCAATAGCTCTGCTAGCTTCAGTCGGTTTGATAATTTATCTCCTCTACGCTTAATTGCCCCGGAGCAAGAGCTTTTCCAATTGATGCATAAGTTAAATTCGCACCCTCTTTTAAAGAGCGAATGCGGCTTTCCTTTCCCTGTTCGCCCATTGCAAAGGCAGCGAATAGTTCAAATTTTTTTCCGTATTTTTTTGCAAAATCGTATAAGGGTTCTGCATCGGTTTTTGAATGAGCCATAGCGGCTACTTTGCACCCTTGAATCCCAAGTTCTAAACATTCCTCGGCAAATTCGCTTAACTCGCTTATATTTGGAACTCTGTCGAATAAATGCCAAGAGCAAATTATTTTATGTTTGCTTTTTTCGGTTAACATTCCTCTTTCCAAGTCTATCCAGTCTAAGGATTTGTCAAATAAACCAATTCTTTCGCTTGCTCTAGAATTTTCCCATTTTCCACCGTCTTTTTCTAGCCTGATTGTGCCAAGTTTTAGAGCTTTTGGATTAAGCTCAGAAACTTTTTGCAAAAGACCGGACCAGTCATCCATATTCTCAAATAAATCATAGCGAATTTCCAAAATCTCGCATTTTTTTATTGAAATAGCATTTTGCAAAACATCAGGTGCAATTAGCCCTGCTATGAATTTTTTTTCCATAATAGAAATGTAAAAAATTGTATATTCTCCATTGTGGCAAATCCATTAGGTATATTTTATTCACGGCTTGCGCCAGAAGACAAACGTTTCATAAAGAAAATAGGTGTCTTTTTGGTTCTTTTGCTCCTTGCCAGCGGGGCTGCATTATATTTTTTGCCAAATTTTATTTTTTCAAGTTATGGAAAAGAAATAGTTGAGCAATTTCAACAAATTACGGGGATCCAACTATTTGAAAAACAAGATTCCACGTCTTTTGAATTGCCGCCGCCACCAGTTGTTCCAGAAGGTATAGACGAAAAATCGGATACCTTAACAGAATCAACTGACACAACTGAAACCGCTAAAGCTCCTGAAACTCCTGAATTAACTGAAAATGCAGAATCAGATACGGATTCCCAACCAATGGAATCACAAGGTCCAGTTTCCATACAAGGAGTATCGAGATTGTTTTTGGAAAATCCAAAGCTTGCTGCGCGAGTTGGGCATTTACTTTTGGAAGCGGGTTATCCAGAAGAGGCGGTTTATATTTTGCAAAATGGAGTTTCCCTAAATTCAGCGCCAATATCGGTTTTAGTGGATTTGGCTTATGGGCATTTTTATTCAAAAAGATTTGAAACTGCGTTAAGCGGGCTAGAGACCGCATTAGGCAAATATCCAGGCAATGCAGAGTTATTAACCGCCAAAGCCGCCATATCAGGGCTAAATCCAGATACAAGCCTAAGGAGCAGTGCAGAGAGTATGTTCAAAACCATACTGAAAAAAAGTCCCGAAGCGGCGGAAGCAAATTACCAATATGGACGTTATATAATGCAAAGAGGGGATTTTAAAAAATCGTATGAATATCTGGAAAAAGCGTTTAAAGTTGAACCTTACAATTCACGTTATATAGCACGCCTAGGAATGGCAGAATTCTATTTGAAACGCGATTCAAACGCAGAAGACCTTTACAAAAAAGCTCTGAAAATAAACCCTTACGATTGCCAAACCTGGTTCAACCTTGGCGAGCTTTACCTCAGCGAGGCAAACGAAAGCGGCAGTCCATCAGATATTCGCAAAAAAACAAAAAATGCTTTGGAGGCATATTTAAAAGCCATCGAATTAGATTCTACACACGCAAACGCACATTATCGCATAGGCATTATATTGAACGCAAACGGAGGATACAAAGAGGCTATACGGCATTTAACGACAGCTTTGGCAAAAATGCCAGTAAACACTTCTGTTATGATGCAACTCGGTTCTGCCTATATGCAACTCGGTGATACCACTAAGTATATTGATTATTTAAATAATATTTTACAAATAGACCCCTTCGACAAAGTAGCGGGAAGCGAGTTTAAGCGATTAAACAAGGAGAATTAAAAATAATATGAAAGGAATAGGCAATGTAACAAAAAGAGATTTGGTGAATGATATTTCATCTAGAACGGGTTTACCGCAAATAGAAACAAAGAAAATAATTGAATGTTTTTTAGACTCTGTTGCGCGTTCTTTGATTGAGGGCAATAATATTGAGATTCGCGGTTTTGGGCGTTTCAAAATTCGAAACCGAAATGGCTACAAGGCACGCAACCCTCGCACTGGAGAACCAATAGAAATAGAAGCCGGCAAAAAACCAGTATTTGAACCTAGCAAGGAATTGAAGAAGGTACTCAATAAAGATTGATGAACTCTTCGCATTCAAGCGCAGCCAAACAGCCTGAGCCTGCGGCTATTATTGCTTGCCTGTGGTGCGGGTTTTGAACATCGCCTGCTGCAAAAACTCCTTCTACGCTTGTTTTTGTGCTGCCTGGCTTTGTTATTATAAATCCCTGCTCATCTAGCTTTAACTGCCCGCCTAAAAATTCTGTGTTTGGGTTATGCCCAATGGCATAAAAAAATCCAGATATCCCAAGCTCTGTTTTTTCTTTTGTGAGAGTATTTTGCAAAACAACCGATTCCAAAAATTTGCCTCCCTTAAATTCAATTGGAATGCTGTTCCACATAATTTTGATTTTTGGATTGCTCTTTATTCTCTCTTGCAAAACAAGGCTTGCTCTGAATTCATCTCTGCGGTGGATAATCACCACTTCGCTTGCAAATTTTGCAAGATGCTCCGCTTCTCCCATTGCGGTATCTCCGCCGCCAACAACAGCTATGGTTTTATTTCTGAAAATGGGAAGTGCCCCATCGCACACGGCGCAGGCAGAAATTCCCTTTTGCCAGTATTGCTTGCTGCCCGGAATGTTCAAAACTTTTGCATTTGCCCCTGTTGCAACTATAACGCTTTTTGCCTCTATATTCTCTTCGCTTTCCAGAGTTAGCACAAAAGGCTTTTTTGAAAAATCAACCGAAGCAACCGTTTCTGTAACTATGCGAACAGAGTTTTTCAAAGACTGTCTGCGCATTTGCTCCATAAGCTCGGAGCCTAAAATTCCATCTGCAAAGCCTGGGAAGTTCTCGATGGTTTCAGTGGTTGTGAGCTGCCCGCCGGCGGCAATGCCGCCTGCCATAAAGCCCTCAAACATAAGAGGCTCTCTTTTTGCCCTGCCCAAATAAATAGCCGCAGTGTGCCCTGCCGGTCCCGAACCTATTATAACTACTTGTTCCATTTTGGAAACATAGTAATTTTTTTACTATATTTTAGCACGTATGGATTTGAGAGAGAAAATGTCGCTTGTGCAGAGAATATCGGAATATTCTATTCGTTTTAGACTTATATTGATTCTCATTGCTGTTTTACTATGTTCAATAGCTTTGGTGTGCATAGATGGGGTTTTGGGTTCGCTTGTGATTTTGGCTATGCAAACCTTGGAGGTTACACATAAACTTGTGTTATGTGATTTTAATTTCTTAACTCATTACTATGGAGTTATTTTTGCCGTTTTTGCCCTATTTCTTTTTAGATGGAAATTTTTTGGTTTTAAATGCTCTTTGCTTTGGTTTTTCTTTTTGATTTTCGATTGCCTGTTGCTCATTGCCGTTGAAGAATGTAAAAATCATATGCCAATTCTTTTAGCCTGTATTTTTGTATTTGCCGTAACAAATTTCTTTTTTATACGCGGATTGGTTGCAAAATCTATGTTGCCTTTTATTCTTTTAGCTTATGTATTTTCGGCTTGGCTATTATTACTAAATGTTTCAAATTTGGCTTGGTTTGGGTTTATTTCCCTGTTTTTCGCCGATGCCTTTCATTTTCTCTTTATACTAGGTTATCAAATTCGCAGAGTAGAGCATAAAAAAACATTAAAGGGTGCAATAGTGCATAGCGTTCGCAAAACCATTCCAGTCAGTTTGCTTTCCATTATTCTGCTAATTATTTTGGATATAATTTATTATTTCATGAAACTGCCATTGCTCGCTTCTGTAAATTTGCTGAATTCAATAATCATATATATTTGCTATGTTATATGGATGCCATTTTTCACTGCAGCCATATTATCGTTTTGCCCTCTGGAAAACACATGCGAAAAAATGCAGCAGAAATCAAAATAATCAAAAGCCCTGCGGCTTTGCAAAAATTCTCAAAAAAAATGCAAGCCCAAGGGAAAAGCATAGGTTTGGTTCCAACTATGGGAGCCTTGCACAAGGGGCATGCCTCTCTTATTGAAATGTCTACGAAAAGCAATGATATTACTATTGTGAGTATTTTTGTGAATCCTGCGCAATTTGGCGCAAACGAAGATTTTGCAATATATCCGCGCAGGCTTAAAGCAGATGTCAAGCTATGCGCTACGGCAGGCGCAAATATTATTTTTGCGCCAGAACCGCAAGCTATGTATCCCTTGCCGCTCCAAACCTTTGTGCGCAATCCAAGTATTGAGCATCTCTATTGCGGCAAATACCGCCCCACGCATTTCGCAGGTGTTTTGAGCGTTGTTGCGAAACTATTCAACATATCCCTACCGAGCAAAGCATATTTTGGCGAAAAAGATTTTCAGCAACTCCATTTAATAAAAAAAATGGTTCACGATTTAAATTTCCCCGTTAAAATCATAGGCACAAAAACAATAAGAGAAAAAAGCGGTTTGGCAATGTCTAGCAGAAACGAATACATGACTCAAAAAGAAAGAGAAGCTGCTAGTTCCATTTACGCGGGAATGATAACCGCAAAAAAAACTGGTAAATCTCTGGCGGAATTGAAAACCATAATTCAAAAAAAAATACAACAAGCCGGCGGAAAAATTCAATACATTGAAATAGCAAACAAAAGTGATTTAATGCCTGCAAAAACAACAAAAAACTCTGTTATTTTGTTAGCTTGCTATTTTGGCAAAACCAGATTGATAGATCATTTGGAGTTGTGATTTTTAAAAATAATGCAAGCAACGAACATAAGCCTTATGCGGACCTTTTGACTGGAAATTGTTCCGAATTTCTGTATCTGAAGAAATAACAGTCCAATAGTATGCATCGGGTTTTGGATGTTGAGTGTCTGCCCACCACATGGCTATGCTATTTTTATTATCCTTATTGTCTGGACCTTCGGAGAATCCATGCATATACTCATAATAATAGCCTCCTGGCAAAGCATTGAACCCGTAACTATCTGTTCCGTTGCCGTTAAAGCTCCAGCCGCTTGTGGATTTGAGCCGATTGCCAGCAATGGAATCGCCGCCCGCATAGTCAACCAATTTTTTCCAATCAGCATTGCCAGGCATATAAAAATCTGGAGGGCATATTCCACTCCACAAAACGCCTTGTACTGGTGGGCAGCCATCATTGGTATAGTTGCAATCCTCTGGCAAACCCATTCCAGCTGCCCAATCATATAATATGCCATACGTATTGCAATTAGAAGAGTTTTCACCGTAACATACGCCATTATTTGTCTTATAATTTAAGTTTTCTGCCAACCAAATTTGATCGCCTATTTGAGCAATTTCATATTCTCTGCCATCACGTATATCCTTTGTTTTACCCACAATTTTTCCATTTGCTTCACATTTCATGCCCACCAAAGGGTCCTTTATGTATTCATCTCCTTTGCCTTCTTGCCTGCATCTCAGCAAGCTGTTATCAACGCAGGTTCCACGTGTGGACTCAAGTGAGCATTTTGGGTACAGTTTATTTCCAAAACAACCCACCTGATAAGGATCGTAAGATTTTCCATTGCACAGAGGATATAGCTGGTCTTTATCGCAGAAATTTTTTGAGTTATCGTAAGGAGCTCCATTACAGCAAGCTCCTTTGCAAACAGCGTTTTCGTTTGAGCTGCTGCCATTGTTGCCTTGAGAATTGTCAGATGTTTTCGAAGAACTGCTATCTGAAGATGACGAACCCGAGCCGCTTACCTGCCCGCAAGCGATGACAATTACCGCTACTGCAAAAATAGCCCAGCCGTATATTTGCCCAATTTTGAAAGGATTTTTCATATATATATAAATATACAAAAAAAACAAATTGCTAAAAAATTTTGTAAATTTAAATAATGCGAATCTGTATTGTTTTATTAATTCTTTTCATTTCTTATGCAAATGCTCAAGATAGCACCGGAGTATCAATTTATTTTCATCCGCTTTCTCTCACAGTAAATTTATTTAATACAGAGGAAGAAGATTTAACCGTAATATATTCAACAATAGAAAATCCATTTAATTTATCTCGTTCACTAATAGTAAAGCCTAGTTTATTAATGGAACGTAATATTGATATTACCCTATTTAGATTAGGCAGTGATATTGGAATTCGCCATTATGTGCGTGGGAAAGGAAAGGGTTTTTATCTTCAAGAGCAAATAGGTATATTCTATTATAAAAACAAAAATGTTAGAAGCGACGACGATGTATATTCTCCTATATTGGTTTTTTATCCGGCTAATACGGAGAGTTTTTTGCTAGATGTTGCGGGTTATTTGGGTCATTCGTGGAAATATGCCAAATTGTCTGTATTTGCCGATATTGGCTTTGGTGCTGCAATAGCAGATAATAATATTATTGACCCAAAACGCTTTCGCTTTTACCCTTTCATAGATATTAACCTAGGAATTGGAATTTCAATTTGAAAACTAAGGAGTTATGCTTTATGAAGAAATTAAAAATCATTTTTCTTATTTGTATTCTAGCCAGCATTACAAGCTGCTATTGCGATGATTGTTCATCTTCTTCAGATGAAAAATATCCTGCATTTTCAAATAAAAGTGGAGGAACGGTTAAGATAGTTGGAATTGCAGAAGATATAGAAGATTTTCCTTATCCTATGTATTATGAAAAACTTATTGCCAATGGTGAGATATTGTATACCAAACCATCAGAAGAATGGAATGTTCTTTTTGTAACAGTTTGTGAAGATTGCTTTGAGAAACCAATTAGAATAGAATTTCATTTTTTAGAGGACTCACTAAAATGCTTAATTTTTGACGGTCCAGTAAAACACGATGGTATTGACCCTCGTTCTTGGGAACCGTATAAAAAAGGGAAGAGACTCTCTGGTTTTTCTGTTAGGGCTGATTTTATAGCATACGTTTACACCATAACCTCTGAACACAAGGCTATGGCGAAAGAGGATTATTGCCCTTAAAATCTCAAACGTTTTCATTTATACCCTTTCTCAGATTTTAATTTAGGGATTAGGTTTACAATTTAATTCTAGATTATAAGTATAATTTAATCTGAGGTAGGTTTTTATGACTAAGTTCAAAGCACTATCGCAGGCATTAGCTTGGCTTGTACTTGCAAGCATTGTTTTATCCAGTTGCTCCTCGGATTCAGGAACAAGTGCTAATGAACGAGAAAAACCGCCACAAACAACAGGGCAGGACACAAACGATACTGAAATAAATATTCTGACAAGCGTTTTTCCTAGCCCTAAAGAACAGAATCCATATTCTGTGGAAAATATGAACAAAACATTTCAAACTCTTATTCTTGCAAACAACGCAGACGCAAAAGATATTCCAAAATTGGAAGCAAATTTCTTGTATGTTCGTTTTCTGCCTTATGGCAAGCAAGGTGTTTATGAGCTAAAAGCTTACGATACCAGCTTGGTGCTATTTAGACATCCAATGGATTACAATGAAATTAAGAAACCTGTTGTTTATATTGATAAAACATTGCCAGACAGCATAATCCCGTATTTCGCATCCGTGCCTGTTGGCTACGAGTTTGGTCCAACGCCTTACGAAATTTTGCAGGAATTATTTTTAACGCAGCCGCTTGAAGAAGATGACGAAGACGACCAAGACGGCTACTTTGTTAGGGCGAAGAAAGCAAACAAAACCAGCAAAGAAGTGTCTGCTTATTTGAAAAGCCAGGGCTTAACTCCAGCTCATTTGGAAGCTGCGGCTTTTCCTGATTTGGAAAGATTAAATTCCGAAGCGGGAAGCGGCTCAAACAAAGTTCTTGCAAAAAATATTCCCTTTGATAAGAATAACGTAGTTGCTTGGAGCTTGCCAAGCAGATGGAGACCAGACGGGATTTTGAAGTTTATTGACGAAGAGCTTAGAGGCGAACAGCCTCTCGTTGGGGTTAGGGTTACCGCAGGCTATAAATTCTACTGGCGTGAATCTAAAACCAATGAAAATGGTGAATTTAAAAGCCCTGATAGATGGACGTTCAGTGTGAATTATCAGGTGAATTTTGATTCGGATCAATTTTTGTTAGAGAATGGGCATTCTTATTTTTTGTGGTTTCACGAGGAATTGGAAATTGAAAAAAACAACACAAGGAGTGCTTGGAATGAAACTTTTGAGGGAGATAAGGCAAGATGGTGCGTTGTATGGACAGCGGCTTGGAATTATTGGCATGACGCTGCTATTTATGGATTAACACCCCCGAGACGAAATCAGTCGTGGAATTGGAGTATGAATATAATCGTCTATTACAAAGATAAAGATGATTTTGAAAATACTGTACATGAATATAAAGAAGGTACTGTCGGACAATATAGAACTCCTGTAGTTTTTGAAGATATTCTGATTCAAACTTATGGTAGAACGCATGAGCAAATATACGGGACAACAATACATGAAATAACCCATTCCACCCATTATGATAATCTGTATATACCGCTCGGTATAGTGTATGTGGAAGGAGTAGGGGCAGTACAAAGTTATCAATATGACAAGTTAGACCTAATATTAAAAGAAAGTTATGCAGATGGGGTAGGAAGATTTTTAACAGATAAACATTATGGGGATGGCGCTTGGAGTAAAGATTGTTTGACAGTTGATTATACCTGTCTATTCAAAGACTTGGAAGATGCAGACGCAACAACTGAAGATGGAAAGTCTTGCGATGAAGTCAGTGGCATCACAGTTCCGATGGCGGAAAAAGTTCTTTTTATATCGGATTCATGGGACGATTTCAAAAAAAATCTAATGAAGGAATATCCAAATGGATATGCTGGAAAAGTTTCTTATCCCCCAACAGCTATGGATTCTCTCTTTAAATATTGGAAAACAGGAAAAGAAACTTCCTGCTTAGTGCTTAGTTCAAGTTCTACAATACCTATTTCAAGCTCTGCTCCACCAAGCTCAAGTTCGGCAATACCCATTTCAAGCTCCGCTATGTCAAGTTCAAGTTCCGCAATACCTATTTCAAGCTCTACTATGTCAAGCTCAAGTTCCGCAATACCTATTTCAAGCTCCGCTCTGCCAAGTTCAAGTTCCGCAATACTTAGTTCCAGTTCTATAATAACAAGCAACGATGATACCGATTTCAAAGATACTCGTGATGGTTATGTTTATAAAACAACTAAAATAGGTTCGCAAATTTGGATGGCTGAGAATTTGAGGTATAAAGCTGATGGTAGCAAATGCGGAATAGATGGCACTTCAGCATATGTATCGGGAAACCCCACAGACGAAGAAACAGAACATTGCAATAAATACGGTAGGCTTTATGATTGGAATACTGCTATAAATGCCTGCCCTAGCAGTTGGCATTTGCCTAGTAATGAGGAATGGGTACAAATGTATGAGTATATATCAATTACTGAGCACTCTGGTATGATTGGTAGTTACTATAATGTAGCTAAGTATTTAAGAGATATCAATTCTAACGGTGAAGACACATACGGTTTTGCGGCATTGTCTGGTAGTGGTTATGTATTTGACGGCATTATTTTTACCCGTTATGCAAGTTACCCATACGGAGACAGCTATTGGTGGAGTGCTACTGTTTCCGAAACAGATGCCGATCGAGCTATACGTCAAATATCATCAATGGAAAAGCTTTTCTTTTGGGATGAATCTATACGTAAGACTGATATGTACAGCATTCGTTGCGTGAGAAATTAGAAAGGAGTTATGCTTTATGAATAAATTAAAAATCATTTGTCTTATTTGTATTCTAGCCAGCATTACAGACTGTACTGATTGTACATATATAGAACTTAAACATCCCGCATACGCAAATAAAAGTGAAGAAACGGTTAAAATAATTGCGATTGTGGAAGCTTACACTCCGTATGAAATAGTAATCAATAATTATGAAGAATTTATTACGGATGGCGATACTTTGCATTATACAGTGGGGAAATGGTTTTATGGTGAATTTCATGGTAGAGATTGCGGTTTTGTTTCATTCGGAGATTGTGATAAACCAATTAGAATGGAATTGCATTTTTTAAATAATCCCCCAAAATGTTTAATTTTTGATGGTCCAATAAAACATGATGGGATAGATATGCGTTCTTGGGATTCATACAAAAAAGGAAATAAAATATACTTAGAAGGGAATTGGGGTGATAGGGTAGATATGGAATACGTTTACACCATAACCCCTGAACACAAGGCTATGGCGAAAGAGGATTACTGTCCTTAAAAATTTTGCACACCATCAATTTGACATTGTGGAGTTGAGTTTCTGCTACAATTTGGAAGTTCTGTTGTAGCTGTTGAGTTGTATTTATCAATCAAATATTGAGGGCAGGGAGTCTCTATCCAATCCACGCTAGGATTATCCGCTGCCATAAACCAATCTGCGCTCCACAGGCAACCATCTAAAAGAATTTTGTTTTTGCTGTCAAATGTTTTATGGCATTCCGCTCTAAGGCATTCTTGCCATTGTTCCAATGTGAATCTGTCGCTTAAAGGGGCGTATGCGCACTTGCTTAGCAAGCCTCCATTTCTGTGCCCCAAAGGTCCATCATTGCCGTTATTTGCATTAGGCTGCATACCAATTTGCTCTGAGAAACAATCAAATGCGCCCAAGCCACCGCCAGGGAACATAATATCAAAATGATTTTCACCAACAGTACCAGTATTATTTGCCATCACAATCAAGGTTTTGCCTTTAAGCGCTCTATGGGTTACTCTTGGTTTAGCATCATAGGGCCATTCATCATTAACTTGCAAGCGAGCGCATTTGCCGCACGGGAGAGTTGTTTCTAGCGTGGCTGCGAATGCGTAAGCCAAGGTATCGTTTACTGCGTGTGGAGACATATCAAAACAGGTATGAGCATGGCTTCCTTTTGGAAAATCCGGATGGGTACTTACCCAGTCATTGTAGGTTTGACTTTTGACCCAAGATTGGTCTGGTTCCTTGTAACATGGTACTGCAGTGTAATAAGTTCCATATTGGTCGGAACGCGGGTTGAGGTATAAGAGCGGAATTTCATTGATGCCGTTTTTATCACAAGCTCTGCCAATAGTCCAAGGTTTTTGTCTGTTGTCAATATTTCCCACAAAAGAGCAAGAGGGTCTGCAGCCATCCCAATAGCGCGTAGTTATGGCTTTTTTAACACCCGGTGCTCCTGGCTCAATCCTTGGATAATCCTCATATACTTTGGAAGAGCTGGACCTAGGGGGTCTGGAGCTGGAACTTAAGCTGGAGCTGGAGCTTATACTGCTGGAACTCGAAATTTCTTCTTCGGAGCTGCTACTGGAGGGTAGTTCTTGCGAGCTGGAAGAAGAAGGAGGCACATATATGCTTGAGCTGATGGGTATTGGAGCGAGGCTGGAGCTGGAGATGGGTGTAGAGGATTTCACTTCCCAGATTTCTCTTTCTCTGCTTGAGCTGGATTCCTCATGGTCTGCCCAAAAAACTAGCAAGAAATTAAGTTTGCCATCGCTGCAACCCAAAACAGCGAGCGCCAAGGCTATGGTAAACAAAAATATGCGCATAATTTAAATATAGTAAAATTTTTACTATATTATAAATTAAATATGGATATTTTTATACATAAATTCCTATTAATCCTCCTAATATTAAGTATAGGGGTTCAGATATTCATTTCCTGTACTTTACATTTTCCAGAAGAAATTGAAGCTGAAGCCTCCAGTTCAAGCTCGGAAGAAGTTTTATCATCTTCAAGCTCGGCAATTTTAGGTAGCATATCCTCGTCTAGCGGGCAAAATGAACCCTCCACCTCAAGTTCAAATTTCAGTTCAAGCTCTGACACAAATCAGGATTCAAGCAGCTCGGTTTCTGAGGGCGAAAACAGCAGCAGTTCTTCTCTTGACGGCGTTTCATCATCTTCAAGCAATTCAGGCGATATTTCATCATCATCAGAAAATACTCCATCATCATCAAGTGATATTTCATCGTCTTCAAGTAGCATACCCTCATCTTCAAGCCTTGCATTAATTGCCTGCACTGTAAAAGACAATAACGAAACTCATTATTGCTCCAGTGGCATGTTGAAAGAATACGGTTTTGTAACCTACGAAGACCAAACCTATAAAACCGTTGAGATAAATAAACAAATCTGGATGGCTGCCAATTTGAACTATACTCCCAGCAGCGGAAAACACAAATGCTACGCTCAAGGCAAAGGAAATGGCGAAGATACTTGGCTTGCGCCCACCGCGCCCGGAGTCAAACTCAACTGCGATAAATATGGCAGGCTATACGATTGGGCAACAGCAATGGGTTTCTCTGCAAGTTGCAATAACTCTTTTTGCGACAGTCAAATAAAAAAACCGCACCAAGGCATTTGCCCAAGCGGCTGGCATATGCCAGACACCTCGGAATGGAATGCATTGTGGAGATTCATTGACAAAGAAATATTTGAAAATTACGAAGACGAAATTTATGGTTGGGATGTTGGTACAAAATTAAAAGCCACCACCGAATGGAAAGAAAGTTCTATCTCAGACAAAGGCGTGGATAGCTACGGATTTCGTGCCATCGGTAGCGGGTGGTGTGTTTCCTGCGACCAACTTTCAGATGCAACAGGATATTACTCTGGAAAAGAAGAAGAAGCCCATTGGTGGAGTGCCACAGAGTACAAAAATCAATACCAGCCAAACGATGGAACAAGAGCCTATAAAAATAAAATAACCAACAATAAAAAGGTGATGACTCAAGAGTTTGAAAAAAAGGCAGATTACCTATATTCCGTGCGCTGCATAAAGAATTAATCAAAAAAATGGGCTTTTCCCTTGACATAATTAAAAAAAATTACTATATTTCTAAGCCATTCTAATTTTTTTAGAGGGAAAGCTGCCCTGTGAGGCATCTTGCTGTTTGGAAAGTAGAGAGAAGAACTTGGTAGATTAGAGAATTAAATGCCATGCTCTGTTAATTCAGAGAACAATTGATTTTAAAAGTCAGCAAACTTATGAAGAGTTTGATCCTGGCTCAGAACGAACGCTGGTGGCGTGTCTGATGCATGCAAGTCGAGCGAGTCGGGGGCAACCCTAGGCGAGCG
>JAITFP010000015.1 GCA_031281275.1 Candidatus Fibrimonadaceae bacterium
CGGTTCGGGGAGAATTTGACCATAAAGGTGGAACTCTACAATGTCGCAACTGGAAATTTGATGGGTTCATTCACGGGCAATTTCAAAGATATATACAGCTCGCTTGCTCTCATAGACGAGAAGGCTACGGATTTGTTCAGAAAGATGCTTGTGGAACCGAAAGCCCCAGAGCCAAGCCCAGAAGTTGCTCCTCCAACAGCACCCCAACCAGTTCCAGTTGCTGACTCTGCGGCTATTGCAAACATTCAAACATTGATTAAAAAGGGTGTTGAAAAGAATAAAGTGAAAATTCAAAAAGAATCTATTAATTTATCAAATAGCGATAAAATGGCCTTATACGAGGAAAACAAAAAGGAATCTACTTTAGGTTATATTGCGTTGAATGTTTTGCCTGGCTTTGGGCTTGGTAGCTATATATATGGAGATATAAGATCTGGAATTACGCTATCTGTTCTTGAGGTAGTTGGTTGGTGTATTCTATTGGATAATGGTGTAGCGATAGCGAGGCTTACTCCTTACGATAAGGTTGATGAGTTTCAGGTTAAACTTATTTCATATACTGTTATTATTTCTAGCCGTCTTGTGGGCTTGTTTACCCCATCTGGTTATAAAAACATATATAATAAAACATTGAGAGAGGCATTAAATTTCCATGATAAGGTTTCCTATTCCATTGACCCCCTAATAATCCCAAGAGACGGGGCACCTGCTGTGGGGTTGGCTTTCAATGTGAGGTATTAAATGTGGTTCATTCTGCAAATTCTGGTTCAGACAAAAAGAATTTTCTACATTATTATTGTATTCATCTAAATTTAAGGATTATTTTGCAATATGGCAGACATGACACAAGAGCAGATCAATAAGATGCTGGAGTACATCGCTCAGGGCATGAGTCCAGACGAGGCGGCAAAAAAAGCTGAGGAAGAAGGTAAATAATTTTCTATATTCTAGCTATGAGTAATAAACTTTTTGGTCCATTTTTAGATGACAAAGCCGTTTTAGCTACGGTGCATCAATATACTACGGCCGTTGTGTCTTTGGCTGGGCTTGATTGCAACTGGACGGACGATGGAAATGAGGGCAGCGAAAAGGATTATTTTAACCTTTGGGCTGCGGTTAGCTATTACGAAAAATCAGACAGAGTTTTTCTGCAAGGCGGCAGATTCAGCAATTGGAACGTTGAATATGAGCTTAAGCTGGTAAGTACAGAAAAAAACATAGGTTTATATCGACTCTCGTTGAATAACGCTAACGAATTTCCCAATGAATTCGTGATTCGCTTGGAAAGAGAAACCGGCGAGTGCATTTACGATAACAATAATTACCGCAACTACTACATAGAACGTGGCAGAGGGCATTTTGCAACAGCAATTTCGCACGAAGACAATGTATTTGCCTTTGAATCCATAGTCCCCATAAAGGTTATAAACTATTAGCCATATATGTTTGACGCTTTAACGGAGTCGCTGGAATCAACGCTAAAAAGTCTGCGTGGGCAAGGCAGGCTAACCGAGGAAAATGTTTCTACCTCCCTGAGAGAAGTGCGCAGGGCATTTCTAGCAGCCGATGTTAATTTCAATGTCACGAGGGATTTTGTTCAAGCCGTAAAAGAAAAGGCTCTTGGACAAAATGTTTTGACCGCCGTCAGCCCTGGGCAAATGATTGTGAAAATAATTCACGATGAGCTTGTGGAAATTATGGGGGGCAAAGCAAAAGAGGTTTCGCTCGCCGGCAAGCCCCCTGTGGGCATAATGATGGCTGGATTGCAGGGTTCTGGAAAAACAACCTTCGCTGGCAAGCTCGCCCTTTATTTTCGCTCAAAAAAGAAAAGAAAGCCTTTGCTCGTAGCTGCCGATGTGTACAGACCCGCAGCCATTAAGCAGCTCCAAGTGCTTGGAAAGTCCATTGGCGTTCCTGTTTACGAAGAAGGGCAGGGAAATCCTGTTGAAATAATAAAAAACGGTTGCAAATATGCCGAGCAAAACGGTTTTGACCTTGTTATTTACGATACCGCAGGTCGTTTGCAAATAGACGAATCATTGATGCAAGAATTGGAACAAGCACGGAACGCCGTTCGCCCCGAAGAAATATTTTTTGTTGCAGATGCGATGATTGGTCAAGAAGCTGTGAATGTTGCCGAGGAATTTTTTAAGCGGCTGAATTTCACGGGCGTGTGTCTTTCCAAAATGGATGGCGATACCCGTGGGGGTGCGGCTCTTTCCATTCGAAAAATAACGGGGGTTCCGGTTTGCTTTGTAGGTGTTGGCGAAAAGGTTTCTGACATTGATATTTTCCATCCCGACAGAATGGCAGGGCGCATTCTGGGTATGGGAGATGTTGTTTCGCTGGTGGAAAAAGCCCAAGCCGCCATAGACGAGAAAGAGGCAAATGATTTCCGCAAAAAAATACTCAACAACTCCTTTGACCTAAACGATTTTTTAAACCAACTCCGAACAATAAAAAAAATAGGCAAATTCAAAGATATAATATCGCTCATCCCTGGGCTTAACAAACTACCCCTAGACCAAGTAAACGAAAAGGAACTGGTTTATGTGGAAGCGGTTTTAAGCTCAATGACCGCAAAAGAGCGCAAGCTACCCTCCATAATAAACGGAAGCCGCAGAATCCGCATAGCAAAAGGCTCCGGCACAACAGTACAAAAAGTGAATCAGGTTTTAAAGCACTACGACGATATGAAAGCTATGTTCAAAAATATGGGAAATATGTCTAAACGAATGGGCATGAACCCCACCGGCTCAAATTACACGCCTCCCAAAGATAAACAGAAAAAGAAAAAACACCGATAGGAATTTCTATATTCCTTTTAATAGAAATTTGTCAAGAGGCATTCATGAATCAAAGTACAATGCAGTTAATAACCGCCAAAATAGATAGGGCTTTGGAGCAGATTCGCGTTTTAAAGTCCGAAAAGACCGAGTTAGAGGCTTTGGTTGCCAATTTGCACGAATGTATAGACGAAAAAGACAAAACAATAGAACTCTTGAAAGAAACCGAAGGGCAGTTGCACGCCGAAATTCGCTCTCTGCAAGAAGCCTTAAACGAAAGGGACTCAAAACTGCAAGTGGCAGAAGACGGTCTTTTGCAAAGCATAGAAGCCTTGAACAAAACGCTTGGCATAGAAGCAGAAAATGGTCCTCCGGGGCTATTTGATATGAGGGAGGGCAATGCTTGAACCTCAAAATTCACAAACAGGTGAAGATTGCTGGTACGCCTGTGCATATTAGCACACCTCTTTCCGAAGAGGTTTTGCAATCTGTTGTTGCGTACGTAGGAGAAAAATACGATCGGCACGAAAAAGCAATAGGCTATAAACCAGATGATGAAAAAAAAGTAGATGCCTTGGTGATAACCCTCTTAGATATCGCTGCGGAATTGATTTCTGCCAAACAGGAAATAAAAAGACTAAAACAAACCGACACCGAAGTTCTCGCGTCTGTGGATATTTTAAATAAATACCTAGACGATTCTACAAATGAAGTTTAAAAATGAAATTCAAGTTTTCTCTGGCATCTGTTTTAAACCATCGTGAGGTTTTGGAGAGAAACGCAGAAATAGCCTTGGGCAAAGAAATTCAAAAACTGGTGAAATTGCAGAATGAACGGCAAAATTTACTTGACGAATATAGAGACCTAGTAGCTGCAAGAGGTGGTATAAATACAAATAGTGCCGAAAATTTTATGGGTTTTATAAACTATGCCCAAAAACTCAAAGATTTAACGGTTCAAAAAAACACAGAAATTAAAAAACAAGAAGGCGAGGTGGAAAAAGCAAGGGCTGAACTCATTAAAAAAACTCAAGAGAAAAAAGCCCTAGAAGTTTTGCAAGATTCCCAAAAAGCAGCTTTCAAGCTAGCAGAAAAACGAATGGAGGCAAAACAAACAGACGAAGCCGCCACGCAAAAGTTTTTAAGGGAGAGGTCCTAGCAGCAAAGGCACTGTCATATTGATGCCGTTTTGTTCAAATATATCCCTTATGTTTTTGTTCAACTCCGAGAAAATGCTGGGCTGTTTTTCCGGTTCGTTTGTGTATATATTTAGCTCCATTTCGCAGGCATAGTTCCCCAAATTTTTCACCAAAACAAAGGGAGCAGGATTATCCAAAACATATTCCGATTTGCGAGCAGCCTCTATTATAAGCTCTGCGGCTCTGCGCCAAGGAACATCGTAGCACACGGTAACAGTCATATAAAGTATAATACCATTTTTTTCATCGCCAGAGGTGCTGTAATTCACAACATTGGAAGACAAAAGCGTTCCATTGGGTACTGTTACCACTTCTTTTTTAGATGTTTTTATGCGAACCGCAAAAGGAGTTTTTTCAACCACATCACCGAGCACTTCGCCAACCTTAACTCTATCTCCCAATTTGAAAGAACGCATATAAGTTAAAACAAGCCCTGCCACAACATTTGATATAATCGTGGTTGAACCGAGTGAGAACAAAATTCCTAAAAATACAGAAACTCCCCTGAACACCGCCGTTTCGGAATCTGGCAAAAGCGGGAATATGAGAATAACCATAAAAGCATAAGCCAAAAATCTCAAAAGATTAAAAGTAGCATGTGCCCAATCTGGATAAAAACCTGGCAGAACAAGCTTCTCCGTGGCTATTTCCTTTGAAATGAATCTCATTACTTTTACAAAATAATGCGTGACAGCTATAATCACTATTATTTGCAACAGTTTTGGAATATAAGCCACAAAACCGCGCACCATAGACAAAAATGGATTCAGCAATCCGTGCAGCAAAGCCCAAGCCCAACCTCTTGTGCCAGGATAAATGCCAAATAAAAGTGTGAGTGAAATATAAAACGAGATTATATAAATTGCATACATTGTGCAACGCGAAACAAAAAATCCAATATGCAACAAACGCGCTGAGTTGAGCAATGTGTAGTTGAGAAATTTAATGTCTTTGAGATAGTGCCCGCTTTTATTTATTATAAAAGGATTTATCACTTTTTTAAAAAGTTTTTTAACCAGCATATAAAACACTACTTGCCCAACCACAACAGCAAGCGATAATCCCGCCATGCCAGCAATGGAAACCCAGTCAATTCCTTTAAAGTGATCTAGAAGAGTTGTAAACATTGGGATTAATTTAGAAATTTTTAAATTTCTATATTTCACCACTATGCGATTTTCCCCTCTTTTCGTTTTGCTATTTCTAGTCTCCCTTGCCTCCCAAGCACAGGAACAAAAGCGTGTTGCTATATTGAACACGGAAGATGACGGTGAACCTGAGATTGAATTTACTAATCTGAACTTCCTCACTGGAAAACTGCGCGAAATTGCGGTGAAAGTACTGCCTGAAGATAAGTATTCCGTTATGAGCGTTCAGAGCATAATAGACAAGATGGGTTCAAGGGAGAATGCCCGAAAGATGTGCAAAGAGGCACAATGCTTGGCACAGATAGGTAGGCAAGTGAGTGCTGCTTATGTTGGTCAGGCTAGGCTTGGGCGTTTGGACGATTATATTACAATAAATATGGAATTGTACAATGCTGGCAGCGGTGTTTTAATTGGTTCCTTCACGGGCAAAGCAACAAAAGTATCTGGCTTGGAATCTGTTATAATTGAGAATGCGCCTCAAATGTTTGGCAAAATGCCAGGTGCCTCAGTAGCATCAAAAGCCGCGCCCACTGCTTCTTCTGTTGCAGGCGGCATAGGTGGTGTGCAAGTCAAAGGAACCGATTACGAATTTACGGGCGAAAAACGTTACTTGGCAAACATATCAAGCGACCCCGAAGGAGCTAGTTTGAGTTTTAACGGGGTACCCGATACTCGCTGCAAAACAACACCGTGCAGCGTTGAGTTAGGGGAAGGCAACATTCGCATTATCGCTGCATTGGAGCAGTATGATATGGCAGATACAACAGTTTCTATAAAGCAGAATAATCAGAGCATACGCATTCGGATGAAGGCTAATTTTGGGGTTTTGGAGATAAAGCCTGCTTTCTTGGATGGGATAGGCAAAGACGAGCGATGGAGTTTGGCTATAAATGGCAAGGCGGCTTCTTCTTGGGAAAACAGGCTTTCGCCAAATAAATACAAGGTGGAACTTAGCCATAGATGCTATGAAGATTTAAGTTTTGATGTGGGTATAAATAGGGATAAGCGTGAAGTTTTTGATATGGCGAGTTATGTAAAGCTGAAAAAGGGTGGTTTGGTTTTGAATGCGGAGCGAGATGGGAAGCCTGTTAGTGAGATGGTTTATGTGAATGGTGTGCAGGTTGGGGAAACGCCTTTTAGCGGGTCGGTGGCTGTGTGTGCTAGGGTGGAGATTGGGAGTGGGAGGGAAAAAGTAGATGTGAATTTGAAGCATAATGATAAGGTGGTGCATACGGTGAAGAGCAATACCAATAAATCTTCCACTTTCGCAACTCCTGTAGCTTCAGTTACTATTACTTCAATAATTAAAGATCCCAGAGACAATAATACATACAATGTGGTAAGAATCGGCAATCAAACTTGGATGGCGGAGAATTTGAATTATAATGCGAGCGGATCAAAATGCTATGACAATAATCCTACCAACTGCGATAAATACGGGAGATTGTACAATTGGGAAACGGCTAAGACGATATGTCCTTCAGGTTGGCATTTGCCAAGTGATGTTGAATGGACAGTACTAACAGAGTTTGTTGGTGGTTCCTCGACGGCTGGAACAAAATTAAAGACAAAAAACGGATGGAACAACGGTGGCAACGGAGATGATAAATTCGGTTTTTCCGCCCTGCCTGGTGCCCATGGCAATTCCTATGGTTTCCGCAATATTGGTAACTCTGGTATCTGGTGGAGTTCCACGGAGAGTACTAGCGACTACGCCATCTATCGGGATATATACTATAACAACGAGAGTGTGAGCAGGCAACATTACTACAAGAACAGCTTGTACAGCGTTCGTTGTCTGAAAGATATGTAATAAAAGGAGTTTTATGATGAGGTTATTTGTAAAATTTGCTATATTGTTTGATATGATATTTATGAGTTGTTGAGAAAGATTTGCACCAAGGATAGTGTGGATTGCAAGCGGTTTGTTTTTCTATTCGCAAGTCGCTGGGGCTAAACTAGGGTAGATAGGAGAAAAAATTTATGGAACACAAAGAACTAGAAAATAAGGTTATGGGAGGAAAATTCACATTTTTAAAAAGAATTTTCGCCGCAGAAAACAGATGGGGAATATATATCGGCGTGATAGTAGCCGTAATTGGAGGTGTTTCTAACTATTTCTTTCCATCACTACAAATCGTAAGTTATATTTTACAGGGTGTAACGGTAATTGTACTTACCGAATCATTCGGTACGGTTATAAATCACTGCCAACGAGAAACAATTGAATCTGCTACCAAAATAGCTATACTTAAAATTGATGAGAAATACGAAAAAATTTCTTGCTATTCCACTAATCTTTTCGAGATATTTCAGCTAAATAATGGAGCAAACTATTGTAACATTACTCATAATATTTTTTTCAATAAGCTTATAGAATCTTATACCAACAATGGGAAAAAACGAAAATATTATATTCCAACTGATACATATTATGAAATAATCAAAAGTTTTCTTGTTATAGGATACAAAATGAAAACAATAAATGGAGTATTATTGCCATTTTGGTACGTTCCAAAAGAAAAAGACGATGCGTTAAAACAGTATACTTTATTTTGCCAGAATCATACAGACTTATGTGAAAGAGTTACATATTATCAAGATTTTAATGATGATAGTTGGAGAGACAATACCGTAAAAATGATATATCTTGATCTTTTGCACTCAGAAAAAAGCGACGACGTTGCAGTAAGGTGGTTAATTACATTAGTTGCAAATATCGAAAATTTGAAAACCGTATTTGGTAACGATATAGAAAAAATTCTTGGTCAAAAATTAACAGACATTGATTATTTACAGCATCATAATAATGAACAATTTAATGCTGCAATTAAAAAAAATATATCAAATATCTCTGAATTCCTAGAACAAAAATATAATAATACGACAAATTCTAGCGAAATGACTACAATAATCAACAATTTATTTTCTAAAGAAATGAAGGGAAAAAATAAATTCGTAAAGAAAAGTGAAATTGACACCAGATTCAAAAATGTGGTTGATTTTGAAGAAGTAACAGAGATTGGTTATTATTATAAAGATGACTATCAGTTTGTTATGTTTCTAAATGGCAGCAATACTGGACCAAGTATTGAATTAGAAATAATTATAGAAAAAGATAAAATAGCTAAGATACAACCGATATTAGATGATTTATTTTAGGAAAATAAAGAATAGTCAATGTAAATTGGCGTAGCCAAAAAATTTGTGCCATAGCGGTATGAATCTTGCCAAACCTTATGTTCCCAGTGGTTTCGGTGGGTGAAAGTAAATGGGAAAGGAGAGATTGTTATATGACCAAAATAGTAGCATTGTTTGTGGTTTTGACAGTAGTATTTTCTTTTTCGCAAGAAAGTTTTTCTGTGCCAATGGAAAAACTTGTTGTTTATGACACGATTCATAGACTTGACTATGATAGCTTGACAATCGCTTTACTGAAAGAATCTCATTCATTTTATTCAACTTCATTTTATACTTTTATAGCCGCTATTACAGTATTAATTGCATTAGCTATTGTAATTTTAGGTTATTTAAATTCAAGAAAAGAAGAAGAAATTAGAAAGGAACTTGAAAAAACTAAAAAGAATATAGAGGAGGAACTTGAAGAACTTAAAAATAAACTTGAAAATGAACTAACGAATCAGCTTGAAGATAAACTTGAAAATGATAAAAAACTTTTAGAGGAAAATTATGAGAAAATTTTTAGGGAAATTGGATATTCTTATTTCTCTTTAGCAATATCTTTTTTTGAGAGCGGGAAATATAAAGAACACTTTAGAAGATTAGCCGAGTATTATTATGTTTTTACAACTTATAAAATTAAACCCCGTAAAATTGATATCCAACGTTTAATATATTTCGACAAATTTATAAAAAAATATAATAATATATTTAATAATATTAAAATGGCTAGAATATTTCTTTATGAACTTGATAGATTCATAAAATATTGCGAAGCAAATAAAGAAGGAGAACCTCATTCTAGAGAGGCAAATAATATAGAATTAATGTATCTTAAAATTGTAAAAGGAAAATGGGAAAAAATATGTAATAAATTTGGTGGTAAAGATACAGTAAAAAAAGCCATAGAAAATTATATTTATGATTTTGAATAAAAAATTTCCTAATTGCCCGAACCCAATGAGAGAGAATAAAAAATGGAGTTATATTCACAGGATACATTCAAAATCTGGGCACGTTTTGAATTATGTTCCATCTGTTTATGTATTTTTCTTCAATTTTATTTTTTTTTATTATCTTTGCCCATATAATTTCTACGTTTGTTTCGTTATCTAAAAGAGAACCAACTGATATTTTGCCATTCTCTCCATCTTTTGTGTAAACCTCTCCATTCGCGGCAACACTAAACATTGGATAACCGCTAGCTTCTATCAATGACATAGTATTTAACGTTACATCGCATTTTATTTTAGAAATAAGGCCATTGAATTCACCGTCATTAAGCAAATAATCATCTTTATTAAGTTTACCATTTTCAAGGGGAAGAAATTCAAACAAACTCCAAAAAGTAGGTTTAATATCATTTATAAAATCAACCATATCTAAGATAGAATCAATATTTTTCTTAGTAACAGTTGTTTTTATTGCAAAATCACGTTTATTTTCTTTTAGAAACATAATTAGATCCATAATTTTTTCAAAATAGTCATCGTGCCCTCGCATTATCTTATTTACGAAACTATTTAACCCATCAAGAGATAAACTTATTCTATCAAAATGAAAATAATTTTTCTTCACATAATCAACATTCATACCATTTGTATGCAAACTGACAAATATTCCTGCATAACGAAGTTTTTCAGCAATGCTTTCTAAACCATTGACAAGAGTAGGTTCGCCTCCTGTGAGAGTTACTCTTCTTACTCCAGATTTAACGATTTTTTCTAATACAATTTTCATTTTGTCACTCGGTAATTCTTTATCGTGGAAACGAAAACAAAAACCGCAATTTAAATTACAACGTTCCGTTAAAGACCAATTAATTAATACTGGCAACTTGTTTATATTAGAATTGCTATTTCCGTTTAAAAATTTTTTCTGCAAATCCGTAGAATTTATGCCACGCCTTGGAGTGTATATTGTATCAACTCCAAACTCTTTTAAAATTTTTACTGCTTGTACATAAACATCTTCAAACTCATGGTCATCACCAGCAAACATTGCATCAAAATGATGCTTTTTGTAAAGAGCAACTTTATTCAAATCAGTTTCCTCTACTACTTCATCCACATAGCGAATAGCTCTTATAATTTCTACTCTATCAGGGTACGACAAAAATGGTTCCCGTCCTTTTCTCACCCTATAAAATTCATCTGTACCAACTGCAACGATCAAGTGTTCACAGTTTTCCTTAGCTATACGTAACAAATCAATATGCCCTCCGTGAAGAACATCAAACATACCAGCGACAAATCCTCTTTTATACTTTTTATTCATAGTTTCGTTACTAATATATAAAAATACTTCTCACTATTATTACATTTGCCTATACAAACTAAATTATCTACGGTACAATAATAGCTTTTATGATGTTTAGACATAAAGGTATAGGGTTGGGGGTTAGAGCTTGTACAATGCACACATATCCAGCAATCGGGAAAATCCTAAAATCGAGAGAATCGAGGTTCTGACAAAAGAAATTCAGTTTTACACTGCTACTCATCAGAATCCTTTACCGATATAAAATCTATTATCGTACCACTACATCCAGAAAAATACTTACAAACAATATATTCATCACCATTTCGCCATTTCTCCCGAACAGTTTTAAATTCAGTTAATACAAACAGCTCGCCACAATGTATACATCCACATTCTTTTCAAAATAGGCAGCTTTATCTATAACGGTTATTTCCTCATAAAATTTATCCTCACTTGGCATTTCTGCTTCTCCTTTGTTGTTAGCCCACATACATTCCAACCGCTCTAAAATGCAAAACACAAAAAATTCTATATTATACTAAAATCAATCCAATAAATAAGGCAATGGCAAAAAAGAAAAAAAACGAGGTAAGCATTCGCAGTTCAGCTGCGGAATATTTGACTTTCGTAGCAAGCACTGGCAACAGCCCACAAAGTATGGAAATGCGCTACGAAGACGAAAATATATGGCTTACGCAAAAAATGATGGCTATACTTTATGATATTAGCATACAAGGTATTGGACAGCATATCAAAACTATTTTAAGTGACAGTGAATTAGCACGCGAAGCAACTATAAAGAAATTCTTTATAGTTCAAAACGAAGGCGAACGTGAAGTTAGACGTGAAATAGAACACTATAATTTGCAAATGATAATAGCGGTTGGATTTAAAGTAAATAATGAACGTGCCGTTCAGTTTCGTAAATGGGCAAATCATATCGTCAAAGAGTATACCATAAAAGGGTGGGTTATGGACGATGAAAGACTTAAAAATGGCGGCTCGATTTTAACAGAAAAATACTATGAAGAACTTTTAGAACGCATTCGCGAAATACGTATTTCCGAGCGTAAATTCTATCAAAAAATAACAGATATTTATGCCACTGCACTTGATTACGACAAGGATGCAAAAACAACGCAAGAGTTTTTCGCAACCGTGCAGAACAAATTGCATTACGCAACACACAAACACACAGCGGCAGAGATAATATACACTCGTGCTAATGCAAAAAAAACAAACATGGGCTTAACGAATTGGGCGGCTGCACCAAATGGAAAAATTATTAAGTCAGACGTTTCTACTGCAAAAAATTACTTAACGAAATCCGAACTTAAAAGTTTAGAGCGTATTGTTTCGGCATATCTTGATTTAGCGGAACGCAGAGCAGAACGGCACATACCTATGACTATGGCAGATTGGCGAAAGCATTTAGATTTAATTTTGACGGCGGATGGAAATGACCTTTTAACGAATGCTGGTAGTATTTCCGCTGAAATAGCAAAAAGTCATGCGGAAACGGAATTTGAAAAATATCGTATAGTACAAGATAGATTTTTTATGAGTGATTATGATCGTTATATAGAACAGTTGCTTACATTACCAGAGAACAGAGGCAAGAAGAAAATTAGCCATTTGCCAAAACATCAGCAATCGGGAAAATAAAGTTTTCATAAATACTCCACCTACATTCTTTTGCCCTAACACAAAGCCACAAAATTCAGAGATAGTGTTATGGATAGCTCTACTTTACTCCAAAAACGGATTTATGACTTTAAGTGAATTTTCAACTACCTGTCCATGCTGCATATCCTCAGAAAATAAAACCGAACATTCACATTCCAAAGCGGAAGCAACTATCAAACTATCGTAATAAGAAAATCCATAACGATTTCTTACAAAAAGAGATTTGCTAAATCACCTTGCATTAGCTTCTTCTCTATTAAATTTCCAACCTATTGTGTCTATATGTGGAGACGATATTTTCTTTATACCACTACCTAATCTTGATTTATATTTTCCTTGCTTCTCAAATTCTATAACCATAACAAGAGCGTGAGATGGCATAGCATCTCTATATTCCTCTGGAATTTTGATTGTATCAGAGGAAATGGTTGTTTCAAAAGATATAGCTTCTCGCATAAGGCACCTCTGTTATAAAATGTAGAAATTTTTAAGCAAACTTGAGCCTCGTATGGCAGAGCAATTCTATTCCACACTCATTCCAACCGCCCTAATGCAAATAAGCCTAACAGACACCTGGTAAAGGTTTTACAGATGGGCGTTTTTAATTAGAATTATCCCTTGCAAACTCTGTAGCTTTTCTATTAAGCTCGGAAAGCGAAAAATTTTCATAGAGATTATCTCGGTGCCATTTTGTATAGTCAAATGGCTCCCGCAACTTGTCTAGTAGGCAATTAACGCCTTCATCTATAATAACGGATGTACTACGCATTTTCTCTCTCAATAAAATCTAAAAAATCGTTCGGAGATATAGCAGAAACAAATGAATTTTTGAAATCCGTTGCATTTCGCGTTACAATATAATCGGCGTTTACAATCTTTGCACATTCAGCTTGCAAACAATCTTCCACATCGCTGAACAAAGAATTTTTCAAAGAATTTACAATCAATAATTCATCTATTTTCACAATATTTACAATTTTACTTAAATGCAGCAATAACTGTTTCATTTCATCTATAGAATAAATTTTTCGCAGAATATAAAACATATTTGTAAAACTATGAGCAGCAACAAAACCTGTTATTGTTTTTTCGTAGCATTTCTCCAAAATTTCCCTTGCTTCTTTATCAAAAGGTTCCCTGCGAACCAAAGCATCTATCAAAACATCTGTATCAATTAATACTACCATATTTTTCCTCTAAAGAACTTGCCAATTCCTGTTTGTAGCTAAAATCTTTTGGCAGTTCTTTTTTGGGAAAATTTGTCAAAAAGTCGAAAGCTTTTTTTCTCTCACTGTTATCATATTTTGTGTTTTTTTCATAACTGATTGAGTCTATGAAAGTCACAATAACCTCATATCTCTCTTTCACAGGTATAGGCTCGTCCACTATAACCGAATTTCCATCATATACGCCTTTAACAGCAAACATAAAAACCTCTATATGGTAATATAGAAAATTTGAAACTTGCATCACAAGGTACAACTTCGTATTCCAGTCGCCCTAACACAAAACCTAAAATTCTATATTTACCTTAAAGCTACAAGGTCCAGATAATGAATGAACATAAATCTTACGTTTTAATAGACTCGTCAGTATGGATAGATTTTTTCAAAGGAAATGAAAAGGTAGCTTTTGTTTCAAATATTTTGTTAGCGGGTTTTGCTTGTACCAATGAAGTTGTTTTAACAGAATTATTACCATCTATGAGAATAAAAAAAGAAGAAAATTTAATAAAACTTATGAAGCAAGTACGAAAATTTGATATGAATGTATAAAGTCCGGCAGATAATTAATTATTTTTGATTGTAATAAGGTCAAAAAACATTTTTCGGGTTTCTAGCCTTGTAATCTGTTTTATGTTTCCTCTGAACATATTCAATTCAACTAATTCATCTTCTATCAGGAATTCAAAGTTGTTGTGTTTCTGATAAAATCTTATTACATCGGGTTCATTGTAAGCATCCACAATAAGAAATCTACAGCCCGTTTTATTGGTTTCGCTTGCAATCCATTCTTTTATAAATGTTATAACTTGTGTTCCTATCCCAATTTCATCTTTGCTTTGTCTTCTGTATTTTATGTTTGTTCCTAATCTTCCTATAAGCACCGATGGATAACTTTGAATTTTTTCTTTTTCCTCTGGGAAGCGTTCCATCATTCTTGCTTTATCGGCTTTTGCTCCTTGAAAAACTATCCTTACCACTCGGCTTTTTCTAAAATCGCCTTCATTTTTTCGTGGTTTTCTTTGGAATAGTATTTCCCAGTCGCATACTTTTCATTGTATTCGACTTTTTTTGCGAAATCTATCGCTGCTTGCCCTTCTAAAACAGGAACTGGATGAATTGCCATAGCCATAATCAAGAATATAGTAAATTCTCAAAGATAGACAAGCTGTGCCCTATGAGCAATGTAAAGCTTAGCCCTTAAGCTCCTTTATATCCACATCCACTGCAACCACTTAGCAAGCAACAATAACCCTTCCTCAGCCCTTTTCTGCATTTCCTCATAAGCCTCTTTGCTGAAATAGCTAACTTGCCGCTCACAGTATGTATAATCTGAATTCTTAACATCATAATCCAAATCACCTCTCCAAAACAATCAAAGCTCTCTTCTGAACGCTATTCGGTATAACATAAAAATACGTTTCAACAATCTTGTACTCCGTTGATTTCCAATTATTCAATTCCTCTTTAACAGCCGGACCCTTCATAAAATAGGCTCTCCCGCCCTTTTTCAAACAATTGCCAAGACGGGGCAGGGTTTCTGCAATGCTGCCAAAAGCACGGCAAATAACGCCGTCAACGGGTTCTTTCATAGATGCGCTTGTGACTTTGTGACCAAAAACGCTTATGCCTTGCAAACCGAGTTTTTCTATAGCCATTTCCAAAAAATTAATTCTGTTTGGGCGAGGCTCGCATAAAATTAAATTTATATGCGGATTCACCAGTTTTAGCGGTATGCCGGGGAAACCTGCGCCGGAACCTATATCAAGCATTTTTTCTGGAAATTTTTTCACAAAAGAGTTTATTATAATGCAGTCTGCATAATGTCTTTCCACTATGGTTTCAAAAGCGTTCAAACGAGTTAGGTCTTGGTCTTTGTTGTTCTCTCTCAGCAAACCGTGAAATAACCAGAGCTTGTCTAAAGTATCTGGCTTTAATTCAATGCCGTGCTTGCGGAGCAAAATATCCAAACTTTGTCGGCAAGGTTTCAATCGTTTGTTATTTAAAATCAAGCTCATAAATCATCTTCTGCGCTGCCATCCACCTAAAAGCAAATACGGAATACACTTGAACAAAATCCACGCCTTCGTCTAGCAAATCCTTCACTTTCAAACCGTGGTCTATTCCACCGCAGGCAACAAGGGAAAAATTAGGAAAATGTTTTTTTGCAAGCACTGTTTTTGCAAATGTGTTTTCATAAATAACACGACCAGAAATTCCGCCGCTTGTGCCTTTTTCATTCAAAGCGGGCAACGAATAAGAGAGTTTATCGCTTGGATAAGTGTTTCCTAAAATAATGCCGTTCACACCAAATTGAGCGAGCAAATCCAAAAGAGAAAGCAACTGCTTGTCTGTTAAGTCTGGGCTTAGTTTTGCATAAACCGCTTTGCGGCAAGGGGCGTTTTTTCTAAAATTCTCAATTTCAAAAAAAATCTCTTTCATAAAACACGTGTCCAAATCCAAACGATCTTCGCCTGTGTTTGGGCAGCTCACATTTACTTCCAAATAATCCGCTGCTTTGTACGCTATTGAAAAAGTTTCCAGCAAATCTTGCCGCCTGTTTTCTTCTGCTATTCCAGGTGTTTCTGCAACGGAAATTCCAACTGCAAATTTATTTTTGCTCGCCTTGCCAATTTGCTTCTCTACCCTTGCGGATATTTTCTCTACCCCATCGTTGTTCAAACCCATAGAGTTGTGAATAAGGCGGTTGGATTCGTCCAAGCCAACTCTTGGTCTGTGGGTGTTTCCAATTCTGAAATTTCTCGTTGCTGTGCCAACGGTTATTCCCCCAAGCCCAAGGTTTGCATAATTGTTTATGCCTTTGCCATTTTTGTTTGCGCCTGCGGCTAAAACTATGGGTGAACACAAATTTATTGGCTTGCTGCCATCTGAAAAATTCACGATCATCTCTTTGCTGGCTAATCTTCCGCCCCATAAGGGCGAAAATTTTGCATAAAGCCCAAGGCAGGAATGTCTGAATTCGGCTTGGTTTTTAAAAACAAATCTGATAAAGGCTAATAATTTATCGCCAAAATCAAGGGCATAATCGTGGTTTTTAGGAATGGTATTCAATTGTAGAAATATAGAAAATTAAATCCCCGATGCTCTGTAAATTTGTTTTTTGCAAGAAGCGGCAAGCACAGATTCGCTGCCGAAAATAAAACACTCCCTCTTTGCACGGGTTATTGCCGTGTATAAAAGTTCCTTGGTTAAAATTGTCTGCTCGTTTTCTTCGCTGGCTTTTTCAGGATATACAACCGCAACTTTTTCGTATTCGGAACCTTGGGATTTGTGGATTGTTATTGCAAAGGCATCTTCGTATTTGGGCAAGGTCAGCAAGGGGAAGGTTCTTATTTCCATTCCGTTTAAAAAATATGCTCTTTCCTTGTCTTTAACACCTGTGTCGCCGTTAAAAAGATTTTGTTGATAATTGTTTTCTGTGATTATTATTGGAGTGAATTTTGAATGTTTTGCTTTTGATGACAATTCTCTATTTATATTTTCCACTCCGTTTCTCCCTTTTTTAATTGCGCATAAAATTTGAAATGATTTGAGAAATATCATAGCTTCTCTTTCATTTTCGGCTTTGAATAAAGGTTTATATTCATCAGATAAATTTTCAATGGATAGCTGACCGCGATAATGAACATTCTCGTTTTCAAAATTCTTTGCCGAGTTATCTAAAATCTCCTCGCTCAATTTTACAATTCCCGGTGCTTCTTCCGCTCGCCAATTTTTTGTCAGTTCTGTATATATATCTGGATTTTTTTCGAACTTCGCGCAAATATCTGCGAAAACTGAACCCGCCTCAACAGAAGCCAGTTGGTGTTTATCGCCTAGCAAATATATATCTGAGGCACTTGGAGCTGCATCTAGCAATTTAGACATCAGAGGCAAATCCACCATTGAACATTCATCTATGGCTATAATGTTTGCTTCTAATGGTTTGTGACTTAACAAGCGATGAATGGTTTTTGCTTCTAATTCTATGCCCTGATTCGCCAAACTCTCCCTCATTCTAAATGCAGCTTTTCCAGTTGGTGCCGCCAATAGGATTTTTTCATTTAATCTGTTGCTTAGAATTTTTGCTAGGCTCGTTGTTTTGCCTGTTCCGGGACCTCCTGTTATTATGTGGAGTTTTTTGTTTTTTTGCAATTCGTTTATTCTCTCCAATATTCTGCTCTGATAAACAAAATATCTCTGTATATATAAATTTTTCCCATCAAAAATCAAGGGACGAATTTCGCTGCCACTTCCTACGGCTTTTGATTTTTTCAATTCTGCTTTTTCAATTTCGCTGTCTATTTTCAAGCATATACTGCCTTTTTCAAGCTGCTCCAAAACTTTTTCTGCCAAATCTCTTACTGTTTTTGAAACTTTGTATTTGGTTTCAAGATATTCAAGCAAAGTTTCCCTTAGTTTTTCCATTCCCATAAGTTATAAATCTCAAAATTACTATATTTCCCTTATGACTTCCGAATACTGGATTCTTTTGGTCTTTCTCTTTTTAGGCGCATTTATAGCCGGTGCTGCTATAATAGTCGGTAAAATTTTGGGTTTCTCTTCAAACGATGGCAAAGCCAAGTACAGAGCCTATGAATGTGGCATGGAAGCCTTTGGAAATGCGAGGGTGCAGTTCAAAGTTGGCTATGTGGTTTTTGCACTTATATTTTTGGTGTTTGATGTTGAGGCTCTGTTTCTTTTTCCAATAGCGGTGCATTGGCGAGGCGTTGTTGACGGAACGCTTGGCATTCCGGTTTGGCTCGCTTTTGTGGATTTGGGAATATTCTTTGCCGTTTTGGCAGCAGCTCTTGCTTATTCTTGGAAAAAGGGCTGGCTCAGGTGGGAATGAGTGCGCATAAATCAGTATATAGCGCAATGCGCAGTGACTAGCAGGCGGCGCGCAGAGGCTTTGGTTTTGGAGGGCAAGGTTTCTGTAAATGGAATTGTTGTTAAAGAACTCTCTTGTAAAATTAGCGAATCAGATATTGTGGAAGTAGAGGGGCAAAAAATTTCGCCGGTAAAGCAGCACATAACAATAGCATTCCACAAACCACCAGGAGTTATATGCACCTCCACAGACCCCCAAGGGAGAAAAACAATCTACGACTTATTGCCAAGCGGTTTTGCAAGTCTCAAATACGCAGGCAGGCTAGACTTGCAAAGCAGGGGTCTTATTTTGCTCTCCGATGATGGCGAACTTATTTACAGGCTAACACACCCAAAATACCAAATTGAACGTAGCTACCTTGTTTGGACTAGCAGGGAACTTTCGCGCCGCGCGATGGAAAGCCTGCTTGCAGGCATAGATATAGGCGATGGGGAAATAGGCAAGGTGAAAGATATTTTTTTAGACGATGGTTTTGTTGAGCTTGTGCTCACAGAGGGAAAAAACCGAGAAATTCGCAAAATGCTCCACTCTTTGCATTACCACATAGAAGATTTAAAAAGAGTTGGCTTTGCAAATATAGAGCTAGGCGATTTGGCAGCAGGCGAGTACAGAGAAATAAAAGGCGAGGAATTAAAAAAGCTAAAGGAGCGTGTGGAATTTTTCTAAATTACTACCCCTAATTCATAACGGAGCAAAATGGCAGATTTTATTAACGAAAATATCCGCAACATAGCAATTATTGCGCACGTTGACCACGGAAAAACAACACTGGTGGACCAAATTTTAAAGCAGTGTGGAGCTTTCAGGGAAACCGAGGAAGTTGCCGAGCGAGTTATGGATTCAAACGATTTGGAACGTGAACGCGGCATAACAATTTTATCTAAAAACGCAAGCGTTTTTTACAAAGGGCATCGCATAAACGTTGTGGATACCCCCGGTCACGCAGATTT
>JAITFP010000018.1 GCA_031281275.1 Candidatus Fibrimonadaceae bacterium
ACTTGCAACTCGGCAACCGAGCCTCTAATGCGAATCACCTCGCTTTTTAGGCGGGTGCCATTTTCAAGGACTGCAAAAGCCACTTCGTTTTGCACAACTGGCTTTTCAAAGCTGGCGCGCAGCAAGTTGCTGTTTACGCCTATGATTTTTCCTGTATTTGCCATAAGAACAATATCCTCAGTTAGAGACCTCGTGGTCATTTGCTTTTATGAAGTTTTCCACTGCCGTTTTGCCAGCCTCTTCGTTTAATCCAGCAAGACGGTTATTTATTTGCAATTTTACAATGTAAGCATAAATTTTTGCTTCTGAAAAATAATCTATGCCCGCAAGCTCATCTACAATTTGCCAACGAGCACGTTCAAAAGCCATTTCCCTTTCGAGCGGATTTTGAATGTTTATGGCATCGGCTAATTTTTGATGAAGATTTACGTGATAGCCTGAATAAGAACGCTCAGAAATCCGAATGTTCTCGCCTTCCCACTTAGAAGCGCGGAGTACCGCAGTTGCATTTTTTATTTCTGTTAAAGCATTTGCATAATCCGCAGTAAATGGATGAGAGCCTGCAACCCCAGCTACCACAGCATCAAAGTCGCTTAGATTCACGCCTTCTATTCCATCGCAGCGCCGCCTATATTCTTCTACAGAAAAAGGAGCCACCGCACCTAGCTCTAGGCTTGGCAAACTTGACAACAAAAAAGTTGCGCTCATTCTTTAGCCCTTAACTGCTTGCTGAACTATTTTTGCGAGTGCTGGGCGAAGGATTGCAGACAAGGCATCTGCTATAGCCACATTCGTCCACTCTTGGCTAACTTTGCCGTTTTCAAAAGAAAGCCTGAAACCTGCGAAAATTCCGCTGTCGCTTTGGACAACAACCCCTGCTCCTAGCTTTTTTTGGAATTCTCCGGTTATAAACGAGGCTAGCTTTTTTGAATCTTCTTCTGAAAGCGAAACCGTTGCCTGCTTGCCTGCATAGCCGCTAGCAAGCGTTAAGAGGATCTTCTGCATAAGCTCTGGGGTCAAAGACTTTTCCACATTTAGAGCTAGCACCCCAAGCACGGATTTCTCAACTCCCTGAGAAACGGCAAGCACAATGTCTCGAGCCGCCTGTGCAAGGGTCTTTTCGCTTCGCTCTGTGTAAGCCTGCGAATCTTTATCGGCTTTTTCAAGCTTAGAAGCGGCGTTTTGCTCCGCTTCTTTCACTATTTGTGCCGCTTTAGCCTTTGCCTCCGCCAATATACGAGAAGCCTCTGCCTCTGCCTTATCCACGGCTTCGGTTTTGATTTTGTCTATCAAATGTTGCAATTCTTCTGCCATAACAATCTCCAAGCTACTATAATGTAGTAAAGTCTGAACCAGAATGAACCAAATTTTAGGGATTTTTCCCGCAAAAACATAAAAATGCCCATATATGGAATACTTTATCAAGTCTGCGGGTATGCTTATTCAGAATAAACCTCATTTTTTGGCTTTTTTTGAAAATAATCCAACAACCAATGCCCCAACTCCTCGCAAACAACAATGGATTCCTTATGGGAAGAAAACAATTCTTTTTGCGCAAGAGGCACAATTTTGTCTTGCCCCCCGAATACGAACTTTACATTTGAATAAGACCCAGAAACATCCGCTTTTTTTTGCATTAAATAATCAAGCCCAGTTGCCAATTGTTTTGGGGAATAACGCATAGCATTTTCCACCCATTTTTCCCTATCTGTTTTTTCCATATTTCCCATCAAGGCAGAAAAAGACATCAATGTTTGCTCCGTGTTTTGCAAAACTCCCTGCTTTGTGGCTCTGAGGGCTGAGGGTTGCCAGCAACCTTCTGCACAAAAATCAGCAATTGGGCAAATCAAAACCAGTTTTTGTTCTTTTTTAATTTTATGCAAATTCCTCAAAATTGCAAGTGTCCCCATGCTCCAACCCACAACTACGCCTGCCTCCCCTAGTCCTCGGTTATCATCCCAAAATTCGTCTGGATTTGGCAGCAAATCAAAATAATCAACAAAACGGTGGCTGAAATTTGGGAAATGCTCGTAAATGCGGTTTTCCCAAATTGAAATGTCGCTTGCCCATCCGCTTACCCAAGCTATTTCGTTTGCGTTCATGAGTTAAAGGCAAATTTTTCTGTTATGTCTTCGCCTGTGTCTGGATTTAGGAATGAGAATTGATGAGAGGCATATTCTTCTGCTTCCAAAATTTCAATATTCAGCGAATGTTTATGCTCCAAATAGTGGAACATACGCCCATAGTCATCGCTAAAAATTTTGGAAAGAGGTTCTGATACCACCAATTGAACTTTTCTCATTTTGCTTTTCTTTGCAATTCTCGCGAGATAACGGTCTATTAAAGAAAGCGTTGCTTCTTTACTGAACACCGTGCCTGTGCCTCCGCACATGGGGCAATCGCTGTGCTTTTCGCTTGCCAAATTAGTGCGAACTCTGCGGCGGCTAACTTCCATTAAGCCAAATTGAGAAATCGCGGAAAAGTTGAGCGGGGTTCTGTCAAAGCGAATTGCTTTTCTAAACTCGTCAACAACGGCGTTTTTATCTTCTTCAGATTCCATATCTATAAAGTCAATAATCACCAAGCCACCGACATCGCGCAAACGGAGTTGCTTTGCAATTTCTCTTGCGGCATCTAAATTTGTTTCCAAAAACACCCTGTTTTGGTCGCTGCCGTGAACTCTGGAACCGGTATTCACATCTATAGACATCAAGGCTTCTGTTTGCTCAATAATCAAATATGCGCCTCTGGGCAAATACACTTTTGTTGAAAGGGATTTTTCGTAATCATCTTCTATTCCAAAAGATTCAAAAAGACTTTCGTAGCCTTTCCACAATTTTATTTTTTGCAAATTCTCAGGGTTTGCTCCACCCAAATACTCGCGAATATTCTGGTATTCCTTTTCATCATCAACATACACATATTCGGTTTGTTCGCTAAAATATTCCCTTATGGATTGCTCCACGGAATTCGATTCTTGATATATGCAAGTCTCTGCCGGATATTCATTAAAATTATTTTTTGTTATTTCCCATTTTTCTTCTAGTTTGCGCATTTGCTTGACAATTTCATTTTCAGATTCCAAAAGAGCTTGAGTTCTAACAATATAGCCAACATCGGAAGCCTTGTGCCTGCTAACCAATTGTTTGAAAATTTTGCGTTTTGTAAAATCTCTCTCTTTTTTTGAAATGCCAATGAAGTTTGAATTTGGCATGCAAACTAAAAAACGCTCTGCGAAACTCAGGTGCATGGTTAGTCTGGCACCCTTGGTGTTTATGGGTTCCTTAATCACTTGCACCATAATCACATCGCCCGCTTTCATTATTTTTTCAATGCCACCGTGAACGGCAGTTGACTGGGAATCATCTTCGCCATATTCTTTGCGAAGCAGCACATCGCGATCTATGGCATCGTTTATGTGCAAAAATCCGGCTTTTTCCAAGCCAATTTCCACAAATGCAGCCTGAAGCGCAGGCACAACCCTTTGCACAACTCCTTTGTATATATTGCCTAGCGTATGGTTGGAAGTACTGTTTTCAACTAGTAAATCCGTTAAAACTCCATCGTCCAAAACAGCTATACGAGTATCATAAGGCGTGGTGCTAACTAAAATACCCCGCTTGCTTGCATAATTTCTCTGCATAAATTCCTCTTAGGTTGCTTTCCAGTTTTGCAATAAGCGGTTTACCCTTGCTATTTGCTGCTTCTCCTTTTCAGTGCCTTTGAAGGCTTTGAAAAGGAGATTTCTGTATTCTGTAAGCGATGTGCGAATTAAAATACGATCTTCTTTCTTTAACATAATCATTTATCCGTAAGTGCTGCTACCCCCGGAAGTTCCTTGCCTTCCAAAAATTCAAGCGATGCTCCCCCGCCTGTGGATGTATGGGATACCTTTTTGTCTGCTCCATATTTTTTTGCAGCTGTTGCTGTGTCGCCACCGCCAATAACGGTGGTTGCTCCGCCTTGAGTGGCTTTCACAATAGCATCTGCCATTTCTTTGGTGGCTTTTTCAAAAGCCGGAAATTCAAACACTCCGGCAGGTCCATTCCAAACAATGGTTTTAGAATCCGAAATTGCCTTCACAAAAAGCTCAGAAGATTTTGGACCAACATCCAAGCCCATCCAACCGTCAGGAATTCCGGTGCTATCGTCTGCGGCTTTCACTGCTGCATCTGCTGCAAATTTATCTGCTATAACATAATCCACTGGCAATATAATTTCTTTGCCATTCTTTTTTGCTTTTTCAATTAGCTCTGGAACAATTTTTGCACCTTCCTCATCAAATAGAGAAGCCCCTATTGCAAGGTTGTTGATAACTTTTTTGAATGTGAATGCCATTCCGCCGCCAATTATGATTTTATCGGCTTTATCCAGAAGGTTGTTGATTAATTGAATTTTGTCTGCAACCTTTGCTCCGCCTAAAATAGCAAGCAAGGGGCGTTTGGGGTTATCTAGCACCGCAGAGAAGGCATCAAGTTCTTTTTTCATAAGGTAGCCGCTCGCTCGCTCCGCGTAGCCTTCGCCTAGCATTGAGGAATGGGCGCGGTGAGCTGTGCCAAAGGCATCGTTTATGTAAACATTGCCTAGTTTTGCAATGGATGCCCTGAAAGCCTTCACTTTTTCTGGATCTGCCTTGATTTTTTCTTCTGTGCCGTCTTCTTTTTTGACTTTCGCCTTGCCTTCTTCTTCTAAATGAAAGCGCAGGTTTTCTAACAAGATAACATCGCCTGGTTTTGCCGCTGCGCACTCTTTTTCAACGCCTTCGCCCACGCAATCATCTAAAAACTTAACCGGCTTGCCCAGCAATTCTTGCAATTTTGCTGCAACGGGCTTTAAGCTGTATTTGGCAACAACCTTGCCATCTGGCCTGCCTAGGTGCGAGGCTAAAATAACAGATGCACCTTTGTCCAGTGCATAGCGTATTGTTGGAAGCGCGGCTTCTATACGTTTTGTATTTGTAATTTCGCCAGTGGTTTTATCTTGCGGAACATTAAAATCCACGCGAATAAAAGCACGCTTACCCTGCCAGCTAAGGTCTTCAATAAAAAGCTTTGACATAATATGTCTCCGTTAAAAGAAATTCTTTGGAGGTAATATAGTAAAAGTGGAGGCGGCAATGGGATAATTCTTGTTTTGCAGTTTTGAATTGAGCATTTCGCCCAAAAGCCCAAGAGATATGAACTGAATGCCCGAAACAAAGGCAAAACCAGCCAAAATAAGCAAGGGACGGATTCTAAGTGAGCCTGTGGACACCCATTCAAAGCCAAAATAACCAAAAACGCCTGTGGCAACAAGGCAAAAAAGCAAACCCAACATTCCAAAAAAATGCAGAGGCTTAACCACAAATTTGCGCAAAAACATCAAAGTCAGCAAATCCAAAAAACCAGACACAAGCCTAGAAACTCCATATTTGGAAATTCCGTGCCGCCTTGCCCTGTGCTCAACTATTTTTTCTGTGATTTTAAATCCATTCCAAGAAGCCATAAGGGGAATAAAACGATGAAAATCCCCATACAAATGAACGCTCTTTGCAACCTCCGCTTTATATGCCTTTAATCCGCAATTAAAATCGTGCAAACGCTGCCCGCAAACAATGGAAACCGCTAAATTAAAAAACTTGCTCGGAATTGTTTTATGCCAAGGGTCATGCCTTTTCTTTTTCCAGCCGCTAACCAAATCTGAATCGCCTTCCAGCATTTTAAGCATTTCTGGTATTTCTGCCGGATTATCTTGCAAATCGCCATCCATAGTGGCAATATACTTGCCGCTTGCAATCAGAAAGCCCAGCGAAAGAGCCGAGGCTTTTCCACAGTTGTATTGAAAACGAACAGACTTTAAAAAATCATATTCACCAGACAAAGTTTGCAAAACTTCCCAGGAATTATCCCTTGAGCCATCATCTATGGCAATAACCTCTATATTTTGCACAACAGGCAAAACAGCCGTTTTAATTTCGGCAAGCAACTCTGGTAGGCTCTCTGCTTCGTCCTTTACTGGAATAATAATGCTTAAATCCATGCCCCTTTATTCTCTACCTTTCAGCATATTCAATTGCTGCCACAAATGCTTGGCACCCTCGCCTGCCTCAACCACTTTCAAACCCTTTTCCAAATACTCTTCGGCACGAACTTTATCTCCAGCCACAGTTAGCAACTCAGAAGCAACTGCGTAATTACGCCATTCATTTGGGAATTGCTTTATGCCCAGATCCAAATAATGAAGCCCGCGCTCAAAAGAAGCATCATTTCTCTGCGTCATTGCAAGGCGAATATATATTGAATTATAGTTGAACAATAGCTGCTCTGTTTCATTGTTAATAAAAGCAGTGCCATCGCCAAGACCTCTATACCTAAATACGCTATCAACTAGATAAGCCGTTCTCTCCACATCTATGCTATCTCTGCTCGGAGTTAAACTTCCCTTCACCAAATCCCAAATCATGCCTTTTTGAACCATATATTTATCTAAGCCAACGGCATTGGAAAGCCCCACGGTTGTTGAAACATGTATGGGTTTGTCTGGATTGTTCATAGTTAAATCAACCACCAATTTATATTGAGTTTGCATAATGCCATATTTGCGCGGCTCGCCCCATTCTTTCAAGGCGGAGTATGTTTGAAGCCAGAGTTTTTTCTTGAAAAGCTCTTCCACAATTTTGCCACCTTCTCCAGAATCTAACTTTGCCTCTAAAATTTCTATTTGCCTCGTGAGTATTGGTATTGCCTGCTCTGCCTTTTTAACCCAATATTCTATTCTTTGCGAAGTCTGCTCGTAGTTTTGGTCCGAAAGCACCATATCCCTATCTATGCCTGCTTTATCGTAGCTGAGTTTTAAAATAGGCTCATTATCCAGTATTTGCTTTATATACCAATCAGTGTTGCCAAGGCTCAAATTAACAACTCTAACATCTTTTCTTATGCCAGCAACCTCTTGGGCAAACCATAGAGGGAATGTATCGTTATCGCCATTTGTGAAAAGTATGGCATTTGGTTCGCAACTCATGAGTAGGTTATAGGCATAGTCCCAGGGAACCCAAAGATTTCCCCTGTTATGCTCTTTGTAATTTGCAAAAAGCGGAACCGCTCCACAAAGCAGGGCTATGGCTATGCTGCTAGGCATTAATAACTTTAATTTTCTTTGCTGAACGTTAAGCAGCAAAAATCCTATGCCAAGCCCGTAAATCAAAGACATGAATACAAAAGCTGGAGTGTAAAAATAATCCCTATTCCTAACCTCTAAATGCACAGGGTCTGGTAGTGATGGCTTTTGTACGCCCGCGCTTTCAAATACAGCTTGTATTTTTTCCCAGTTTTGCCAAGTAGAGCTTTGCCGTGCTGGACTGTTTTTTTCTCCCTTTGTATAATCACTGTTTATTTTTCGCCAAACATTTAAAAGTTCGTTTGGGTTTGGTATATTAACTTTAGACACCATTCCGCGATTGGAAAGTTCGTCAACGTAATATTGCATTTCCCTTATCCACACATCGTGGTCGCGGCGTTCTGGTTTGGTACCGTCTGCAAAATTCAAATACCACAAAAGACCAAAGGAGCAAAATCCATATAGCAAAGCCAAATATATACCAATATTTCTATTTGCTCTGAAAGCTATAACCACAGTCCAAAGCAGCAAGCCGTTAATTATCAAAAATATAAATGCCTGAAATGGTTTGTTATCGCCTATGCTCATCATCAAAGTGGGAAATTCAACGGAACCGCGAACAACAGGAGGGTTTACTTCTGGATCTATTGAATAAATGCCACCACGGTAATAGTTCACTTCTCCGGGTTTAAACGGCGTGTATTGCGCTATTTGATAACCTCCATAACCCATGTGCGGAAATACCATAAATTGATTTTCAGGTTGTGAACGTCTATAAAAAGATCTGGAAATCATGCTTTCGGAGCCATACTGCTTGCGTTCCAAATAATCGTAAAAAGCCTTCCAGCTCTCATTATCCCTGTATGGAAATAAATTTTTTATTTGCAATTTACCCTCATTGTCTCTAATGCTTATTTCCGGATCGTTTTCGTCTATTGTGGGGTTTAGCGAAGAACGAATTGGAATATAGAGATGGGTGCTAAAGCCTATAAGAGCCACTATGGTTAAAGCAAGGGAAAGCGATATATCTTTATGCAAAGGGCTTTTTTTCATGGTAAACCAAGCCACCAAAAGAACCACTAAAAGAATCAGGGACCAGGTGAGGAAATTGGAAATTGCATATACAACGGAGCAAAGAATTGTACCAGATACCCAGAGGGGCCAGCGTCCAACAAGGTCTCTGAGCGGATGCCCACCCGCGAGCAAAACCAAAACAAATACAGCTGGCACAACAAGCATTGCAAAAAGATGAAAGCCAACGCCCAAAAAAGCGAGATAACATATAAGCAGCAAATACTGGAATCCACGTTTTTCGTCTTTACAGTCTAAATAGTGCAAACCAAAGTAAGAAATCAAAAGCATCACAAACATTATAAGGTTATATACCTCAGCTTCCACTGCGTTAAACCAAAAAGTATCGGAAAACATCAATAGCAAGCCAGCAGAGAGAGATGCTGCGGCAAAAACAGGTCTTGAAGCATTTTTGGTGAGCCGTGAGAGTAAATCCCAAACAAAAAGCGCAGTTACATAAACCGCGGCAGCCGAAGCAAAAGCCGATATATAATTTGCTCTTTTGGCTATTTCTTCTACCATTGGCAGGCATATCATTATTGCACGCACAAATAAAATGAAAAATGGTCTTCCTGGCGGGTGCGGTATGCCCAAGGTGTGGGCACTGGCTATGAACTCGCCGCAATCCCAAAAGCTAACAGTGGGAGCTACTGTTATAAAATAGGTTATCAAAGCGATTAAGGCTGCAAAGCCGGCTACTAAATTTTTAGCTAATTTGTCGGTCATCAAAATCCTCCGGTGGCTTGAATATAGAAAATTCCTGTAAGCCTGGGCTTATGAAGTCATCTTTTCCCGCCACTAAGTTTTTTTGCATTTTTGTATTCTCCATCTTTTTCCGCTAAATAAGCCATAATGGATTTCTCCAAACTGGCTACGGCGTTTGCGTAGTCAGTTAAGTCTAAGGTTTTGGTGTTTTGAGTACTCACAGTGGGTTAATATAGAAATCGCACATCAGCACAGGATTTTATGCCAATTTATAATGTTCTTTAAGTTGCCCTTTAAGCTCGGCATTTTCCGTTCTCAGTTTATCTATTTCGGATTTTAACTTATCTATCTCTATTCTCAGTTCCTTAATTTCCATTTTAAGCTCTCTGATTTCATTAGTGGAGGCTTCCCACAAGCCTTTCCAAGCCATTACCGACTGCGTAAGTGCTTCTAGCTGGTTATCTCTTTTGTCTTTGAAAAATTTAGCCAAAACAGTTAGTATAGCAGCCATTCCTGCCAAGCCTCCTAGTGCGCCCATATATGCTAACATTTGCTCCATACTTAGAATATAGTAAATAGCGGCGGCACGTAAAAGCACCTTCAGTCTTGCAAGCAACGAACACTTTGCAAGATGCTCATACCGATGTTGCCGATGTAGTACACACCCTCGCGGTAGCCCATGTCCCGGCGGTAAGCACTGTATCTACCGTACTCCGAGCTACTCCACCAGTAGCCGTAGTTGTCGACATGGTGGAAACCGCCATCCGAACTGCCGTAACCGCCCGGCAGGGCGGAAAAGCCGAACTTGTCATTGCCGTTGCCATTATTGTTCCAACCGCTCGCTGCCTTCAAAAATTTACCTGCCGTGTTTGTGCCTCCAACAAAATCATCTAGCTTGCCATATTCATCCTTGCTCGGCAAATGCCAGCCTCTGGGACAAGCGGTTTTTGCTGTGTTCCAGTCATAGAGCCGTCCGTATTTTTGGCAGTAGCTTTCTGAATTGTTATAACATTTTGAACCACTAGCATTGTAATTCAAATTCTCCGCCATCCACGTTTGATTGCCTATTTTCACAATTTTGTATGTATTGTTGTCTCTGGAATCTTTAAAACTTGAAGCAGCAGAGGCAATAGGAGCTGGGGCGGGCACAGAGGCAGGAACGGAAACAGGTGAGGCTTTTGTGCCCGACATTTTGGCAAACAGTTGTGGGGCGTTTTCGTTTATAATGGCTTCCAAGCCAAATACATCTTTCGCCCTGCCCGTGAAGGAACCAAGCAAATTGCCCCTTGCACTATGATACAATTCCATACTGATAGTCAAATTGCCGCCAAAACGACCTAGCCTTGCTTGACCGATATACTCTGCGCTTATTTTACGACCTATTTCAGCCATGCACGTCGCCTCTTTGCACATTTTTCGGGCGTTCTCTTTTGAACCCATCTTGTCTATTATGCTTTGCGTGGTCATCACAAAATATTTATCTTCAGGCAACATTTTCACAGCTATTTCGCGTAACCTATCGGTCAAATAGAGCAAATCTGTGTATTCCAATTCCTGTTCTCCGTTATCTTCGGTGTTCAATATAGCAAGCCGCTTCTGTTCCTCCTGCCCGTATGCAACAAAGGCAAAAAGCAACAAAACGAAAAGAGGGGACAAATGCATATATTCTCCTAAAACTGCATAAGCATACAAGTAATATCGTCTGTTTGGTTTGGATGACCGCGCCAATTTTCAAGGGTTTGCGGAAGCAGTTTTTCTATTGTATTTTTGGTTATGGGGTTTTTCTCAAAAAAATCCACAAGCCTCTCAAGTCCAAAAATTTCTTTTTTAGGATTAAAAGTTTCTGTTATGCCATCGGTATATAAAATTATAGAATCTCCTTTTTCAACAACAAGCTCACTGTTTTTTATGTAGGGGTCTATATCGGGATCCATCATAAGCGCAAGCCCACCGGAACGAATGTATTCAATTGTTTTGTTTTTTGCGTGAAAATGCAAGATATGCTCATGCCCGCAACTCACGTAGCACAGCTTTTTTTTCTTGGAATCCCATTCAAAAAACAGCAATGTCGCAAAAAACATTCCTGCGGTTATTTTATTAGATAAATACTTATTCAAATCAACTATTAGTTTTTTCAAATCACTTTCCTTTTTATATTGATTTTGCAAATATGTTTGCATAATAGCAACTATAAGACCAGCAGAAACACCCTTTCCGCTCACATCAGCTATAGTCAGCGCAAATTTATCGCCTTTTTCAAAAAAATCGTAATAATCACCACCAATCTCCTTTGCTGGCGACATAAAAAATGAAACATCTATTCCGGCTACCTTTGGAACGTTTTTCAAAAACAGAGAACTCTGAAGCAAATTTCCAGAACTAAGCTCCGTTGACATTCTCAAATTCTCGTGCTTTTGCGTTGCTACTCGGCTGGTATTCAAAATTATGGCGGCAAAATTGGCAAAATTTCTAGCCATATTAAAATCTGATTCCGTAAGGTAATCAAGCCCAATTTTGTTTTCCAAAACAAGAACACCAAGAAGGTCTGTTTCTTGCAAAAGCGGGACAAGTATAATTGAATGAACCTCTTGAGACAAATTCCCAAGTATTGCCTCCATATTATCTGTGGAGTGGCTTAAAAGCACGCCAGAACTATTATGCCCGCATTTCCAAACCAAAGACCTTTCATCTTTTATATGATGCTTATAAGCCATTTCAAGCAATAAATCGGCTCTTGTGAATAATTTTTCGCTACCTATGCCAGGTGGAAAGTAAAGCCCCGAAACAGCCACGCAGGAAAAATATTTTTTATCGCCATCCCATTCATAAATAGCAGCACCCTTGGCAGACAAAAAACGGCACAAGCTACCTAAATAAGATTTTGCCGCATCTTTTTTATCTGAAAAATCTTTAATTGAATTGGAAAGCTCATTCATCATATTTCTGAATCTGCCCTGCTCAATAATAAAATTTTCTATGGTTTTTTCTGAACTAAAAAGTTCGCTGCGCCTGTTTTCCAAGCATACATAAAAAATAAAAGAGATAAAAGTAAATCTGAAAAAATAAGTTTCAAACAGAAGACAAGGTATTACAGACACTATTAGCAAATATCTAGATACTTTTGGTATATAAGCAGAAAAATAATATTCTTTGCCAACGCTAAGCACAACATAAACAGAAAATAATTGGGTAAATAAATTCAACAGATTATAAATATAAATTGTTTTCAAAAAATCGTGCACAACAATCTGCAAAAACATATTTTCCAACATCAAAATCAAAAGCCTTCTTTGGCTTTTTTTGTTCATTGAATAAGACAAATCTCTTTGAACTAAAAACAGCAAAAAGAAAGGGTCAACTATTTTGAATATATAATTGAAAAGGTCATAAGAATTATATGGATTTCCATACACAAAAAATGAATTAAGAGAGAAAAAAGCAAAAAAAGCTATAAACTCCCACAAGGACCTTTGTCCCTTAAATGAAGATTCTCTCCATTTAACAAAGGAAATGACGGCTGGAAGGGCTGTCAAGAACGGCAAAATCAGATAAATTGCCCCCGATATCATTCCACGCCATCTTCAGTGTATTCGTCCGCCGATGCCTTTTTCTGTTTTACCGAAGTCGCAACCGGAGAATCGGATAAATAGTTTCGCATTATGCGCGGAGTCACAAATATAATCAAATCTTTCTTTGTCAATTCTTTTCTAGTATGCTTGAATAAATATCCCAAAATGGGAATATCTTTTAATATCGGGATTCCCGTTTCTGCTTCTATTTCCTCGTTTTTCGTTAAGCCACCTATCACAACCGTTTCTCCATCAGAAACCACAACTTTGGTTTGAGCTTCTTGCTTATTTATCACAACTTGCCCTTGGTCAAGTCCATAGCTGTTGTTCTCTGGATGAAGTTCAAGCAAAATTCTGTTATCGCCTGCAACGTGCGGAGTTACCGTTAATTTTATGCCGCTTTCCACCATTTGAATGGCTGAATTTCCGCTATTGTCTATTTGCCTTATGGAAATTTGGCTGCCCATGAAAATTTGGGCTTCGGTGTGATCAAGGGTTGAAATTTGTGGACTTGCCAGAATTTCGGAACGGGAATCGCTCAAAATACTCATAACTTTAGCCTCCATATTTCGGTCAAAAGCCTTCACAGTCAATTTGGTCACAGCATCTGCTTCACTCGTTAGTTTGGGCAAATTGGAAAAGTCTGCCTGAACTCTTGAGGCATCGCTCCCTACGGTTACATTAGACCAGTCAACACCCAAATCATTTGCTAAACGGCTATCCACCACAACCAATTTTGCAGTGATAACTATTTGCAAAGTCTCAACATCCAACTCATTCAGGGTATTTTGCATTTGCCCTAAACGTCTTTCGGTATCATAAACTATTATGGCATTCTTGCGGTCAACAACAGAAATACGACCCCGTGCAGATTTTATTGTTTCCAAAACCCTAGACATTTCATTTGCCGAAGCGTGCCTTATTTGAAAACTGCGCCTAACAAGAGGGGCAACCATATCGCTCTGCTCGCGTTTTTCCGATTCCCTTATTATCTTATTTTGATAAGAGTCCGTTCTCTGAACATTTATGTAATTGCCTTCAACCAACCAAATCAAATTGTGCATATTACATATAATATCCATCATTTCAGACCAGGTTTTTTTTGTAACCGACATTGAAAGCCTTCCAACAACATCGGGAGCAAGCAATATATCTACGCCAGCAAGCTCAGATATAGAATGGAAAACAGATTGAAAATCTGCATCCACAAAAGACATATCATATCTTTTGGTGCTGTTTTTGATAGCAGCAAAAGATACAGAGAAAACTAGCAGCAAAACAACTGCCGCAACATTTTTTTTCATGGAATACCCCCGTGTTTATCGGGCAAAGACACTGTATAACGCCTACTCACGCCATACTCTTGCAACAAAAACATCACACTATTTTTTGAGATTTTGAGTATTTTGCCGTTTTTAACCGTATCGCCTTCATAAAGAGTATATGACTGCCCCATTATTTTGTTGTCGGAAAGAAGAGCCATAGGTCTTTCATTTTCGTAAATAATACCAGCCAGCGTTAAATTATCAATATTAATACCATCTCCGCTTGTGCTTTTAACTTCCACAAATGGGTCTCTAAAACCAAAGGAACTGTAGCTTATTTTGTCTCCTTCTTTCCACCCGAATTTTGCGGCAATGCTATCCACACCACCAGGAGATTCCTTTCTTAAACGGCGAAGTTTGTCTTTTTGAGAAGTTGTAAGCTCTGCCTCTTGAATAACATCTCTCTGATACACATAACCTTCCCTATTATGAAAACGCACCTTGTAAAAAGGAGGTTGTTTTGCCAAAACCTTTAAACGGTCGCCAAACTCAAGTGCCTCCAAAGGTCTGCTTTCAGAAGGTCCTGGGAAAAGAGAAACTATATCTTCGGCTACCACATAAGAAGCATCTGACCTTTTTACCTGTATAGCTTGAGAAATGGGAATATTTACCTCTGGCTTTCTGCTCAAACGACTGGCAAAATCTGCTGGATCAGAAGCGAATATTTCGTAGCTCGGCAAAAAATAATTTGTTTTCTTCACCTCGGTGGGAAGAGCCAGCCAACTTTCCAATTTGCCAGGAGTTGTTTGGTGCTGCAAAAGCACCCTGTTTTTCATAATCATAACCACAGGCTTTTTGCCTTGGCTCAAATAAACAGTCAATTTGCCATCCGACCAAGCCAAACCCTTTGCAAAACTGCAATTCGCAGTCCTAAACACCGAAGAATGCGCAGGTGAATCTTTAATGGACAATGCAACAGTGGTATCGGTCAACTCTGGCGTAAAATTTCTAGGCAGTTCGGAATCTAACACTATCATAAGTTCTTCCCACTCAGAATTTTTTTGTATGTATATTTTTGAAATGCGAGGTGGCAAAATTGAAAAGCCTTTAAGAGCCTCTTCATCTGCATAAGAATAGAGAGCCATAAAAAAAATAAACAAAAGCCACTTTATCATATCATTTCTTCCTTGAGGTAAATGTAGTTAAATCAAAAGAAACGCTCATTGTCACTGGTTCCCAACCATGTTCCTCTGCTTTTTTTACCTCTTGGCTTATGGAGCCAAAACGATTTAATTTAAGATTGTCTATGGTTGTGGGATAATTAAAATTGGCAATTTCTGCAAACAGATAACCGAGCATGTGATATCCGGCATTTACATTGAAGGAATATTTATTTTCCACAAAATGTTCTTTTTGCTCTTGCCCATTTGGCTTAAACACCTGAATATTGACACCAGAAGCTCTAACCACAGAATACAAATCTTGCAAGCGAAGCGGCACTTTTTCTTCTTCGGGAAACATTTCCTTTAATCTTTCAAATTCAATTTCTGCTTTTTGCAAATCTGCCTCAAGCATTGGAATGCGAGACCTTTGCGAGTTTATTTTGTCTAACTCAGCTTGAGCATTTTTTTGCTCTTCTATGAGGCTTTTTTGAGTCTCTTCAAATTCAGTCCATATAGAATCATAGAACATATATATAGAAGTTAAGCAAATAATAGCGACAAATACAACGTATATGTTCTTTTTATCTTTTAAGTCAAATTTTGCATCTGCCATAATAAAACTCCTTAGCGTACCCCTGTTTCCAAGCCCAAATTCGGATTAAATCTCACTCTAAGCGAAAAATTATAAGCATCTTCATTATTAATTTTAACAGCATTTATGTTTGTCAAAGAAACCTCGGTTACGCTTTGCGTTTGTTCCAGTTTTAGCATATAAAGCGCAACTTCTGGAAAATGCCAAGTTGCACAGCTCAGATTCATCACATCTCCTTCTTGAATTATTCCGCTTATCCAAGTGCCAGGAGGAAGCGTGGTGGAAAAATCTTCAAACATAAGAACCCAACGTTTTCGGCTAACTTGTATTGAACGCAGGGCATCACTTTTTTCTTTTATAACTTTCTGCTTTTTTTCCAGTTCTGCTATTTTATCTAACAACGGGCGTTCTCTTTCTATTGCTTGCTTTGTTTGGGCAACAGCTTTTTGCAATTCGTTTGTGGTTTCAATAACGTGATAATATAAAAGAGACAATACCAAAGCCACTAGAATAAGGGCAAAAGTGGACCACATAACTCGTGAATCTAAAATCCAAGATAAATTCAACTTGTTTTGCCTAAACTCGCTAGGTAAAAGGTTTATTTCCATCAATTGATATCCGTTTTGCGAGTCTGCCATTAGAATCTCCTCAGAGCAAGACCGAGTGCAACCGTATATATGCTAGCTTCTGAATCAAAGTTCATTCCAAAAAAGCGTTTTTTGTCTATTTGCACGGATTTAAACGGGTTTAACCGCACTGCCTCCATTGAAAGCCTATCCGAAAGAAAAGGAATTAAATTGATTATGTTCGATCCGCCACCAGCGACTATTAATTTGGTGGGTTTTCTATAGTTATCGGCTGAACTGAAATAACGGAGTGCCGTATCCACTTTAGTAGCTACTCCTTCAAAAACTGTTTCCATTGCAGATTTTACTTTAGACCCATCAATCCCAGATTGCTTGGTTTCGGTTCCCAGAAGTATGTCTCCGCATTGATCCACAGAAACACCCAGCGACTCGGATAATTGTTCTTGCAATTCTTGAAGCGAACCGCCGATTATTGAACGACCTGAGTCAAAATGTTCATTTCGCAAAAAAGCCGCATAAGATTTTTTATAGCCTAAATTCAAAAGCAAAACTGCCTCATCTTCATCTTCCATATCGGAAGAGCGTGGTTTAGAGGCAAAATAAGCATTGGACAAAACAAAAGCGTCCACATCTATGGCAAAGAGTTTAAGATTCAAAGCCTGAAATATATTTATCCAAGGAGTTAAACCGTCTTTTTTGGCGGCAACTATCATTGCCTCTATGCCATCTTCTCTACGGCCTAAAACTGAATAATCCAAAACATTGCCAGCATCATCAAAAGGGCTTCTGCCCATAGCAGCCTGAAGTATAAGCTCGTTTTCTGGAACCTTGGAAACGGGTTTAACTATAATTTTATCGCACAAAATGCCAGATGTCCAGTTTACAGAGACAACAAAATCGCCGCTAATGCCACCAGGCATAGCTTTATATAGCACAGATTGGACTTTATCTATTAGAACTGGAACATTGCGTATTTCATTATCCACTACAACTCCCTCTGGAATAACTTCGTGTTCCAGAGCGAGCAAAGCTCTCTTTGAACCTTGCTTGTGCCCAACAACAGCCACCCTTACCAAGCGGTGCCCAATATCCAAACCTACGGTTTTGCTATCGCCGCGTATCCTTGAAATTATACTGCCTAACTGCACAATGTAAATATAGTAAAAAACAATGTTTGCTACTTCATCAAAGCCTGAGCACTTTGCCGTTGTTTTTCAAAAACATATTGTATTATCTGTTCCTGAATTAAGTGAACATCGCCATCAAAAGCCACGCTATGTACGGTTCTCAATGGGTCGTTGTTATATTTGCCAGCCACCCTTACAACCTTCACAGGCAAATCGCTTATTGTGCCGTGCCCAGGCAGTTCAAAATGCAGCAATAATCGTGCATTCTTCTGAAGTTTAACCGGAAGAGCCATGCCAAAACCACCACCCGACATATCTATTATTTTGCCAGAAAAAATATCACCTATGCCGTTTCCTATTACTTGAGTAACCTCAACAGGCATGCTAACATCTATGCGCACCCAATTTCTCTGCTGAGCGCGGTTTAGTTTGCTAGTATGAGTCAATAAAATATTCCCTTTTGCTTCACTTACAACTTGCGCCCTGAAAATATATTCTGCATCGCCAGACCTAACATAATTCACTAATATCCAAGTCTTTGCAGGCACAGGAGACCCAGAAAGACCTGTTATTGACCAATAGCGTTCATCAACATCACTTATCAAGCACATACCCTTATGCGTAGCTGGTCCACTTTCGGGAATTTGCACAGCGCATTTATCGCCAACTTCAAACTGCCTTGTTGATACAATGGGTATATCTTTGGATAGCGGCAAAAAGCCGAGCATTCTTCTTAAGTCTCTTATGCTTGCAAGTCTTGAGTCTGATATTGATTTGATTTTTTTTATCTCATAATAAATTCCAATCGTTTTTTCAAACACATGTGCAGATTTTATTATTGTGCTTGGATCTTGCAAGCCACATTCTTCTATAATTCTTTTCAATAAGTCTATGGATTTCTGGCTCAATTTCAAAAAATCCGCCCGAGCCTCAAATTTTCTCCAAGCCAAATCCCGCAGATCTTGCTTTGTTTTGTTTGAGCGATAAATTTCATAAATCACTATCAGCAAAACGAATATTATGATAAGTGAAATAAATATAATGATTGTCCAAATAGAAAAATTGCTCATTCTGTTTATAATTGACCTAGCAAACTGCTGATACGCGCTAAGGCTATCAGAAGCTGGCTTCAATTGAGCCAAAAGGAAGAGTTTTTGCAAATTTAGAAGCATATAGGGGTAATATAGTAAATTGTATAACACAACGCTCTAGTCCTTGAGACAACGAACACTGCTCAAATTGTTGCTTTTAAGGGGTACACCCCGACAGACACTATCGAAATTGTATGCCATGCCCCAGAGGTCGGCGTAGAGGGCATCGTACTCCGAACTACTCCACCAGAGACCCAGGTCGAAATCGCGATCTGGACCGCCGCCCATAAGCCCGCGAGAACAAGTAATTATGCTGGTCAAATCTGGACTGCTGCCGCCCGGCAGAGCCGCAAAGCCATACGTGTCATTGCCACCCCACTCGCTAGCTTTCAGATACTTACCAACACTATATTGACCTCCAGCAAAATTTATTAATGTTGTCCATTCAGCATCGCTTGGTATATGCCAACCACTTGGGCAAATGCCTCTATGCTTTGCACCTACCGAACAAGAACTATTGCTGCAAATAAAAGGCAATGCCATTGCCGTTACCCAGTCATACAATCTGCCATAAGTCTCGCAGTTATTGCACTTGCTGCCGTTTGCATTGTAATTCAAATTCCTTGCCATCCAAGTTTGAGTGCCAATCACAACAGTCTCATAAGTCTCGCCCTCGTAATCCACGGGTGTACCGTGGATAACTCCAGTTTGACTGGAACTGCTCGGTTTTGAGCTTGATGAAAAAACACTACTTAGCGAAGAGTCCAGAAGACAACGAACACTATACAGAAAGCTCTTATCGCCGTAGTCACTGCCGACATCCTTGTAGTCGTTGACCATGTTCCGACTGTAGGCACCATCGGTGCCATCTTCCGTAGCAACCCACCAATTGCCGTTGTAGCCAACACGGTAGAATTTGCCATCCGAATCGCCGTAGCCGCCCGGTAGAGCCACAAAGTCATACGTGTCCGTGCCGTTGCCATTGCCGTCCCAGCCACTCGTTGCCTTTAACTTTGTTCCCGCTGTGGATGCACCCCCAACAAAATCTGTTAATACTGTCCATTCCGCATCGCTAGGTAAATGCCAGCCATTTGAGCAAACAGACATTGCCTGTTCCCAGTTGTAAAGACGACCATACTTGCTACAGTTGTCTGGGTCGTCATCATAGCATACGCTGCCCGTAACATCGCAGTTTAAATTCTCTGCCATCCAAACCTGTTTGCCGATTACCACAGTCTCATAATTCATATCGCAAACCTGAACGGAAGAACTGCTCGGAATAGACAAAGAGCTTGAGCTATAAGGGCAGGTGTTGTTCAATACTCCGTTTTCTTGGCACGTGGTAAAGGGACCTTCTGCACAGAATGTATGAGCAGAATAAACGCAGTATGTGTAAGTTTGCAATTCACTATCGTTATTTGTACAAGAGGAAAACAGGGAGACGGAGAGTATTGCTATAATGGGTGTTGTGTATTTAATAAAAGTCATATTCATAAGCATAAATATAGCAAATTATTGTCTAGTCCTGCACGCAACGAACACTATACGAGAATGTCTTACCAGTGTATTCGTAGCGGACATCCTCATCGTCGTTGCTCATAACTCGAATGTAGGCAATGTTGTTATATTCATCGTCTTCGCTAGCACTCCACCAGTAACCTTTGATGCCGAGATTTTGTAAATAACCATCGTCGCCGCCCGGCAGAGCCGAAAACCCATACGTGTCCTGACCGTTTCCATTGCCATTGTCATTGTCATCCCAGTCAATTGTAGCCTTCAGCTTGGTTCCAGCACCAGCGCAATTTTTATTATCAGAACAACTCGGATTGACGAATTTCATCAAAATATTCCAATCCGCATCACTAGGAATATGCCAACCGCTAGGACATATACCTCTATGTTTAGGACCTATTTGCGAAGAGCAAAAACTAGAATTACAGTTATAGGGCAGTGCCATTGCTGTTATCCAATTATACAGCCTGCCGTATTTATCGCAGTTGTCTGGATCACTACCATAGCATTTGCTGCCCCTGACATTGCAGTTAAAATTCTCTGCCATCCAAGTCTGCTCGCCTATTTTAACGGTTCTGTAAAAACTTATATCGCAAGAACCGCTAACAACAACGCTAGAACTACTGCTTAACTCAACACTTGACGAGGAAATATCACTTGAAGAAAAACTTGAAACATAAGGGCAATTGTTGCTCAATACTCCGTTTCCTTGGCACGTGGCAAAGGAACCTTCTGTGCATAATGTATCATCAAAATAAACGCAGTATTTGTAAGTTTGAGTTTCGTTGTCGTTGTTAGTACAAGAGGATAGCAGAGAGATGCAGAGTATTGCTGCTAGGGGAAGGGTGTATTTAATAAAAGGCATATTCATAAATATAAATTTAGCAAATTACTATATTACACCCCAACACAATGACCGCATCAAAAGACATCACTCGCATAAACATTTCACCAGAACGTGAGATTATATTGGTTGGAACTGCGCATATTTCGCAAGAATCTGTGGATTTGGTTCGTAATACAATAATTTCGGAAAAGCCAGATTGTGTTTGCGTTGAGTTGGATGAAAATAGGCTTAAGGCACTTGAAGCTGGCGACAGGTGGAAAAATTTGGATATAAAAAATGTGCTTAAGAAACGGCAAATGGCTTCGCTTGTTGTGAATTTGTTGCTCGCTTCTTATCAAAAGAAAATGGGAGAATCCACTGGGGTGGAACCTGGGGCGGAACTCAAAGCTGCGGCAGAGGAAGCTAGGGCTTGCAACTCGAATTTGGTTTTGGCAGATAGGGATGTTAAAATCACATTGCGTAGGGCTTGGGCTGGAACTCCGTTTTTTCGTAAATTGAAATTGCTGGCTACCCTATTTGCTGCTATTTTTGAAACGGAAAAAGTTAGCGAAGAAGAGCTTGGCAAAATGCGGGAACAAGATACGCTTTCGCTTATGATGGAAGATTTTGGAAAAGAGTTTCCTGAGATAAAGCAAATTTTAATAACAGAAAGAGACCAGTTTCTGGCTGGCAGAATAGCAAAAGCGGAAGGCAAAAGAGTTTTAGCCGTAATTGGAGCCGGGCATTTGCAAGGCATTAAAAGCATTATTGAAAGCGGAACAGAAACACCACCAGAAGAAGAACTGCAAAAAATACCACCCTCTAGCAAATGGCCAAAAATAATAGGCTGGATTATACCTGCAGCAATAATCTCGTCTTTAATTTACGTAGGCATTGAACAAGGCTCTGCCAAAGTAGCCGACTACCTAACACTCTGGGTGCTTTGCACTGGAGTTTTCGCAGCCGTTGGAACAGCCTGCGCTCTCGCGCATCCCTTTGCGATAATCGCAGCACTCTTTATTGCCCCCATCACAGGCTTAACTCCTTTGGTTGGCGTGGGGCTTTTCACCGCATTCATTCAAGCATATTTTGGCCCACCGAGAGTTTCGGAAATGGAAACCGTGGCAGAGGATATATGGAAACTCAGCCGCTGGTGGAAAAACAGATTCACAAGGGTAATACTGGCTTTTATATTGCCTGGGCTATTTGCAGCTCCTGGCAAATTTATATTTTTTGCAAAAATCGTTCAAAACCATTAGCGGAGAATTTTATGTCTAATAGAGTAGTTTGCAAGTTCGGTGGAAGTTCAGTAGCAGATGCGGCACAGTTTCGCAAAATAAAAAGCATTTTGGAAGGCAATCCAGAAAGAAAAATCGTTGTGGTTTCTGCACCCGGAAAAAGAAATTCCAAGGAATCCAAATTAACCGATTTGCTATATTCGTCTTACGATCTCGCCAAAAAAAGGCTGGACTTTGCAGGTCCCTGGACACTCATAAGAGAACGCTATATAGAAATAACGCAAGAACTTTCCCTGCAATCCACCATACGCGAAGAATTAGACGAATTGGAAAAAAAATTGCTAAATCAACCAGACGATATTTCTGCTGATTTTGTGGCAAGCCGTGGCGAATATCTGTGCGCAAAAATAATGTCGGAATTTTTGGGAGCAAAATTCATAGATGCCTACCCTCTTATACAATTCGACAGCCAATACCGCGTAACACCAAAAAGCTACGAAGACATTGCCTTTGCTCTTTCAGACACTGATTCTCTTTACGTTGTACCTGGTTTTTATGGAAGCGACACTTTGGGAAACCTTAAAACATTCACACGCGGCGGCTCCGACATCACCGGTGGAATTTTGGCAAACGCTTGCAACTGCCAGCTTTACGAAAACTGGACGGATGTTTCTGGGCTATTGATGGCAGACCCTCGCATTGTTCAAGATGCACATTCAATAAATTATGTGAGCTACCGTGAAATAAGAGAACTCGCATACAGCGGCGCAAATGTACTGCACGATGAATCCATACATCCTTGCAGGGCAAAAAACATTCCCATAAACATAAAAAATACCAACAAACCAGGTGATTCAGGCACAATCATTGGTCCAACCCCAGAACACACTTCAAGCGTAATAACCGGCATTGCCGGACGCAAAGATTTTTCAATGCTTTATATTGAAAAAAGCATGATGAACAAAGAAAAAGGCTTTGGGCGCAAGGTTCTCACAATTTTAGAAGAACGCGGAGTATCTTATGAACTTTCCCCCTGCGGCATAGATTCAATGAACGTGGTGGTGGATACCAAAACCTTGCACAAGGTAGAAGCGGAAGTTTGCGCAGAAATTGATCAAAAAATGCAGCCGAACAAAATGAAAATTTTCAACAATGTTGCCTTGATTGCAACCGTTGGGCACGGAATGGTAAATCAAATTGGAACAGCGGCAAGGCTTTTTGGCGCACTTGCAAAAGAAAAAATAAATGTGCGCATAATAGACCAAGGCTCATCGGAAATAAACATTATTGTTGGAGTTAACGAAGAAGATTTTGAAAAAGCAATAGTGTCCATTTATAACGAGTTTGTGGGGTAATCCCTTTCAAAAAACAACACTATATTTTCCATCAGTTCATCTGCGGAAGAATGTGTGAAAAACCAGCCTTTTTTGTGCATATCCTCTGCCATATTTTCAATACGCATAGCCAAAGTTTCAGGATATTCAAAACCATTCAGAGATATAACTTTCTCGGAAATTTCTTTCAATTTTAACTAGCCCCCTTTCCGCTCAACATCACCTCAAGGGTTTTCAATTTCAAATTCAAATCCACCAAAGTACTGCGGTCACGTATGTATTTATTGTCAAGCCGCATCCATTCGTCAAAATTAATATCGTTGCGACCGCTGGTTTGCCAAAAACATGTAAGCCCTGGCTTAACAGAAAGCCTAATGTAATGCCAAGCCTCATATTTTTTTATTTCATCCGTAGTTGGAGGTCTTGGTCCAACAAGGCTCATATCGCCTTTTAGAACATTGAAAAACTGCGGTAATTCATCCAAACTGTGTTTCCGCAAAAATGCGCCCCCATGCTTTAATATTCTGGGATCATCTTCCATTTTAAATGTAGGTCCTCTGTTTACTCCCCCATTCTCGGCTTCTTGCTGTTTCCTGAGTTTTTCCTTTTCCTTGTCTGCTCCCGGATACATAGTCCTGAATTTATAGCACTTAAATAATTTGCCATTGCGCCCAACCCTTATTTGCTTGAATATAATTGAAGAATCTTCTATGGAATTACCGAGTTCTTTTTGCTCTGAAGCCCATTTAAGCAGAGCGCGTTTCACAATAACAGCACACACAAGCATAAATAAGAAAAATATCACTATACCAAATAAACTACCAACAATATCTATAGACCTTTTCAAAACCCTTATATAAAGTCCGTGAAAAGTTTTTTCTTTTACGTTTTCAATGGAAAGGCGCTTTATTTTAAAAAAACTCTCTTCGGTATTCCATTTTTTTATAAATCTGTTTTCTTCTTGAACAAAAGACTGCGATTTGCCGCTGTAAAAATACGCATTGAAATTTAAACTCGGAACATATTCCAAAAGTCCAGCATCTTTTATACGTCTCTCTATGCTGTCTTTTATGCTCTCCAAAAATGATAAATCTTTATTAACATATAAGCACCATATACAACCCTTACCCTGCCCTATAATGCCCATATATTCTTCAGAAAGAATAGTTTGCAACGATATTTTCCAAGCATCATTAAAGTCTTTCAGGGGAGCTTCAATCCATAAAAAGCATTTATTTCTGCGATTGCAGCGATATATTTCCTCTTTTATTCTTTGCAAAAAATATTCTTTTGGAAACAAAAATTCTTCATACGCGACAAACATATCCTCCTGTTCAATACGTTCAGCATCGCCCATCGCTACACCTTTATATTATCCATCTGAATTTATTATTTCTATAAGCTCAGACAATACTTTGGCAGCTTGGTCGTTTGGCACTTGGCAAGTTCCAGCTGCAACGTGCCCACCGCCGCCATATTTGAGCATAAGCACTCCAATATCGGTTTTAGAAGAACGGTCAAAAATGGATTTACCTGTTGCAAAAACCGTATTCTGCATTCTAAGCCCCCACAGAACATGAATGCTTATGTTGATTTCCGGAAACAAGGCGTAAATCATAAAACGATTTCCAGCCCAAATGGTTTCTTCTTCTCTTAAATCCAAAATACCAAGATTTTTGTGTACCTTTGTGCAACGCAAAACTTGTTCTCTGAATTGTTTTTCGTGAGCACGGTAAATTTGAATTCTCTCATCAACATCTGGGTGCTTCAAAATTTCATCTATCGTGTGGCTTTTGCAATAAGAGATTAACTCCATCATAAGCTGATAATTGCTAATGCGGAATTCCCTGAACCGCCCAAGGCCAGTGCGGCTATCCATTAAAAAACTGAGCAATTCCCAATCTTTGGGCTCTAAAATGTCTTCTCGCGTAAACTGCGCACTATCTGCTTTATCAACAGCACTCATCATTCCCACATCTATTCTAGGAAATGTATCTTTTCCGCCAAGCCAGTCATAAACAACCCTTGAAGCAGAAGGTGCATTTCCATCCACTATGTAAGTATCTTTATCAAGAACATCTGCATTCCTCTGCATTTCGCTTTCGTGAGGGTCAAAAACAAAAGCACAAGATGGCTGGTAAGGCAAATTCGTGCTTATGTCTCGCTCGGTGAGTTCAACCAAACCGTCTTGCATATCCTTGGGATGAACAAACTTAATGTCGTCAACAAGGTCAAGTTCCGTTAAAAGCATTCCGCACACAAGCCCGTCAAAATCCGACCTTGTCACCAAACGATATTTTTTGCCGTCTGCTTTAAGTCTAGCCAAATTTGCATTCATAAAAGCTTCTCCAATTTAAGGTAATATAGTAATTTATTTCTTTATCCACTCTCTATTTATGTCTGGAATATCTTCTAACAAACGAATTGTATGCGCACTCTTTGGGTGCTGGGTCACCTCCTCTGGCTTTCCAGTTTCCACTATCTTAGATTCGTGCATAATAAAAATACGGTCGCTCACATAATAGGCAAGCCCTATATCGTGGGTCACAAACACAATGGTCATTCCCAAGCTTTCTTTGAGTTTCATCAAATAATCTAAAATATTTGCCCTAACACAAGCATCAACCATAGATGTAGGCTCATCTGCAATAAGCACCTTTGGTTTAAGGGCAAAAATGCGAGCCAAAAGCATTCTCTGCATTTGACCGCCGCTTAATTCAAAAGGATATTTACCTTCAATATCTGAGGGCTTAACATTCACAGCAAGCAGAGCTTCGTCAACACGCTGCTCTATCTCTTGTTTTGATGGCTTGTTTTTGAGTATGCCAAAAGCATCTTTGAGTTGTGTGCGAATTGAAAAAAACTGGTTAAAGCAACCAAAGGGGTCTTGAAAAACGCTCTGCACTTCATTCCAATGGTCGCGAGTATCAACAATCGGCTTGCCTTTGTATAAAAAAGTACCTCTGTCTGGGGCATAAAGACCCAGCATTATCTTTGCAAGAACACTTTTTCCGCAACCCGAACCGCCAACTATGGAAACAATTTCACCATCTGCAATATCAAAAGAAATATCATCAACTGCGCAAACCAGTTTTTTGCCGTGCCCAAAAAACTTACTGATATTCTTTGCAGAAAATACAATATTATTCCGCATAATCGCACCTCACTAAACGTTCACCTACCATGCGCAGATTTTGATTTTTGTTCCTACATTCTGGCCTTGCGCTTGGGCAACGCTCTGCAAAACGGCAACCTTCTATTTTTTTTGCTAGGCTTGGCGGTGCGCCTTCTATTGTAGTGGGTTTTTTGTTTTTTTGATTTGCGTCTGCACTTAGCATAGCCCCCATTAAAGCCTTTGTGTAAGGGTGGCGAGGATCATGCACCACTTGAACAGCTGTGCCACATTCAACAAACTCCCCAGCATACATAATGGCTATATTGTGCGCAACGTGGCGAAGCAAGGGAAGTTCGTGAGTGATGAATATCATTGTAGAGAAAATGTTTTTCTCCAACAAATCAAATATCATTTTAATAACAACTTTTTGAGTTGTGACATCCAACGCAGAGGTTGGTTCATCGGCAATAACAACCTTTGGGTTTAACAAAGTGGAAATTCCAATAACAGAACGCTGCCTCTCCCCTGCTGTGAGTTGAATTGGATAAGAATTTAAAATGCGATCTGTTTCCATTCCAAACAAATCAAAGCGCTCACGCAAGCGTTCATAAATTTCACGCTTGTTGCCGCTTTTGTTTTCGCTATGGGCAGCCATAACATCGGCTGCAATATCTTTTATTTTGCGTGTTGGGTTAAGGGCATTGAAAGCGCCTTGCGGAATCATTGAAACTTTTTGCGAAAGAATGTTTGTGCGAATATCTTTGGTTGTACGGTTCATCAGAGATTCGCCACTAACCAGAACATCGCCACTCGTGGGATAAAGAGGCGGAATAAACAAACCCATCAAGCCGTTTACCAAAGTGGATTTTCCGCAACCAGATTCTCCGGCAATGCCTAAAATTTCACCTTGTTTCATTGTAAAAGATACATCGGTAACCGCATGTATCTTTTGCCCAAAGCGGGTTAAATAATGCAGGGTTAAATCTTTGACTTCCAGTATATGACTCATTTTAAACCGCCTATTTCCTCAACCGAGGATTAAAAACACCTTCCATAGAATTATTGAGCAAATAAAGGGCAAAAACTATCATCGTAATTACAATGGCAGCAGGGAAAATACCCCACCAATATCCGTCAGTTATGGCAGAATTGTTCTTTGCAGTATTAAGTATAACTCCAAGAGATGTTGAGCCTTCACCAATAGGTCCAAGGCCTATCATGCTAATTGCGCTCTCAGACAATATGCCGCTTGCCACCTGCATAATGAACACCATAAATACATAAGAAGCGAGGTATGGCAAAATATGCTTGAATATTATTTCCAAATTTGTGGCACCATTTATGCGAGCGAGAGAAATATGATCTCTCCCCCTTAAGCTAGCAGCTTGAGCACGCACGGAACGAGCTGTCCAGGGCCAGGTAGTGAGTCCTATTAGCACAGCGATGAGCGTTAAAGAACGACCCTCTGGCCAAGAGGCGCTAACCAAAACCAAAACAACAAAAGAAGGTATTACTATAAATAAATTTGTGAACATATTTAAAATATCATCAACAATGCCGCCCTTAAAACCACCAAAAAGCCCGATGAGCGTTCCTACAGTGGTGGCTATTATACCAGCCATAAAACCTACATAAAGGCTGTTTTGCAAACCTTTCAAAAGCAAGGCCACATAGTCTTGCCCAAGGTTATCTGTTCCAAGCAAGTACGTTGCGGAAGGAGCTTCATAAGTCGCTCCCTCTGGCATAGACACATAGAGAAAAGGTCCGAACAAGCCTGCTAATATAGTAGTCAAAAAAAGAACGGAACCTATAACAAACATCGGTTCCTTTATCAAATTTTTAAGAAGTTTAAACATGCTGCATCTCCTTATTTGGCATCCATAGATAAACTTTGTTTTACACGAGGGTCTAGCAGAGCAATTAAAATATCAACTGTAAAATTCGCAAGCAAAACGCTGGTTGTAATCAATAACGTAACACCTTGTATAACAGGATAATCGTTTGTTTGTATTGCAGTTAGCATTGCCATACCAAGGCCTGGGTAAGAGAAAATCATTTCTGTTATCAAAGCACCACCCACCATTTGACCAATGGAAAGAGCTAGACCTGTTAGCTGTGGAAGCATGGCATTGCGGAATAAATAAACAAGCACTCTGCTCTCTTTTAAGCCGAGCCATTTTGCATATTTAATATAGTCTGTGCCAAGTTCATAAATTCCCATCGAGCGCATGCCTATGGCCTGGCCGCCCGCAAGAATGAGGAAAATGGAGAAGAATGGCAAAATATAATGATATCCAATTGAGAGTATAAAATCCAAAGAAAATCCAGGCGTAAGCTCAAGGGAATAAGCACCAACGGCTGGGAAAATATCCCATACAACTCCAAAGAAATAAACAAGTACCATTCCAAACACAAAGAAAGGAATTGAACTCATCAAAAGAGCAAGCGGAAAAATTACCTTGTCAAAAACGCCTCGTCTATAAGCTGCAAGGGCACCCAAACCATTGCCGAATATCCAGCCAAATAAAATAGCTGGCAATTGCAGGGCTATGGTCCAAGGCAGAGCCTGCGCAATTATTTCAGAAACCTTTTTTTGATTTTTGAAAGATGTTCCCAAATCGCCCTGAAACACTTGACCAATATAATTTATAAGTTGAGAAAATTTAGATGCTTTAACAGCGTTTATCTCTATTTTTTCATGCTTGTTTATTACCGTTTCATTACGTTCGCTCACAACAACATTGCCCAATGAATCAAGCGTTACATTACCTTGTTCATCTATAACTGTATCTGCAACAACATTAACCACTGTATCTATAACAATGCTTCTAACTGTATCCCTAACTATACTGTCTTGTTTATCTAAAACAAGCAAACCAAATTCCTTGCGAAGGTTTTCTTCTGTTTGTTTGCGAATTTCAGGGCTGCTAAACGATGATTGAGCCATCATTATATCCACAGGGTCCGAGCCTAAGCGAGGCAAAAAGAAGTTCAGCGAAAGAGCAACCAAAAATGTGAGGAAATACCAGATTGCTCTCTGCAAAACATAACGGACAGTGGGATACTTTTTAAACATGTTGTTCCTAACTTAGAAAAAAACAAGTTATTTAACCTGCTTAAGCCTCCAAAGAGTGTTTATGCCGCTTCCCACCCAAGGAAGCTGTGGCGGTGCAAAGGGATTCTTTTCTGTGGGCCAACCTGTCCAACGCTTTTCGCTAAACTGATAATACTCTTCTGGCAAATGACAAACGGGTATAACCGGCTGGTCGTCCAAGAATATGTTGTTAAGCTCAATGTAAGCTGCTTTTAAGGCTTCTTCATTTTCCAAGAGCAAAGGAATTTTGTCTAGTAGCTCATCTGCCCTTTTGTTTTTGTAGCGACCTTCGTTTTCGTTCATGCTGCCTTCACCCACGGCAACCCAGTTGCGCGCAGACATAACCGAATTAAAGCGATTCCACGGAAGAGAAGCAGTAACCGCCACTGGAGGCTTTCTCATAATAATATCAAATTCGCCAGAGGGCAAAGCGGGCCAGTATTGGCTGCCATCAACAAAACCTTCGCGAACATCAATGCCAACAGAACGCAAATGTTTAACAACCAAATTCACAATAGCTTCCCAATCCGACCATCCAGCTGGAGCCTTTATCAACAAAGTTGGTAAAGTATCTCCCTTTGGACCTATTGAATATTTCAAATTGCCTTTGTCATCAAATCCAGCCTTGTAACCCGCTTCTGCAAGCAGTTTTTTGGCATATTCTTTGTCGCCAAGCGGAACGCTGTGTTTATTTACCTCTTCTTCGCTGAAAAATTTCTTTTCCAAACCTTCAGACATTATTAAACCGGGTTTCATTTTTGGCGCATAGTTAGAAAGCGCAAGGCGGATAATTGCATCGTAATCTATGGCAGCAGCCATTGCACGGCGGAATTTCTTATCGCTTAAGGGTGCTTTGGTATTGTTCAAGTACAAAAAGTGCATTGAACCCGGAACAAAGTATGGAGGAGCATCATACCAAGTATTCACAGCGTCCTTCTTTTTCTCGTTCACACGGGGAATGTAGTTCATTGAAGCATCTAAATCGCCTTTTTGCAGGTTTATAGCAAAAGCATCGTTGTTCTTGAATATGGGGTGAATTATGTATTTTGGAACTGGAAGAGCGCCATCGTGCAGAACCTTGTTTCCCCAGTACTCATCGCGGCGAACCAAAACTATGCGCTCGTTGTTATACTGAGCAAGGGTATATGGACCCGAAACAATGGGTCTGTCGTCGCATTTAATTTTCTTAACGGCGGAAAAATCTCCATTGTTTTCTTCCAAATACCTTTCAAAGACATGAGAAGGAACTATGCGAATAGCTTGCAACTGGTCTAAAATAGCGAGCGGATTATCACGCTCCTTTTTGTTGACAACAAAGGACATTCTCTCTTTGCCATCAATGGTATCTACTTTTATTTCGCTAACGAATTCGCCCACATAAGCAGTTGGTGCCTGCGGGAACCTTTTGCCAAGCTCGTAAATAAATTTGACATCTTTTGACGTAACGGGCATTCCATCGCTCCATTTAGCTTCGGGCTGAATGTCCACCACAACTTTCTCGGCATCGTAGGAAATTAGAGTTCCTAGTATAGGCTCTGTTGAACCGGTTAATGAATTATAGGCAGTTAAAGGTTCGTACATTAAATTGAAGCGGTCATTAGCGGGCCAAGCCACCAGCCATGGTTCTACCAACGGATTGAAAGTATTAGGCTCACCCCACTGTGAACCTGCCAAATAAAGAGTTTCACTACGTGGATAGCCAGAAGTTTTAGCTTCGGCAGTCTTAGCTTCTTTTTCTTCACAGGAGACCAAAAAAGCAAAAAACAGCGCATAAGCGCCGCATGCAATCAATTTTGATAACTTCATTTACAAACCTCACAGGATAATAGTTATAGAATGAAATATATAAATTTTTTTGAAAACCGGAATAAAAATTTGAGAATTAAATCATTAAATCCTTGCAGTTATCAAAAGCTTTCAGTATAACAGGGTCAAATTGAGTGCCACTGCCGCTGAAAATGATTTCAAAAGCCTTGTCTTTTGGCATTCCATTGCGATAAACCCTATCGGAAACCAGAGCATCGTAAACATCAACCACTGACATAAGCCTTGCCCAGAAAGGTATTTCTTCGCCTTTTTTGCCGTTTGGATAGCCTTTGCCGTCAAAATATTCGTGATGATTCAAAGCTATGTCGTAAGCATATTGCAAATAAGTGTGGCTTTCAAATCTTTTTTGCATTGTTTTTATCAAATTAGCTCCCTTTTCCGGGTGGCTCATCATTTCCAAACGTTCTTCATCTGTCAAAGGACCAGGTTTTAGCAAAATTGAATCTCTAACCCCTATTTTCCCAACATCGTGCAAAAGCGCAGCTCTAACAATAAGGTCCACCTGTTCCCTTGTGAGCGTACCACATTCTATAAATTCTTCTCCTAGTATTCCTATAAAGGTAGCGGTTCTAAGTATATGACCGCCGGTATTTTTATCTCTGCTTTCCACTGTTTGAGCTAGTATTTCTGCCATGCAGTCTTGCACATAAATCATTTCACGCCTAATCATCTGCATCCAGCGTATATTTTCATTATTCGCTTTAACATTTCTAAAACGAAGCAAAAATAAATCTCGGTTAAATGGAAGTGAAAAAAAATCTGCAACACCCAGTTTTCTGGCGTTTATTTCTGTTGAAAAATCACCAGAATTGCCGAAAAACACAATGGGCAATTTTCTTTTTTCCACAGCAGGAATCTTCTCTAAGTATTCCAGATTATCAATGGCGATTAACGTTACATTTAAAAAATTGGTTTTTTCTGCTGGATTTGAATTTATAAACCTATACGACCCGCGCAGACCTTTTTCAAACGAGTCCCACCTTTCAGGTTCATTAGATATTAATAAAACATTCTCCATACTACTCGCAATATACAAAAATGCAGACGGCAGGACTCGAACCTGCAATCTTCTGGTTCGTAGCCAGATGCCTTAATCCATTTGGCCACGCCTGCATTATAGAACAAACATACTATCTTTAATAAAAAAACCTCGGCGGCGACCTACTCTCCCGCGCCATTTCGGCGAGGTACCATTGGCGGCAAGCGGCTTAACTTCCGTGTTCGGGAAGGGAACGGGTGTATCCCGCCGCCTATAGCCGC
>JAITFP010000036.1 GCA_031281275.1 Candidatus Fibrimonadaceae bacterium
GCTATAGAGAGCGTGTGGGCTACATTCAAGCGAGGCTACCACGGAATTTACCATTATATGTCGCCGAAGCATTTGCAGAGATACGCAGACGAGTTCAGCTTCAGGCACAACGAGGGCAACGCCAAGCACCCGACTATGGACAGGATAGACAGCTTGGCTGCTGGCTGCTGGGACAAAAGATTGACTTGGAAGAAGCTGGTAGCGTGAAAATTTTTCTGTGTATTTGTATCACATTTGCGCTCTTTATGTGTTATATATACGTAAATAATGTTAGAGGTAAATTTATGAGAAATAGTCTTGGCTTGCCAGAATCCACATTAGCGTTGGGCGATGCGCTCGCTAACGCTGGAATGATTTTTGAAGAACTTACTCACCCGCAGGGCGGCAAGTATGTAAGCGAAGCGGCGGCTCAAAACGACTTAATAATAAATCCAAATCACAAAAATAACCCTGAACATAAAAAACTCTTAATCGGAGTAGCTAAGGCTATGAATGGGCAAAGTGTTGGTTTATATGGTAAATTATCATTTAACGCTAAAAAAGGTTTTCTTGATACAAAAACTGAATTTTGTGCGGAAATTGTTTGGGATTTTCCTGATTCAGGCAAAGAAGAAGTATATTTATGTATATCAAATGATGGAAAAACTTTAAATATTTCTAAATACGATTATATTGGTGGTGGATTAGATGAAGATGTTCCAGTTGCTGGTTCTTACGAAGAAATGGCTACAAATGTTATTGACGCTATGGAAAGTTGGGCGATAAGTTTGGAAGACGACCCTGAGGAGGAAGAGGACGAAGAAGAGGAAGATGAAGATGAAGAGGAAGACGAAGATGAAGATGAAAAAAAATTGAAAGAAATAGGAATACTCGGTGAGAAAATTTCTTATGAAACTTTGAATAGAATACATAACGAATTTAAACATTTAAATATTTATTTAGGGATCCATGAACCGAAAAACTGGAATGATCATATACACATAGTTATAAATAAAAAAGGCAATGTTTTGTTAGAAACTAATTTTCCTTATAAAAAATATACAGAACTTAATGAATTAAAATTTAATGATATTAAATCAGCATTTAATAAATTACAACAAAGTGGCTACAAATGGGAGTTTGATGGAACCTATGGCCATATTAGTGACGGTTATACTCAAAGTAGTTTTTCAAAAGGGAAAAATGCGACTTAAACAATATATTAAAGAAATGGAATTTTTTGTATCTTTCGCTATGATTTTAGCATAGTGCAAGTTATATAACAATAGGAAGATAGTGAAATACATTAAAGAAGCCGTGGCGAAGGCTAAGGGCGGCTATGTCAAGGAAGACCCGTCGGCTATGCAAGCGGGTCGCACTGTTCCGTTTCCTGCACCGCAAAGCACGGCTGCTGACTTAGCAAGCGGCAAAAGCAACAGATATACTTCACAGGCTCAAAGCAAGAATACGCCAAGTAAGAATATTCATTTAGCAACAGAAAAAATGATAAATGATAAATTTGGGAAAATACAACACAGCTTTATGAGCATAAAATTTATTATAAATGATATAGTTAGAGGATATGTAAAAGAAGATGATTTGCAAAATACCTTTAACGATATTCGCAAGCATTTAACTACAATATATGAAAACATTAACGATATTAACGAAAACATACGAGACAGCAATATAAATGCTGATGTAGTCAATAATACAATGGATGCTGTTGGTAGTTCTGTTGTAGGCGTAAATACTTCTATCAAAAAATTAAATGCAGGAAAAGTTCCAGATTGGTTTACGAAAAATGTTGCTTCTATACCGAATCATTTTGAAATTCAAGTTGTGTATTGGTTGTGCATAGGTGCTGCAAAAACATTTATTCTTCTAATTGACAAAATTAGAAAAATGCAAGAAAATGCTAAGGGCGCAAAAATTAAAGAGAATTTTGATATTGAAAGCTTGAACTTAATGTCAGGAATTGGGCAAGATGTCATAGATTCTATAGACAATTCAGCGTTTAAAAAGAAGCTTATTAGCGATACTATGCAAAAGGTAAATCCACTAGCGTTTTCTGTGTTTAAGTGAGCAATAATGTTAAATATAAATAATGAAGTGAGAGAGGCGAGTGTAAGTTATGTATATAGTTCCCTAATTTTAATACCTCACATTAAAAGCCAACCCAACGGCGGGTGTTCCGTCTCTTGGGATTATTAGTGGGTCAATGGAAAGGGAAACATTGCTGTTGCTGTTTAATGCTTCCTCTAACGATTTGTTGTATTTTTTTGTATAATTAAATGTGTATATCAAACCCATAACGCGGCTAACACAAACAATACTCCCGCCTGATATTGCAAGAGCCCAACCCAAATCCACATCGTTACCTTTCATAACAGCTAAAATACCAAGTATTGTAAGCGGCCAACCGACTACGTCTGCAATAGATAGTTTAATCCCAGATGTTATATCCCCCTGTATATAACTACCCAACCCAAATCCAGGAACAAAATTCAATGCGAAATAACCCAAGGTACTCATTTTATTCTCATCATACGGTTGTTGAATTTTTGCTTGCTGTTCCATATTAGTATTCGGCTGTTGTAGCGGTTCTTGTTGCGGTGAGGGCGCAGAAGCAATGTCCGAGGTACCTGGTAGTTCCTTAAACAAAATCGGTGCCTGCTCGTCTATTATTGCTAGCAAGCCGAATAGGTCTTTTGCATTGCCCGTAAAGGAACTAACTAAGGTACCGCTGGCTGCATTGTACAATTCCATACTTATGGTAAAATTACCGCCAAAATTCCCAACCCTTGCTTGCCCAACATAAGCCGCACTTACTTTTCTGCCTATCTCTGCCAAACATTGTGCCTCTGTGCAAATTTTTTTGGCATTTTCTTTTGAGCCTAGCTTATCTATTATGCTTTCTGCTGTCATTATAGAATAATTATTTTTGGGCAACATTTTTACTGCAATTTCACGCAGCCTCACACTCAGGTAGATCAAGTCGCCGTCCCCTTCCGTGTTCAATATGGCAACACGCTTCTGTTCCTGCTGCCCATAGGCAGCAAGGGCTAGGAGTAGCAGAAGTAGTGCGAATTTTGTCATTTGGGAATAAATGTAGAAAAATTTCGTTTTCTATATTACCCTCACACATTTTTCAGAGGATTTAAGATGAAACGTACACATAACTGCGGCGAGCTTAGAAAGGGCGATGTTGGGAAAACTGTAACGCTTTGCGGCTGGGTGGATAGGCGGCGTGATTTGGGGGGTGTTATATTTGTTGATTTGCGCGATAAATACGGCAAAACTCAGATAGTTTTTAACCCAGAGTGGAACGCAGAAGTGCATAAACTTGCAGATACTTTGAGAAATGAATTTGTGATTCAAGTGACAGGCGAGGTGCAAAACAGACCTGCCGGAATGGAAAACGAAAAAATCTCCACCGGAGACATTGATGTAAAAATAAACGAATTGGTGATTTTAAACAAAGCCGAAACTCCCCCGCTGGAAATAAACAATGCAAAAGAAGAGAGCAAAGAAAACGATGATTTGCGTTTGCGCTACCGCTATTTGGATTTGCGCCGCCCTTGGATTCAAAAAAATTTAATGCTCAAAAGCAGGTTTTTGGGTGAGGCTCACGCATTTTTCCGCAAAAATGGATTTGAAGAAATTGAAACACCGGTGCTGTGCAAAAGCACTCCCGAAGGTGCGCGCGATTATATTGTGCCCAGCCGTGTGAACCCTGGCAAATTTTATGCCCTGCCCCAAAGCCCCCAGCAATACAAGCAGCTTTTGATGATAGCTGGAATGGATAGATAGTACCAAATAGCAAAATGCTTTAGAGACGAAGACTTGCGCGCAGACCGCCAGCCCGAATTTACGCAGATAGATTTGGAAATGTCTTTTGTTGAACAAGACGATGTGATGGAGCTTTTAGATGGTTTTGTAAAAGAGGTTTTGGCTCATATTTGGGAATTTGAGGTTGGAGAAATTCCACGTATAAAATATGCAGATGCAATGCTCACCTATGGCTCAGATAAACCAGATTTGCGTTTTGATTTGCCAATTTTTGATGTGAGCGATATTGCAGCAAATGTGGATTTTGCGGTGTTTAAAAATGCCGTTGCAAACAATGGTGTTGTGCGTGGGCTTGCGGCAAAAGGCTGCGTGGATTTCACTCGCAAGCAAATAGACGATTTAACCGCGTATGTTGGTCGCTATGGCTCAAAAGGCTTGGTGTGGATGCGAGTTAAGGATAACCACGAGGTAGAAACTCAGGTTGCAAAATTCTTTACAAAAGAGCAGCTAGAAGCCCTTCGCAATGCTATTCAAGGCAAAACCGGAGATATGCTTTTCTTTATCGCAGGTTCAGAAAAAATTGCTGCAACTGCAATGGGGCATTTGCGTTTGGAAATTGCTCGCATAAAAGGTTTAATGGATCCAAAGCTGCGTAAATTTGCCTGGATAACCGAGTTCCCAATGTTTGAATACAGCGAAACAGAAAAACGCTATATGTCTATGCACCACCCATTCACAAGCCCTCTCCCCGAACACTTGGATATGATGCTCAGCGGCAACCTAAAAGACTGCAATGCGCAAGCCTACGATTTGGTGTTGAACGGAGTGGAAATAGGCGGCGGTTCTGTGCGTATTCATAACCCCGAAGTTCAAGAAAAGGTGTTTCGTTTATTAGGTCTTACAGAAGAACAGGTGAAGCAAAAGTTTGGATTTTTTGTGGATGCTTTTAAATTCGGTGCTCCCCCACACGGTGGGCTTGCTCTTGGCTTGGATAGGGTTGTTGCAACCTTAGAAGGTCAAGATTCCATTCGCGATTTTATTGCCTTCCCAAAGAACACAAGCGCAAGTTCGCCAATGGATCAAAGCCCAAGCGAAGTGGATCCTATTCAGTTGCTTGAGACTCACATATCTTCTGTTTTGCCGTCTTAGAATGACCCATAACCCACGCCACTCTCACAACTTACTATAAAGCCTTTCGTGCGAAATCTGACTCCTAAACGTCACAGAATCCTTTGTCTCAGGATTTTGCATTCCGTGAATGCCAAATTTGAATTCCCTCTCCAAACAAGGGGTTCCGTTCTCTATATCTAACGCAACCTCATAGCGATTTTGATACACTGCCTCTTTGGGGTGGTAGTTTTTAAAAGGCATTCCGCTTTTTACGCTGGAAACGTGTTGCTCCCATATAAAGTATGGGAATGGTTCTTTTTCTTGCAAATAAACTATGTATTCCAAACATTTTCGCTCGTAGATTTTCTTTATGCTTTTTGTTATCACGGAATCTATTTGGGCGTTTGGTATGGAAGGCAAGCGGCCTTGGGAGGCGAGTAAATTTGTTATGTTGGATTTAAGGGGAATTTCTCCCAAGAGCAAATGAGTTATTTCCCAACGTCTTCTCTCTATGCGGTCTAAATCTATTTGACGAGTCATTCGGCTTATCTGTTTTCGCCATCTGTCTGGAATGGATATTTTTGCAACTACAACGGAATCAAAGTTTTCATAGCCTTCTATATCCATAACCTGCATTCCTTTGGCGGTGAGTTTCATTTTGGGAACTCTAAGGGCGAGTTCGCTCGGATAAGATTTTTTGAGATAGCCTTTGGAAGCATCGGAAATAAATGTTCTGTCTAGATAAAGCATATCGCCGTCTTGGCTGTATTCGTTTGTGAAGCGTGTTGAGGTTAGGGTGCCAACTTGCTCGTATTCACCGTCCATAGTTGCGTAGTTGCTTTGGGAAAAAACTTCTGCTTTTATGGGAACAGGCAAAATGTAGCTAATGGAAACAGAACTTTCGCCACAGGAAATTATAAGTGTCCCGATTATTGCAATTAGCCACTTTTTTCTTGCCACTATTTTATTAACTCCATCCTTCTTTCTACAATAACAGAATTTCCAACGGCAAAGGCAACGCGATAAATGCCTGAGGCAGAGGTTCCCATAAGTTCCTTTGCAGTTAAGGGTTTTGAGTCTGTTCCTTTCGCTACTGCCATAATATCATCACTTTTAACCGGAATAGAACGCTTGACCAAAATTTTATCGCCCGTTTCGTCTTGGTAAATCCTTAACTCAACCTCCTTGGTGTTAAAAGGTTTGTTGTCGTTTTCCATTTGGATAGCAATTATATCGTTTGGTTTGAAACGCGAAGTGGTATCTGTAATTACTTTGTCAATGGCATTCCATCCGTGCCCAAAATTTATTTTAGGTCCAAGCAGCTCCAACCTCTTCTGTAGCAGAATAGAATCTCCAATGGCAAAAGCCACACGATAAATACCAGCGGTAGATGTTCGCAGAATTTCCCTTGCTGTTAAAGGTTTTGAATCCGTTCCCTTTGCTACCGCTTTTGAGTCCACGTTTTTAACTGGAATGGAACGCTTAAACAATATTCTATTTCCTGCTTCTCCCTGATAAATCCTTAACTCCACCTCTGTGGTGTGGAAGGGTCTGTTGCCGTTATCCATTTGAATAACGATTATGTCTTTTGGCCTGAACTTGGACGTGGTATCTGCAACTACTTTGGCTGTGGCATTCCATTCGTGCCCCAAAACTATTCTAGGCTCGTATTCCGATGGGTTGCAGGCAAAGAAGGCGAGCGCAAAAAAGGCGAGTAAAGCAAATTTAAACATTACAAGAATATAGAAAACTTATGCCCCATCTTTTCCTTTTTCGCCTTTAAATATTTTTTGTTAAAGGAATTAGGCTCTATTTCAACGGGAATTCTTTTTGCAATTTTTATTCCGCACATTTCAAGCCCCTCTATTTTTCTTGGATTATTTGTGAGCAAATTTACGGATTTTATGCCAAGCTCTTTTAAAATATGAGCGGCATAAGCGTAGTTCCTGTGGTCTGCCTTAAAGCCGAGTTTTATGTTTGCCTCAACCGTGTCTAATCCTTTTTCCTGCAATTCATAAGCCTTTAACTTATTTGCAAGCCCAATTCCCCTGCCCTCGTGCCCAATCATATAAATGAAAACACCGCCTTGTGCGGCTATATATCTCATAGAATATTCAAGCTGTGCCCCGCAGTCGCATTTAAGGGAATGGAATATATCTCCGGTTAAACATTCGCTATGTATGCGAACATTGCAAGGATTTTTGGGCGCCTTTGATGCTATAAAAGCGACATATTCCTCGCCGTTTATTTTATTTTTGTATGCTATGGCTTTGAAATTCCCAAATTTTGTTGGCACAAAAGGCTGCGCAATTCGCTCAACTTGAATTTCATTAGCAAGGCGAAAGTCTATTATATCTTGAACCGTGACAAGTGTTATATTGTGTTTTTTTGCAATAGCCTTTAATTGAGGCATTCTCGCCATTGTGCCGTCTGGATTCAGCACTTCGCACAACACGCCTATTTGCGGCAATTTAGCCAATTTGCAAAGGTCTATAACCGCCTCAGTGTGCCCTTCTCTTTCAAGGCAACCGCCATTTCTCGCTTTTAACGGAAATATATGCCCAGGGCAAATAAAATCGTTTGCGTGTTTTGAAAGATTTGCAAGCGTGCGACAGGTTAAAGCTCTTTCCGCCGCGGAAATTCCGGTGGTTGTTCCCTCTTTTGCTTCCACAGAAACGGTGAATGCTGTTTCAAAGCGGCTTGTGTTTCTGCTGGTCATCATCGGTAAATTAAGTTGCTCTGCACGTTTTTCGGTGATGGGTGCGCAAACAAGCCCCCTGCCGTGAGTCACCATAAAATTTATGTGCTTTTCTGTGCAAAGCGAGGCAGCGCAAACAAAATCGCCCTCGCTCTCGCGATTTTCGCTATCTGCGATGAGCAATATTTTACCCGCTTTAAATTCCGCTATTGCTTTTTTAATGTTATTCAAAATTCCACTCCCTTGTTTTCGCCTTTTGCATAACTGCCGAGCAAAATAACCTCTGCTATTGTCTTCAATTCCTCCAAAGCCGCTTTAACGGAACTCTGCATAGAGTTCCCAGCCAAATCCGCATAAAAAACATATTCCCAAGGGCTACCACTTTTAGGGCGGCTTTCTATGCGGATTAAATCCACATCGTGCTTTGCAAAACAGCCAAGGCAGGAGTGCAAGGCACCCGGTTTGTTATTACCCAAAATAAATGCCACGGAAGTTTTTGTGTGCAAAGCCTCATCTATGGGAGGGCTATTTTTTTGTATGGCAAAAAACCTTGTTGAATTTGCACCCGGAAAATTCGCAAGTGGCTGTTTCAGCACGCTCAAACCGTAAACCTGCGCCGCAAAAGCAGAGGCTATTCCGCCCGTGCCCTTCAACTGTTTTTCTGCTATGCGTTCTACGGAGCCAGCTGTATCAAAAAAAGGTTTTTTTTCTATTTGCGGATTGTTTTTAAAAAAAATTGAGCATTGTTCCAGTGCTTGTGGGTGAGAGACAACCTTTGTCAAGGTTTCCAAAGTTTCGCCTTTAAGGGCTATCAAGCAGTGGTCTATTTGCAGTTTGAGTTCGCCTACTATGGGCAATCTGTATTTGAGCAATAAATCATAATTTTCCAATATAGAGCCAGCGGTAGAATTTTCTATTGGAATAACGCCGCTATCCACGCTGCCGTCAATTACCATTTTGTGCAAATCTTCAAATGTGTCTGCTGGAATGGTTTCTATATCTTTGCCAAATAGGTGAAACGCTGCGCTTTCGCTGTATGCACCGTGCCTGCCTTGGAATGCTACTTTCATTTGTTGGTTAATGTAGAAAAAACCCGCTAACGGTTAGCGGGCAACGGCTAGACACTCTTTGGTTCAGATAAATTATTGGCAACCAATTCCATTAAATGTACCGGTGAAAGTTACGTTTTGCCCTAAGATATTACTGAGTGGCCAAAGTTTTGTCTCCCAAGCATTACCATTCCATGTATCACTACCTACCGTTACAGAGCAAGTGGAACTACCGCATTGAGTGCGAGCTTGTTGACCGGACGCACATGGAAGAGAAGTCACTTTAAGGCAAGTAGAAAGAGTTGGCAAACCACTACCAGGCCATTCGTAATCAGTACAACCACCGCCGCCTCCACCGCTAGAACTGCTCGCCACTGAACTGCTACTCCGCACGGAACTGCTGCTTGCCGCTGAACTGCTGCTTACTATGTTAAAAGAACCAGTACAATGTACTCCATCTTTGCCGCCAGATTGACCTAAAGTCAAGGGATGTCCATCGCAATTAATCTGGTACATATAAACATTTCTGTTAGCTACAACGGCAGTAAAAGGATGACTTTCCGGAGGAGTTCTATTCCAACCAGTTGGACTACTTTTTGAGACATCTCCATCATCATTGCCAGTATAATTGAATTTGGGGTCGCTGGCAGATGCATTCCCGCAACCGTATGTTGGGAACGGTACGGATTGACCAATGGTGTAAGTGCCAGAAGGAGAAATGCAAGTTGGCCTTTTCACGTTAATAGTTCCGCATGGTATGTTGATTAAAGATGTTTCACCGCAATTAACGCTAGATACAGAAATTGTATAGTCACCAGGCTCATGCGCATCTGTGTAATAAGCATATCCACTTCCACTTGTCCAGTTGGTGGTAGCACCATTAGGCAAGTGCGAACCTGATGTGCTGAAATTCGGAAAGCTTGGCTCTGCTCCATTGCTGCAAGTGATTGTTGGGATACCTATGTTTTCGCCTTGCGTAACGGAACTTTTAGCCAACTTGCAAGTGGCACTAACAGAAGCACAATCATTTTTTATATCAACAAAACCACATGGAAGTCCTTGATCGGTAACGGCACCAGAGCTACATTTAAGGAGTTTATCATCGCACCTAATTTCTTGTATAAAAACTTCTCTCTTTCCATCGGATTGGAATGATTGGAGTTCACCATTATTCCATTTATCGGGAATGGTTGTTGATAATTGCCCAGGTTTACTGATATCACTGTATCTGAATCTGACATAGCTAGAAGAACCCGTTTTGCAAGCGAATGTTGGAGGCGGTATGCCAACGCTCTTCTTTTGACAAGCATTAATAGAGCAAGAAACATTTGCTTGGCAAGTAGCAAGATCTGGTTTGTAGTTGCCGCTAGTACCTTCTACAATAACATCAAAAGGTCCACAATTTATTCCATCTTTGCCATTTTTTGTACCATAATTTAACACATGACCACCGCATGAAACTTCGTACATACGAGTCACTCTATTTAAGCCAATAGTATTAAAATTATGAGGTTTTGGCGGGTCCTCATTCCATTTAATGTTATCTATATTTCCAGTTAATCCAATATCATTTTCAGGGGAATAATTGAATTTCGGATATGGTGTAGGATCTGTGCTGGCAGTTCCGCAATCGTGTGTTGGAGCTGCTACTGGTGGATTACTAACACAACAGTTGCTACCTGAGCAGTTGTACGGGTCGGCCTGGGGGCATTTAGATTCATGCGGTCCTGGATTCATATAACAAGTAGGTCTCGCTATTTCAAGGGTGTAATTACGCTCACCGTTGACTATGGCGTAGCATATTCCTTCTACATCTTTTGAGCCGCACTTTCCATACGCAGATATTATAGCATTGTTGTTATCTTCGGGACCGGGATAGTAGTAGTTTCCGCTGAGATCTCTGGCAAGTGGAGGTCCAAACATAGCTTCAAAAACGACATTTGTTGCGGCTCCGCCATTTTCGCACTTAATAGCAGCTTGTACGTTCTGTCCGTGGGTATATTTTTTTGTAGTAAGTACGCATTCTGCTTCCCCTACATCGTTGCCGCCATCGCCTCCTCCTACCGATGCCCCTCCTAAATTCACATAGAAACGCGAATGTTTGGCTTTGAGAGTTCCAGTAGTTCCAGTGAAGCTGCATGAATAAATAATACCTTTTTGAGGACTGTCACCAAACAAATCAATTCCATTGCTAGGGTCAGTGCATTTCAACTGGTTTGCCGATACAGTATCATTCTTAGTTGCTCCGTTCATATACATATATGAGTAGCGATTGCGGATATATTGGCGTTTGTTAACGTCAGACGGCAACTCTGATATGCGCACTAAGCGAGGCATTACAAGTATTGATTTTTCAAGATCTTTAATAATACCTGTAGGTACTTTTTGTTTGCTTATTTCCTTGCTTTCCACCTTTACCGAAAGGCGGCTGGAGATTGGTATCCAAGACTCATCATTCAATGAGATGGTTTTTGACGGGTCTTTTACGGTTAATGTACCACATTGTGCGCTAACATTATTACAAGTTCCAGAGGTTACCTTTACCCCTACATTGTATGTACCTTCCTCAAGCTTATTCCAATTTGGCACATCACCTGTAAAATTGAAACCACCTGTAAGTTTATTAGTGCCACATTTAACTGTTGGCTCAGATATGTTTTCGCCTACATTTCTATTTTTAGGTAATCCGTTGCAAGTGACTGTTGTGTTTTCCGGCTTGGATACTGTTAAGGTACCGCAGCTAACTTCTGGGCTTTTTTGACAGTTTCCAGATTTTGCGTTTGCCTTTACTCTTACATTATAGATCTTTTCATCTTTAAGACAATTCCACGATGGTGCATCCACCCAGTCAAAACCACAAAGTTTTGATGTGTTGTTTGAGCCTTCGCATGTAACTCTTGGTTGTTGTATTGCATCGCCTACAAAGCCTGTGGCAGGAGGAGGAGTACATTTGAGCGTATATGTTGGCGTGGGAGTGTTGCCGCCGCCGCTGGAGTTATTGCAGTGTTCGGTGGCTGATAAAATGCTAGACTCCATCAGTTGATCCACAAAGACATCGTTGCCTTTGGAGTAAAAATATGGGTTGGTTGCAGAACTTGGCAAATTTATCTTTGCGCATTTGTTCATAAAAACATTTCCGTGTAAAAATCTTTCTGCTGTCGTGTTAAATTCTCTTATATCTCCATCGCTAAAAATAAAATAGTTATACTCCGATGTTTGTGGTATTTTTCCAGTTTCTTGTCCAGCTAGTTCAATTCTACCATTAAAACCATTGGGGAAATAAAGCATAACGATTGAATTTTTACCAGTTGGCGGAAGATATAAATATCCGATATTATATGGGTTATTAGGGTCGAACGCAGGTTTTCCTTTTTCAAAATCAAATATTATAATAAATTTGCCATCGCCCAGATTTCCATCAACTCTTTGAAAATTATAATTGTTTTTTACATAAATAACAAACCATTCATTTTTGTCGCTGGGGTCTTTTTTGTAAATTTCATCTGACTTCTTGCTTTTCCAGCAAGTATTGAGTTCGGTCAATAAAGGTGACCATTCCTTTGATAGATTCATTTGTCCAGAACCCGGAGCGCACCCCCCAGGTTGACCATCTCTATGCGCCCATTTCGCAGTAGTAGTTTTTACATTATTATAAATATCCATATCAAATTTTACTGGAGGTCTCTCGCAACTCTGTTTCATGGAGCCTTTAAGCACTAGCTCCTCTTCTAAGTTTTTCAACGGATCTGCACCCCAGCTTGCATCAGGATCACACTTAGAAGGGGCAGCATTTGTTGATTTAAAATTAAAATTTGGGTTTGAATTATCTTTGTAATTCGGGGCAGTTCCAGTCCATGAAACATTTGGTCCCAAACACAACTTAGAACCAAATGTAGGCCAAAGCCCAGGTTTATTATCGTTATTTTTATTCTGACTTTGATTAGTTGTAAATTGTTTAATATATGCATTTCCCTTTACTTCAAATTTGCTGGTAGATATATTGTCCGCTGATTCATAATTTAAATTTATATGAGGAATAGTATCTCTTTTACCATTTGTACCATTCTTACCGTCCATAACCAAGTTACCTTCCATTTTAAAATCCAAATTACCTCCACCACCTTCACCAGTAAAAGCAAAATAGGGTCCCCTAATAGTGGTATTGCCTTTAATATTTACAGTTCCGCCCAATTGACCTTGGCAACCTAGCTGTGTACTTCCGCCAGCCGGATTACAAACTTTTTTAGGTAAAACATTAGGATTCACACTATCTGCAAAATATGCCGAACCTTCAATGAGTAGAGTACTCATTGAAACTCTAGGATGGAACTCATTAACATATATATTGCCACCCTTGAGAGGACCATTCTTGTATTCAGTGGCTTTTTTTATCCAATCACTACCACTTGCGCACATATCAAATACTCCATTTGCGTACAAATCGCCATAAATATTAATACCATTATTTGCGTAAAAATTTCCGTCTAGTATCAAATAACCAGCTGTATCTTTGCTGCCTATTTTAATAGAGTTGAGAGCCTGACCTCCACCGTTGCACTCGTCAGCTGTTTGAGTTATAATCATTGTCCTCGCGTCTATCCTGCCCACTGTTGCCATATTACCCCATAAATCAGGGAGAGCGCATTTAGCAACTGATGGGGGTGGGGGTGGATCTGCCGTGCATGTTGGTGGTTCTGGGTTAGGTTGTGGCTCGCATTTATCCACCTGCACAGGCTCCGGTTCCTCTGGCGGTTCATCCTCAAAATCTTTTAAAGGGGTTATTGTTGTTTTATACAATCCACTCACTTTTAATATTGCCGTCTGGGTCACTTCAGAGTTATCTCTTGCCTTGCCCTGCACCAGAACTTTCAACCTAACTGGTTGATTATTTCCGCCCGTAACATCCGCTCCAATCAAATAAGCTTCAAAATTCTGTTGTTTGTCGCCCTTCATGCCGCCTAAGTCTATTTTTATAGGTTTAGGTGCTGTTTCCACATATTGAGTCACCAATTCACCAGCTTCTACGCCGCGGTTTGCAAGCCAGCTATGCACTGCATCTACGCCGCTTTCGCTTGCTTGGTAAGCCTCGCTGGCTTTTAGCCTTGCGCCGCTGGAGAAATTTTCCGAACCGAGCATACGGAAAAGGACTATGCTCGCCGTAGTAGCAGCAAGCATAAACATCAAAACAGCAATTAAAGAAATACCGCGTTTCATAAAACCTCCTTTACTCTCCTATTACTCCATTATTCGGGGTTGCTACTATAATTCCTCTTCCTTTTTGTGAAAATGTTCCTGATTTTCTCTCTTCTTTGCCTATCTTCATTTCCACCATAAGCTCAAAGGCTTTCACACTTTTTTTCTCTTTTATTTTTTTCTTTATATCCTGTTCAGTGCCTTCTACCTTGCCTATGCCGTAGTTTTCATTGTTTTCATTGTAGTCTGGATCACCTGGTTTTGGAAAATGAATGCTTTCGTCTGTTTTGCGGAACACTTTAAAATCTTCAAACGTAAATTCGCCTTTTTGGTTCCAATCCGTGGGAGAATAGAAAGCCAGCGTTATTGCAACGCAAGCCTCTACATATTTTTTAAACGAAAACTCAATATGTCTTGCCATATCTTTGGAGGCAGCGTCTTGCGGCGGATAGAAGAGGACATCTTGGGGTGCACCAGTAATTGGAATTCCCTGTTTGGTTCTAAGTCCTATGGATAGATGATCTACACCGGGTTGGAACTGAGTGCTTTCGTCATCGTTGAAGGGCATTTTGAACTCTATTACATAGGTTTTTAGACTATCGAATTTTAGCATATAGCAGTTTGAAGGTTGCAAATCATCGCATTTTTGCGAGACCTCATTGCTAAGATAAAGCTCGTGTTTTAATTGTCCAGGTGGGTTAATAGGATTTGGGGTGAAACCAGACACTTCCGTTCTGGTGCTATAGTTTTTGCAATCACTTGGTTTCACAACATCGCCAGACCCACGTGAGTATAGACCAAATTTATCTTCGCTACCCTTAGGGGGAAAAAGAGTGTCTGGGATTGCTATGGAGGGGGTGAGTTTGAAGTTTGTAATGTTCGTTGCCATCAGTACCCTAGAAGCAGCGTTTATATCGCTGGCGTATTTGCAATCTTCGTCTTGGCTGTCTGATACTGATACTACTCTGCATCTGCGAAAGAGGCTATCTCCAATGATGGTATTATACAAAGCTATTTCTCGAACAGATGTGAAATTGCCATTATCATCAAACACGGCTTTTCTAAAAACCAAACTATCTGCAAAAGGATAAGTATTTTTCCTTCTGATAAGTACATAAGACGAGAAATCTTTTTTTTCGAGATCTTCGTTGCTGATATCCCAATATACGTCAGATTTCGTTGTGACTTTGTCACCATCGCTGGTATTTTGCAACCAAGCCTTAACTCCCATTTGCGAAATATCTTCGGTGAGCAAATTCGCGAGCTTGCCAATTTCTGCGCTGCTTTTGAGCAAATTCTGGCTACGTATCCGCATAGCAGTTGAATCGCTAAAAACACGCCCAGCCACAACTATTATGAAGCTCATTATAGCCATATAAACGAGAAGTTCTATTAGGGTAAATCCAGATTTACTTGCTTGGCTAGTAGCTAGTGGGAAGTGGCTAGTGGTTACTTTTCTAGCGATTTTCTTAATGCAGTCAGTAAACGACCTACTGAGCCTATTTGTTTGGTTATTTTCTCTAACTTTTCTTTGTTCATATATCCTATTCTCTCTGCTATCAACATCTGTGTTTCCAATTCTTTTAGCGAACCATTTGCTATCAAAAGAAAATGAGCATAATCCTTGCCACTCAGTCTGCCGTTGCCCTCTGCTATATTGCTCGGAACGGATACTGCTGCACGGCGAATCTGATTCGTTAATCCATAAATCTCTTCCTTCGGAAATTCCTTCGTTGCCAAATACACAATCTCTACAAGATTCATTGCCTCTTGCCAAGCCACCAAATTTTTGAATGTCTCCATAAGCCCTAATATAGAAACGCCCACTAGCCACTAGCCACTCCCCACTCCCTAAATTTAAATTAGCACATCCCATACTCACCTCACCACCTTTGACATTTTTATGGACTGGTCTGAACCTTTAAATTTCCACTTAACGGTTGCTTGAATGTTTCTGGCAAAGTAGTTGCTGCTTGCCGATAATACCAAATTGGTACTTTCATTTTCATGTGTGTTCGCGTCTATGAAATTACCAGAACTGCTGGAAGGAGAAGAAAGGTATTCTACTTTTACGTAAAACTTCATTGGCTTTTCATCGTCTTTTCCTCCAAAAGAGTAGTCACGACCATTGGGATCGTCTATTATTGGAACATTATCATTACCTGGAAGCGAATTTATGCCCAATGCCCCCAGCGAATCCAAAACGTGTTGCGCAATAATGTTGGCGGCATCGCGTGCCCTTATGCGCAAAATAGCCTCTCTGTTTCCGATTTGCAATCTATTTAACGCAATAACCAAAAAGCCTAGCACAATTGCGGCTACTAAAACTTCAAGGAGACCGAAACCTTTTTTCATAAGGGCCTCCAAGTTGTATTATTATTTCCCCTTCTTATGTATGCTTTAAATGAATTTTCATCTGTCGTTTTGCCAGCACCGCCGCAGTAGCCTCTAGAATCGCATACGGCAAAAGAACCCTTCCCAGCTATGCCGGAGAGACCTATGCGAATTTCTGATTTAACATCGTTTTTGAACGTTCCAGGCACTGGAACATCATTTGGAATTATTGAAAAACTTTTATTAAAAAGTTCGCTAGAAATTCTTTTGCTATTGTCTGCACCACATTCAGTTACGGTAGCGGTAGTATCTTCGGCTATTATCGCATCGCCTTTTATGCATATTCTAACCACCTTATTTTGCCGCTTTGCATCCATCAAGGCTCTTTCCGTAAAAGTTCTTATGGTTTGCGCCACTTCTTTGGCGCGGTTGGTGGAAATCAATTCAACTAGGCTAGAATAGGCAAGCGTAGCGAGAATGCCTATGACTATAACAACCACCATCACTTCTATCAATGTAAATCCATTATAAATCCCTCCATTTTTTGAAACTGCCGCGCCGGCTTTTCTCAAAGCCCGCCCAGAAGTCCTGTAAATGGCGAATTTCATAGCAAACCTCTCATTGTCCTATATATATAAATATATATTATTTTTAGGACAAAAACTCAATTTAGGAGGGCTTTTTTGGAAAAAAAGTTGATTTTAGGTGATTTTCTCGTGAGCATTACAAGCCTGAGGGAAAACCGTAGAGAATGGGGCGAAATACTGGAAAATTACCTTGCAGATTTCGTTAAAACAGCCAAAGCAAAAAAGACTTGGAAAACTCAAGTTGAAAAGCAAGTTTGCACAATAAAAACTTGGTTTTCCAGTCAAAAAATAGTCTATTATGACGACTTGACAAGGGAAAAAGCTCGGGGCTATGCAGAGTGGCGGGGCAATAAATCTGCCTCCACCATAAACAAGGAACTTTTGAGGATAAGGTCAATCATAAGATTTGCCGAAAGGTACCTTGAGCAACAACCGAATTTTGCCTTTGAAAAAATAAACGTAACGGAAACCAGTGAAAATACTAGACTTGTGACTCCTTTTTCCATTGAAGAGTGTAAAATTCTCTTAAAATGGTTAAAAAAATATCCATATTACCACGACATGATTCTGCTTATGCTTTTGACTGGCATAGAGAGCAAAGCAGCAACCCTTATGACGATGGAATGGTGGAATATAAAGGAGAAAATGCTTTTTGTTTTTCCCCAGAAAATTTCTGGTGTTATAGACGCAAAAACACAGCACAGGGCAAGGAAAATTCCAATTAGCAGCACTATGTTTGAAATTTACAAGCGAGCGAATATTTTCGTAGAAAACAGCGGTCGCAAGTTTAATCTCAAAAGCCAAAAACTGCTCAAGAAATGTTCCTTGCAAACGGGTATAAAAAACATACATTGCCACAGATTCAGGCACACATTCGCAAGTCAGGCTTTGAGTGCTGGTTTTGACATCGTTAGGGTATCTAAAATGCTCGGTCACAAGAACATAAACATCACCTTGAAACACTATGCAGATTTTGTTTTCAGCGAAAGCGATGCGGGTTTTGAGGGAATGATTAAAGTTCACAAAGAATGGGTAAAATTTTTGAACGAAAATTATTTTAGCTAACTGCCGGCGCGGCAGTTAGCCAAAATGGACGAAATTATACTGGGTTTACGCTGATAGAGGTGATGGTAGTTGTCATAATCATAGGCATACTATCTACGCTTGCTTATTCCAGCTTAGTTGAATTAATTTCTACCAATCGTGCCAAAGAAGTAGCGCAGACAATAAGGACTTTCACGGAAAGAGCTTTGATGGACGCAAAGCGGCAGAACAATATTGTTAGAATATGCATAACAGGCGATGTGATAATAGCCGAAGACCCTAATGGAACCACTGAATGTGGCAAAGGTAAAAGAATTTCGAGCGAAGCTTTGAATAAAGGTTTTTCGTACCCACCAAATGTTCCTCTTAATGGTGAGAATTTCAACACTGGCATTACTTCAACAATTCGCATAGGTCTTTCTGGCATAGCTATTGAAGGTTATTTTGCCGTATGCGATTCTAGAGGTTACTGCGGTGGTGCTGTGAAATCTTTAACTGAAAATTCATTCAAGGCACAAATAAAACGAGGAAATAATACAGACTGGAGGGCTTTATGAAAAAAGGCTTTGGTCTCCTTGAAGTTCTCGTTGCCGCATTGGTGCTAGGTTTTTTGGTTATTGCGTTAAATAGATTGCAACTCGGAAATCGCGAGGCAATTTTGCGCATAAGGGCGCGTGATGCTGCCAATATTATTGCGCAACATGTTTTGGATTCGTTGGGAGCCTTAGGTATAAATTCGCTTGATGGAACGGATACGGATCCAATAATAAATGACAACATAAACGATCCTAATGCAGGTCGTGAGTACGAATTTGAAGGTAAAAACGGTAAAGCATCAATGAGATTTTTTGTGACTGTAATATACTCCCCTGCGAATTCTAACAATTCCAGCAATTCCAACAGATTCATAGACGAAAACATAGATGAAAGTACCAATTTAGTATCGGCAAGTAGTCAATTTGCAAAAAACATTCAAGCAACCGTTAAGTGGAAATTTAAGGACTCATACCAATCCATAAAAATGTCAAAGGTGGTGAGGTAAATATGAAACGCGCATTTACCTTAATAGAACTCCTCGTCTATATGGCAATAATGAGTTTCATCATAATTGTGGCAGGGCGAGTTTTTAGTGATTCAACCGCTATGCGTGTGCGTAGCCAGAATATGCTCAAAAGCAGTGAGGAAATTGGTAAGGTTGCAAATTTGATTAGCGAAGATATTTCACAAATGGGTGTCAAGGAATGGTGGGGACAGACCAATGACAACGAATATAAAAAAGAGGTGTACTGGGATGAGAACAAAGATTTCTCTTCTTACGAACTCATCAGAACGGAATTACCAGATAACGTTTATGCTGACAAACTAACTTTTCTTAAAGCCGTGTTTAATGATGCTGGAGAGTTCTCAGGCGTCCTCAGAATAACTTGGTACACCAAAGAAAAAAGTCTTTTCCGTAAATGTGAGGTAAAAAAAGACATCAAAACATCTTCCTCTTTAAACGATTGTAGAAATAACCCCGATGTCTTAATTGCTACGGACATTGCTAACTTCAAGCTAACCCCATATAGGCAAGTGCAAGATATACTTTTTGAAAATTTCTTCCACTTATATCCAAGACTATCATCTGGAGCTGGAATTAACGATCCAAATATAAGATTTGTAACTCCAGATAATTTGGTGAATCCGTCTGGTGCTAAAATGGAAGTATCTGGTTTTGAAAAAAATTCTTCTGAAACAGATAAACGCCGCTATGAGTTTTACCTTGCCAAATATACAGAAGATCTACTTAATAGTTATAGTTGGATTAATTGCGAAAAGTTGCCTCTTAAAAAAGATAGTGGTAAAATCGTAATTGAATTCAAAATGCCTTTCACAAACGACCAAGATAAGGCGGAAAAATATTACAATAGTACTCAGTTTATGCATGGCAAAGACCATCTCTCCATAGGATTTAGAAAAAACAATGGAGAAAGAATTCCTGATGCACCTGACGATATCCTTTTCTATCCACCGCAATCTGGAGAAGCCAAAGAGTTAAAAAGACATCTTGAATTTTCGGTAAAAAAAAATGTGGAAGATGCCTGTGTTGCAATAACTTTTGCTTTCTACTCACCCACAGCTTACCTAGGCACGTACGCGTTCAGCGATTTTAAAGTCTTTCGCAAGGCAGAACATTTTCAGCCGCCGCTACCAGAGAAACCTAACTATGGCATAGGCAATGATGACACCGTTGAAAAAAGAGATGAGAAAAAAAGCGTGAAAGCCTTTGAGCTTATATTGGAGATAAATCACAAAGGCGAAAAAGCAGGAACCTTTTCACAAAAGGGAACAGGAATAATAATAGCAACCCCTAACAATGGCATAGAAGAAGAGACTGAGTAAAGGAGGTTTTATGAAACGCGGTATATCCCTAATAGCTGTTTTGATGTTTATGCTTGCCGCTACAACGGCGAGCGTGGTCATTTTCCGTATGCTCAGTTCGGAGAATTTCTCCAGCGGAGCTAGGCTCAAAGCCAGCGAGGCTTATCAGGCAAGTGAGAGCGGCATAGATGTGGTGCGTAGCTGGCTAACAAGCCGCGGTACGGAAGCCGGTGATTTAGTGACTCAATACATGGATCAAACTTTGAATCCGGACAAAAAACCAGTTAAGATGAATTTAGGCAACATAAGTAGCGATAGGGAGCAAAATTTTGATGCTTATATTATGGGAATAGATGTTTCTGGTGTGAAGAGTGGTAAACCTATGAAGATGAAAATTTTAGTGGATGGTAAAGGAAGAGATAACTCAAAAGTTACGCAAACGGCAATATTGAGTGTGAATGGGTTGCATCAAATCTACGTAACAGCACCTCAGAAGCAGTCATCTTCATCCTCAGCAAAGCTATCTTCATCATCATCAAAGCCATCTTCATCATCAAAGCCATCTTCATCATCATCGTCAACGGTGGCATCTGGATGCAAGCGTACACTTCCTGACTTGTGGGGAAATTTAGCAACAGCTGGCGTGGTAAAAGCGAGGACTATGATTATAACCCAAACACCAAATGTTTGCAATGGTGGTGGTCAAGCTCTTAACAGAATTACAATAGGTACGGCTAAAGAACCCGGTTGGTTGATATTAGACGGGAATTACTACACCAACAATGGTATAGAAGTTTATGGCGATGTGTACGTAAAGGGAAAATTTGATTTGTGCGCAAGCGGCAACGATTTTATCAAAGGCAATTTATATATTGGGGGAGAGTTTCATCCCAGAGTTTCTTTCGGCACTCTCAGTATTGGCGGTTCGGCATATTTTGCAGATATTATAAATCCAAATGTTCCACCCCAAAATGTTTGCATTCCTGGTGGTGGAACAGTACAGTTCGGTTGCCAAGGACAGTTGGGCGGAACTGTAAGAGTTGATGGCAATGTCACTATGTTGAAACCATATTTAGCTTACACCGCCAATGGCACAGGTAGCTGGGCAGGCGGTGGCGGCAGTTTGAATTTTGATATTGGCGGCAGTTTGGTTATGGGACCTAATTCTTATATAGATTTGAGTTATGAAAATAAATACAATATTTCCTCTAGTAAATTTGAAGTTCAGCAAAATGTATCAATTAAACAATTATTTCCTAGTGGTGCGTATTTACGTTATTATCCAAATAGAGATAGTAGTACTAAGACTACTGAATATAATCTTTGGCCCATGTTTGGCAAAAGCTCCAATTCTCAGTTGTGTTTGAATCAGTCTCCAACTTCAAATAAAGACACACTAGGGTATAAACTTCACATGTTCGGTACAAGGCCAACCGCTTTTCATTTAAAAACAATGAGTACAGGTAATACTAATAACTGTACTGGTGAATCAAACTGGAACGCAGATCCTCTGAAAGATTTAGAAGCGGAAATTTTAAGTAGTTCTGGAAGTAGTTCTAATTCTAATAGAAGTTGCAACAGACCGCCAATAAAAATGGGAGATGAAGCACCGTTTGATATTAAGGCATTAAAAGATAATAATTTTGCTACACCACTCCCTACTTGGATAAATACAAATTGCTTTACGAATGGGGTGAATAGTGAGCAAAAAAGTCTCTTGGAGGGACTTAACGATTGCTACAACAGCAACAACCTTTACAATGGATGGTTTGTTGTTTATATAAAAAATCAGAACCTATTTAAACAAAATGGAGTTGGAAGCCTAGGAGGTAGTACCCAAGATCCTCGCAAATATTTCATAATATTTGATATGGCAGCTTTTCCAAACACGTACACCAGAAATTTATATCTCCCGCCAACTGGTCCAAATGCCAATATTATGCTTTATTTCCCGAAAGGTTATGGTAGCAGCGATGGATACTGCACTCAGGATAATTGCAAAATTGAATTTATGGGAAATGAAAATGGCAAATCTACGTTTTTATCAAAGTATAATTATTTCATTTTCAGTGATGGCGATATATGGGGATTTGACACCACAAATGAAAGAACGCTTCACGGCAATGTTTTTATGAATATGTGCACTGTTATGAACTCGGGAAATCCACGAAACCCGTATTTCCAATCTGAAGGCAACGACAACTTTGTGGATCTACTGACAAAATCTGGAATAATTAAACCACACCCTCAATTCGCCTGCGGATTCTCCAGCAGTTCAAGTGTGTCAAGTTCAAGTTCAAAACCGAGCAGTTCAAGTTCAAAACCAAGTAGCTCAAGTTCAAGACCGAGTAGCTCAAGCACAATGTCAAGCAGTTCGAGCGAAGAGTTTAAAGACAGCGGATTTGACGATAAACCATGGATACCAGTTTCTGCCCGTCTTGCGGTAAAGGTGGAGAGCAAGGAAATAAGAAGAGAGGCAGCTCCTGTAGCTGCGAATGAACATATAGTACTTAAACCCTCAATGCTTGTAATGCCGCGTGTGGTACGCATAAAACCTGGGACGACGAATAATATAAAGGATTTCTACTCCTATATACCCCTAAACGGAGCACCAAAGGGTAATAATATCCAGCATCCAGACCCTATTTGCGACAATGGCTTTAACTTAAATGGTACCAATACCGAAAATCTCTATAAATGCAGTTTCTCTGAAACTCCTAATGGTCCTAGGTATTCGCCTTTCTACGTGCTTGTAGGAACCCCAAGTATCAATGTTGACGAAATGAACGAAGGAGCAATAGCAACTTGCAAGTTTCCTTTAAGTACATATACGCAAGGACAGAATATAAAGCCTAAAATTTATTGCAATAACGATGAAAATAATCAAGAAGGCCTAGGCGAGGCAGAATTTGAATTTTACGGCGGCGAGAGACTATTACATAAAAATATTGACAACTGGAGACAAAACGGATCTGCCTACTTTGCTGGTCGCGAAATACCCAAAGGTTACTACAAAGAAAGAGACGATATCATAATGGTAACTGTAGCTGGAGTTTGCGGTGGCGCTGTCCAAACACTATGTACCCCCACTCTTACAATAAAAGAACCGTGGTGTAATATGAGCGGATTATTCCCAACTAGCACGTCTATACCTGCCCCAACTTACGGCTGCGGAAAAAACGTATCAGTAACAGCAAACAACCCAAAATTCAGCGTTTCTCTTCCGGGTGATGACTCAATAAGTATAAATGCCCCTGATTGGAATAATGCTGGCACCCCACCCCACGGCGGTTTTCACACTGCTGGAAGTGATAGAATGGTTCGTATGTTCCAAATTGATTGCGATGGACATACATTAACTTATGGTTCAATAAATGGTGGTGGAATGGAATGTGGAATAATTGATGTTACTGGCGGTAGTAGCGGCGGCGGTAATGATGTCGTTACAGTTGATTGCACAGGAAAAGCTACTTGTTCTCTTGATAGAACATGTTACGGGCTAAACGTACCAAGACCAAACTTCAGTTGCCTAGGAGGAGCCGAAGCTGGCTCAATCGTCAAATTCAGATATACTACAGACGGTACCTTATCAGGAAATGCTCCCAATTGGAATTCGGGACAAAGCCATGATTTTAGTGGAGCTAGAATGACGGATATTTATATGTACGAAATTACCTGTGATGGAGAAGTCTTACGTTGTGGCAAGCCCGACAATACCGATAGAGGAATTAGGTGTACTCCCACTACCATTGACATAAAAAGCAATATTAACCAATGCCCAGGTTCTGGCTACGTTGAGCTTACTGCCACTTGCAACTGGGAAGGAGCTGGAAAAACTATGTTTACCGGACAAAACGCTCCCACTGAACCAACAATTACTTGTTCTCAGGGATCTTCGCTCACATCCACTCCTAATTGGAATTACCTTCCACCACAGTCTCTAAGTTCCAATACAACTTACACTCCTATTCCGAATAACGTGCAGTGTAGTGGGCAAACACCTAGTAGTATTTCAAGCTGCGGCACTTTAACCGTGAAACGAGCACCTACAATTAACAGTTGCGATATAAATAATTCAACCTCTTGGCCAGCAGAGCCAACGCAGTCAATATCTTTAAATGACCCAGACAATGTTTGTTCTGCCAATAATAGTAACACCCCAAATTCAGATTGGCAAGATGTAGTTTGGACATATAATAAAGATGGTGGTTCTGATGTAAGCAAAAGATGGTCGGAAATTTACAATGGAGCTGGCAGATACATAATCCGTAGCGTATCTGGCAAATGTGGTAGTTATACAACAACACTAACACGCAATTGTTCAGGTACCATAACGGTAAGTTCGGCATCAAGCAGTTCGTCAAGGGCAAGCAGTAGCTCCGTACGGAGTAGCAGTTCTGTGCGGAGCAGCAGTTCTAGTGCTGGTGGCGGCACAACGTGCGCATATCAGGCCAGTTGGTGCCCCAACGTGAATTGGGCAACTGGCATACAATGGGGAACTGCTGCAGGCAATCCACCAGCAAACGGCTGCTATTTTGTAAGTAATCAAAATCCAGGAAGTCCATATTGTAGTCAATGCGATAGTGGTAACACTTGTTTGATAAATGGTAAGAGTTGTAACAATTGCAATAGTAATAATTGCACAACTACCGCTGATGGGGGTTATTATATTTATGTATCCAAGCAGGCTAACACGCAAGCGAATTTTCAAAATATTGGCAGTGCATTAACCAAGCCAACTTGTACACCGCCACAATAGCAGTTCCGTACGGAGCAACAGCTCTAGCACTGCGAGTGTGTGGATAATTAATCTTTCCACTGGGCACACACCCAGCGGAGAAACATAGGAATTCAATATTCTGCTAATCGGGGTTCTGACAATGCCTCCGCTATGCAGTTGCGGGGCGGGTTTGTTTGAGAAGGATTTTCTACATTATTCAATGAGAGGTAAATATATGGCAACAGAAACAGAGGTTTTGGCAAATGAGACGGAAATAACGAATGCCCTGAATGTTTTTGGACTTGGCAATTTTGTGCCTGGTGTGTTAGATGAAATTGAAATGAACAAAAGATTTAAGAAAAGCTTAGAGCAAGACGATAGGGGAGAAACATTCCCTATAGAGCAACTTGAAAAACAATTTACGGAAAATCTTAAAAATGGCTACTATTGCAAATAGTGAAATAAAAAGAAAGCCAGCTAGATACACTTTAGATTTTGCAGAAATGCTAAACGAAGTGATTACTTACCATTCAAACAATTCACCAAAGAAAGCTGAAAGAATGGGTAAAAAATTCTTTGAGATAATACGCATATTGGAGTTAATGCCAGAAATAGGAACTAAGTGCCAAAGCGGAATGAGAAAAATGCTTTTAGGAAAGTTCCCGTATTACATTTATTACAGAATAAAAACCGACCACATAAGCATTGTAGGTATTTGGCACACGAGCAGGGGAACGGCGTTTAAGGATAATTTTGTATAATGTTGTTGACGACCGAAGAAGAATACGATGCTTAGATGAGTTGTTAACAAAAACAACTCCAAAGGTCGGAGCAAATGGAACTGGTTGGCTCGCTACGCACAAAAGCCCAGCAGAGATTATTGGTGTAATGGTAAGAGAAAAAATAGCCGAAATGAGCGGGGAGAGGTGAAATGCAAAAATCGTGGCTCCTTCGCTATGCAGTTGCGAGGCGGGTTCTCACTCAGCAAGCAGCTTTTCAGCATCGTCAATTGAATAGCCTTGGCTGCTTACGTTTGTTTGCCTGTATTTTACAGCTCTATCACTAATTTCCTTTACAGACATATCTTCCATAAGATTTTCTTGCCATTTGGTATAATCAAACGGTTCTCGCTGAATAAGCGTAAAAAAACGCGTAGCGGACTGCAAACCAAGAGCGTCTATTAAAATCTTGGTTCCTTCGGTTCTAATCATAGTATCAGTTGTCATCTTGAACTCCTTGAATTTTAAGAAAAATTTGCCTATCTTCAAAAGGATTAAAGGAATTTTCATAATCCATAATATAAGACCATACAAGATCTAATTTTCTGAGTTTTATCCGTTCTTGAATAAAAGATACAGCCTCTGATTCTAGCTTAACGATTATATCAGACTGATTATCAAAAGGTCTGTTGTAGCAACAATTATCCAAATAAATTTTCATATACTATGATAATGTAGAAAAGCTTCACATCTCCCATTCCTCCGCTATGCAGTTGCGGGGCGGGTTTGTTTGAGGAGTATCTCCTTTGCTTCAGCTATGGAAACACCTTGCTCTAATAAGGAGAAAACATTCTGCATACCTTCCTCCATACCTTCTTCCTTGCCTTCCTCATACCAAACCTGCTTGGCTTCATCCATATTCCATTCTCCAAATATCATATTCTCAACCTCCGAACTGTGCCTCTCCAAAAAAGATACTAAAATTTTTTTACTAATGCAAGTCTTCACAGCTAACTTTATAGCCTCGCGAAGCTCCATAGATTTCAAATTCTCTTTTATCTGCGCTATGAACTCCTCGTAACCACTCAAAACAGGGCTTTTGCCTGCCATATCCACATTATGACCCTTATTTATGTTGTAAATCCTTACTACAAGTTCCAAATATAAGTCTGAGGTTTTAGACTTGAAGGAATCGGATAATTTAAGCTCCTTGTAATCTGGGAATTTTTTATCGCCGTTGTACAGAACTATGAATTCTGGAGAAGGTACCATTATCCTTTTCTGTTTGTAAAGGTTTTTCCTGTCAACTATCATATCGTATTCCGCCGACAAATAACGAAGCATTCTGAGCGGCATATTGTTGTTAACCGAAGATTGGTGTTCAATGAGGACTATGAGCCTGTCTTCCATCACAAAGGCTATATCGTTGATTTGATTCATATAAAGCACATCTGAAAGAGTTACAATCTCTATTTTTGTGCTTTCTGGGTAGCTTTTGCCGCTTATTGCGCTATATAGCTCCAAAAGATTGCTTTTTTCGCTGAAAAGCCTTGTGAAAACGCTATCTTTGTGATTGCGGTTTGTTTTTGCTTCGGTCATATTGAACCTCCATTTTTTTCCTTGTACTTGTTAGACGTAAAAAAAACGGGAAAAAAATTCAGAAATCGTAATTTTGCAAACAACTGTTGACATTTTTGTGCATTTTTATTAGATTACCGCTAGCCGTTCCAAAACATTGAATTAATCATTATTTACTAAATTTTCTACATTAACCCCGTGCATTTCACTAAAAACACATTTTTTGCAATACTCATGTCAGTTTGCGCAAGTTCGGCGGCTTCCCTAATTGGGGCAGATGCTCTTGGCATGGAAGGTGCTCCAAAAAACGCCGCAACGGTGAGAAGTGGGTTTGCACCCTTAAATCCTGCTGTGGGTGCTTTTGAAAACAAAACCAAATTCGGGGCTACAATTCAATATGAACACGCTAGTGCCAAAGGCATATCTTTGAATTCTTTTGATGTTCCCTATATGTCTATGGTTTTGCCATTTGGGTTTTTGGGAACCTTTGGCATTGGTTTAAACCAAATGTATTCTGCTAGCAATCGCCTTGAACTTGAAGATGAAACTTCAAATGTTTCACTCCTGTCCAGAGTTGGGCTTTATGAACTAACACCGAGCTACTCCATTAGGCTCCCCTTCTTTCTCAGCGATTTTGCAATTGGAACCTCTTACAGGATTTTCTTTGGTAATTCCTATTCCACCCTAACACGCGGTCCCGGCAAGGACTGGGACAAAGACTTGTGGATGGCAAACAATGTTATGATAACAGAAAAGAAAACAGGCACATTCAGCTCCGATGACAATTGGTGGAAGGATTTTGGGTATAGTATGCACTTTCACAGAAAATCAATAGACTACTTTGTATCATATTTTCCTTCTGTTCAAATGAAGAAAAAAATAAAAGAAAACATTCAATTCAGCGACACAGACACTTTGCAGTCAAGCAAAAGAACCGAAGAGTTCAGGCTATCCAAGCATTTAGCAAGCGGTGTTCATTATCGCTTTTTGCAAAATCAAAATTTGAGCTTTATGTATGAGCAGCAAAACGAGGCTTTTTCTGGGCTTGCAGAGTATAAACTCACAGGCACAGGGCTTTATTATAGCCCATTTTTAAAAAGAAATAATTTTGGAATAAATGCTTGGTATGCAGAAAAATATTTGAAAGACGTGAATGAATATGGAGCCTCTTTGCTCTCGGATATGTGGCTTGGACGTAGAGGAACCCTTGTGGGCTTGTCCTTTTTTGGAGGTTACAGGCAGGCAAAGGAACCTTACTGGAATGAATTATTTTTTGGTTTTGAACTTAACTTAACAGGTGTTGGTTACTGGGGGACAAGTGCGCGCCGCAGATAATTTTGAATCTTTGAAAGCAGAGTTTATGCAAAATGCTGAACTGGAAAAGGAATTTCCAAAGGAAGTTCTTGAAGAAACGCAAAAAATTTCAAAGGAAATTTTTGCAAAAGACAAAAACAGGGAAAATTTTTGCCACCTGCACATTATATGTATAGACCCTCTGGGTGCACGCGACCACGATGATGCGATAAGCGTGGAAGAAACGATCAACGGTTATATTTTGGGCGTGCACATAGCAGATGTAAGCCATTTTGTGAAACCGGGTTCTGCCTTAGACACAGAAGCCAAAAAACGCGGATATACTCAATACCTGCCCTGGACAGCTGTTCCAATGCTCCCGGATATTCTCTCTGGATATTTATGCTCATTGCAAGAAAACGAAAACCGCTTTTCTTTCAGTTGCATAATCACCTTAGACAAAAAAGGCAGAATGTTAAAATACCGTTTTGCAAAAGGCATAATAAAAGTTAGCCGTTCCATAACTTATGAGCAGGCAAAAGAACTTTACGATAAAAAAGACAAGGATATTTGCTTGCTTGCTCGTGTTGCAGGAATTATGAAAAAACTGCGTTCCGAAAACGGAATGCTAGAAATGGACAGCACCGAATACAAATGCGAATTCAGCAAAAAAGGCTTGCCGCAGTGCATAGTTCCCAGACAAACTGGAATAAGCAATTCCTGGGTGGAAGAATGTATGCTTGCCGCAAATAAATGCTGCGCATTGGAGCTTCAAAAAAGAAAACTGAATGGAGTTTACCGAGTTCACGAAGCCCCAGACCCAGCAGACTTGGCAGAGCTAATGCAAGCCGAACCGAACTTGTTCTTTGACTCCCCTATTGACCCACACAAACTCTTGAAAAACTATACGGGCAAAAACAGCCAAGAGAAGCAAATTTTTGATTTGTATTCCCATTTGGTTAAAAAAGCAAAAAAAGACCCTTCCCTAACAAACAAAATTTTGCGCAGTATGCAAAAAGCCTGCTATTCAGATAAATGCACAGGTCATTTTGCCCTGCACTGGAAGGACTACGCCCATTTCACCTCGCCCATTCGCCGCTATGCGGATTTGTGGTGCCACAGAGAATTGACAGGCAAAAGGGGCAAAATAAACGATCTTTGCACGGTTATCAACGAAGCCGAGATAAAAAATCAAAAAATAGAACGAAAAGCGCTCAAATTCTGCGCAAGCTATCTTTTGAAAAATGAAATAGGTCAAACATTCAAAGCAGAAATTCAAGGCATAGAGGAATTTGGTATCTTCATTTCCATTTCAACCCTGACCGTAGCCCAAGCAGATGGCTTGGTGCATTTGCGCGATGTCCCAGGCGATTTTTATGTATACGATGAGGCTAAAAAGACTTTGCTCGGCAAACGCACTGGAAAGCGGTTTAAGAAAGGCGATAAAGTGACGGTGAAGCTGATTAAGGTTAATCCGTTGAAGGGTGAAAATGACTTTGAGATTGTAAGGTCTAGTGGTTCTGCCTCGCCTTGGGAAAAACGTGAGAAAAAGCACGAAAAGTATGAGAAAAAAGGGCGCAGGTTTGGAAGATAACTCCCCCTCGCAGCGGTAGCTGCGAGAGGATATACAGGCACCCCGAACTTATCAGGAGGGGAGCGATAGAGTATCTTGAGGATTTACCACTGTATATCCTATAAGGCAAGTTAGAATTTTTTTTGCATTTTGGCAAGGGTAAAAGTGAAAAAAGGTCACTTTTTACACAAAAATGAGTAAAAATCCATTGTTTGCTTTGCTATACTTTTCCAACTGAACACAAATTCTGCCCGTTTGCGAGCCTCTTTACCCATTTTTTCAGCAAGGGAGGGATTTGTTAGCAACATATTGAGTTTTTCCGCAAAATTGCTCTGGAATACCTTGGGATTTTTTGGGGAAAAGTCTGTTGGGGACTTATGCTCAAGCTCAATCAAAAATCCAGTTTCGCCTTCAACTATTATCTCTGGGATTCCCCCAACGGCACTGCCAACAACAGGAGTTCCGCAAGCCATTGCCTCTAGGTTTATTATGCCAAAAGGCTCGTAAAGTGAGGGTGTTGCAAAAACCGTGGCGTGGCTGTAAATAATTCTTAACTCTTTATGATTCAACATTTCTTGAATCCATATAATACCGTCTCGTTTTTCGCTTGCCTTTGCTATTAAATTCTTGCATTCTTCCGCAATCTCTGGTGTATCTGGTGCGCCAGCGCAAAGCACAATTTGGGAGTTTTTATCTATTTGTGGAATGGCCTGAATAAGCTGAGAAATGCCTTTTTGCCTTGTTATTCTGCCAACAAAAAGCACAAAAGGCTTTTGCGGATTTATACCGTGTTTTTTCAAAATTGCTTCGTCAGAAATTGGATGATAAAAATCTGGATCTATACCGTTGTAAATAACCCTCACCTTGTTTTCATCAACACCGTAAAGATCAATAACATCTTGTTTCATATCCTTGCTAACGGCAATTACTCCGTCTGCGCTTTTGTAAGCATTTTGCTCAATCCAGCAGCTCATAGCATAGCCGCCTTTGCCAAGCTGCTCAGATTTCCAAGGCCTGTGCGGTTCCAATGAATGTGTTGTTAGCACAAGGGGAACCTGATATAAGCGGCTTGCCAGCACTCCGGCAAAATGAGAGTACCAAGTGTGGCAATGCACAATGTCTATGTCGCGCATTGTAGAAATCCATTGCAAATTTATATCCAGTGGCCCAAGGATTTTTTTGAATTTTTGGTCTTCAAATTCGCCAAATCTGCGAACATGGGCATCTGCAAAGCAATGCACAGATATTTCGCAAAGACTTTTTAATTCCTTTGTTAAATATTCAACGTGTATGCCTGCGCCCCCGTAAATGTTCGGCGGGTATTCATTGGTTAATATTGCAGCTCTCATTATAAGACCCTGTACCCTAAGGTTTCTAAACGTTTTTCCAATTGGTCTTGCATTTGGTCGTTTTCAGATAGCCATTGTCGTTTTTTGGCAGGATAGTCTTTGCGCAAGGGGTGTCCTTCAAAATCTACGTGATTCAATAGCCTTTTCAAATTGGGATGCTCATCAAACACTATGCCAAATTGGTCCCAAACTTCGCGTTCTTGCCAATTTGCAATGGGATAAATTTTGCTCAAAGTGGGGATTTTTTCCTGTTCTTCCACCTGAACCTTTATACGCACACGTGCCATATTTTTGGTGTTTTTAAGGCAATAAATAACTGCAAAGCGTTTGCCCTTGTGGTTTTCCATTCCAAGGTAATCCACCCCAACAACGTCTATCAAAACGTCATAACCTAAGGATTTTACTACCTCTACAAGTTTTTCCCTTTCCACAATCCAGCATTCATCAACAGCAAGCTCGTCTTTAATCGCATTGTCCATCGTTTTTTCTCCAGTTTTTAATATTTTCAAATTGTTCCTTTAATTTCTTTTTTCTCTCTTCCATATAAGACTGGTTTTTTATTTTAGCTTGCAAATCTAGCATCGCATCAAAAAAGGCTTCGGGGCGGCTTGGGCAGCCTCCTATGTAAATATCCACGGGAATAATGCGGTCTATGCCGGGCACGGTGCAATAGCAGTCGTAAAAACCGCCAGAGCAGGCACAGGCTCCCATTGAAATTACCCATTTTGGTTCCATCATTTGCTCATAAATGCGTTTTAATATGGGTGCTTGCTTGAATGTTATTGTTCCAGAAACAGCCAGCACATCTGCCTGCCTTGGGGTAAAGCGCACAAATTCGGAACCAAGGCGTGAAAGGTCGTAGCGTGCAGATTCTGTGGACATAAATTCAATGGCGCAGCAAGCCGTTCCATAGGGGAAGGGCCAAAGCGAATGCAGGCGACCCCAGCTCACAAGTTCGTCTAGCTTACCAGCAAAAAATCCCGAATTCCTGTTTTGCATATAAACCTCTTAGGTGGAAATATAGAAAACTCAATTCCCTTCCCCAGAGTGGAATTATTCTATATTCATTCAATGCTTAAATAGTAGGAGTTTTATATGGGATTACTAAAAGCGGCGATGGGTTCGGCTGGTGGTGTTTTGGCGGACCAGTGGTTGGAGTTTTTTATTTGCGAAAGCTTGGATGCCAATGTGCTGGCTACCAAGGGGCAAAAAAAGACTAGCAAAAGAAGTAGCAATACAAGCGGAGAAGATAATATTATCTCCAATGGCTCTGGAATTGTGGTGAACAAGGGGCAGGCTGCCATAGTTGTGGATAATGGGCGCATTGCAGAGTTTTGCGCAGAAGAAGGACATTATACCTATGATCATTCTTCGGAACCTAGCATTTTTCACGGAGGCTTGGGGCAAGGGCTTGTGGGTTCCATAAAAAGCATGGCGGAGCGTTTTAAATATGGTGGCAGTCCGGGCAAAGACCAGCGCGTGTATTATTTTAATACTAAGGAAATACTCGGAAATAAATACGGCACGCCAAATCCTATTCCCTATCTCATAGTTGACCCTAATATCAATTTACGCCTCACCATAAGTTTAAGAGCAAATGGCGAATATTCTTACCGAATGATTAACCCAGCTTTGTTCTATGCCAATGTATGCGGCAATGTGGATGAGCAATATACCAGAGATAAAATAGATAGCCAGCTCAAATCCGAAATAATCACCGTTTTAGGACCCTCGCTTGGAAAGCTCGGCACAGGTTTGGAATATCACGAAATTTCCTTCCACACTGATAAACTCGCAGATATTCTCAACGAGGCTCTTAGCGCAAAGTGGAGAGAAGGCAGAGGGTTGGAGATAGTAAACTTTGGAATTACTTGCACAGCCTCGCCAGAAGACGATAACCGAATAAAGCAACTGCAAACAGCAGCCGTTATGCGAGACCCAACTATGGCTGCCGCTTCATTGGTGGGCGCTCAAAGCGATGCTATGCGTGCTGCAGCGGAGAATAAGGCTGGGGCTATGACTGGTTTCCTCGGTATGGGAATGGCGGCTCAGGCTGGTGGAATGAATCCGCAGGCTCTCTTTCAAATGGGGCAGCAACAGCCGCCTCAGCCTCAACAGCAAGCTCCTGCTCCTGCGCCAGCAGCCTCTGCTACTTGGGTTTGTTCCTGCGGACATTCAAACACGGGCAAGTTCTGTGCGGAATGCGGAAAACCCTCCCCTAATTCACCTTGGACTTGTGCTTGCGGCAATGCTGGGAATACTGGTAAATTTTGCGCCGAGTGCGGCAAACCGAGACCTTAAAAAATGGATATAAAAGAATACAAATGTCCTAACTGCGGCGGAACGGTTAATTTTGACAGTTCCAGCCAAAAAATGAAATGCCCATATTGCGATACAGAATTTGAAATTGCCGCTTTGGAAGAATACCAAAAGGAAATTGCGGCAGCAAAGGATAATTTTGGCTGGTCAAAAGAAGATGCCGAGCAAGAATGGGAACAAGGCGAGCTTGAAGATTTAAGTTCTGGTTCCTGCCCTTCTTGCGGTGCGGAACTTTTGGGTGATGCAAATACCGTTGCAATGGTATGTCCGTGTTGCGGCAATGCCCAAATTGTGAGCAAAAGGCTCTCTGGATTTTTAAAACCAGATTATGTGATTCCATTTAAACTTGAAAAAAACAGCGCGGTGAAACAGTTGAAAAATTTTTGCGATGGGAAAAAACTCCTTCCAGATTTTTTTGTAAAAGAGAACCACGTGAACAATGTTCAAGGAGTTTATGTTCCCTTTTGGCTTTTTGATGCAGAAGCGAGCGGGCGTGTATGCTACAAGGCAACCAAGGCTAAAAGAACAACGGATTATATAAAAACAGAATACTATTCCGTGGTTAGAGAGGGAAATTTGGTATTTGAAAAAATACCCGTTGATGGTTCTGAAAAAATGGATGATAAATACATGGATGCCATAGAACCCTTTGATTATGAGCAAATGAAGGATTTTGACACAACTTATTTGGCAGGTTATGTTGCCGAAAAATATGATGTTGATGTGGAAAGGAGCAAGGAGAGAGCGGCTCGCAGAATAAAGGCTTCGGTGGAAAGAGAATTTGAAAATTCGGTTGTTGGTTATGACAGCGTAAATATTGAAAGTTCCTGCGTTAACGTTAGGGAAGGCAAATACAGCTATGCGCTTTTTCCTGTGTGGATACTCAACACCAAATATAAAGAGGCAAATTATCTTTTTATTATGAATGGACAGTCTGGTCGCCTTGTGGGAAAATTGCCCATTGATTCAAAAAAAATCTGGAAATACGGTTTTATATATTCAGGCATTTTAGGACCAATTTTCACAGCTTTGTCACTCGCCTTAGGGTATGAAGATCCGAATTTTGCTTGGTTTATTGCCATTGCTTGGATTTTGGCTTTAATAATGGGCTTTGCTTATGTATTCAGTTGGAAATCTCAAATGAACACTGCCCTCTTAAAAAATGAGGCAAACGCATATATTGTGAAAGACAGCCTTGTTTTTAAAAAGAAAAATGACAACTTTCTTTGCAGCAAGGTTAGCAAAGTTCCGGTAAAAAATAATGGAAGAATTCGTAGATAAATTGGAAGCTCTTCAAATTCTTGAGAGAGAAGAATTTAAGGAACTTTTGTTATGCAATGATGACTATATTTTTGAACGTGCCAGATGCGTAGCGCAAAATGTATATGGCAAAAATATTTTTATGCGTGGGCTTATTGAATTTACCTCTTATTGCAAAAATAACTGCTATTATTGCGGGCTTAGAGCGGGAAACAAAGAAGCAGAGAGATACAGGCTTTCAAAGGATCAGATTTTAGAATGTTGCAAAACTGGCTATCCACTCGGCTTTCGCACTTTTGTATTGCAAGGCGGAGAAGATGCTCATTACACAGATGAAATTTTAGTTGATATTGTACGCGAAATAAAAGCTACATTTCCAGATTGTGCCGTGACACTTTCAATTGGAGAACGCAGTTATGAGAGCTATGAACGATTGTTCAAAGCGGGCACTGACAGATATTTGCTACGTCATGAAACCGCAAACGATGAGCATTACAAAACCTTGCATCCAGATTCAATGTCGTGTGCAAATAGAAAAAAATGCTTATATGATTTAAAAAAAATAGGTTACCAAGTTGGGTGCGGTTTGATGGTTGGCACGCCAAATCAAACGTTGGAACATATTGTAGATGATTTACTTTTTATTAAAGAACTCCAACCGCAAATGGTGGGCATCGGTCCTTTTATCCCCCACTCCAACACACCTTTCAATGGCAAAAATGCCGGCGACGTACACTTAACGCTGAATATTCTAGCCATTCTTCGCCTTATGCAGCCAAACCTGCTCATTCCCGCCACAACAGCACTTGGAACGCTTGATACTCGTGGAAGAGAACAAGGGATTCTCGCCGGAGCAAATGTGATTATGCCAAATCTTTCCCCTGTGGAAGTACGCAAAAAATATATGCTCTACGACAATAAAATTTGCACCGGAGAAGAAGCAGCCGAATGTGTAAATTGCATGAAAAACCGCATTAAGCAAATTGGCTATGAGATTGCGATTTCTAGGGGGGATTGCGCTGAATTTCAGCGTTAATTCATCTATTCAGTTTGTAGGGAAATTTTCATAAGTGTATCTATTGCGACCATTTCTTTTGGATTCGTATAAGGCTTTATCTGCTGCTTTGATATAATCTTGCGGATTTTGGGTATGCTTAACGATGCCAGTTGTGCCTCCAATAGAAATTGTGACATAACTTGCTATGTCGCTCACTTTATGAGGTATATCGTACTCAATCACTTTTTTCAATAATTTTTCCGCAATCGCCTGAGTGCCATTTTTATCGGTATTGGGCAAAACAACAACAAATTCCTCTCCGCCGTATCTTGCAACAAAATCTTCTTTTCTCATTATACATTTAGAAAGAGCAAGTACTATTTTTTTAAGACAATCATCTCCCTTGTCATGACCGTAAGCATCGTTGTATTTTTTAAAATAATCAATGTCTATAATTAATACGCTTAGATTGTTGCCACTATGGATATGTGATTTTATTATCCTTTTTAAGCTACCGTCTAAATACCGTCTGTTGTAAATTCCAGTGAGTTGATCGATTATGGTCAAGTGAAAAAATTCACCAAAGGTTTCAATTTCACTACAATATCCACCTTCTTGAGGCTTCAAATCCCAATCAGCAAAAGTTTGATTTATTGTTTTTACCATTCGGTTGAGTGGTTTCATTATTGATGCGATAAATATGTTAAAAAATACAAAAACAAAGAAAATAACTGCCATCATTACATAAAAAAGAACAGCCATATCTGTTCGCATAGAATCTCCTACGGTAACGGGACGTGTAGCGGTTATATACCAATTCAAAGCAGGAATTTCGCTAACTGCAACTATTTGCTTTTTGTCTTTTGTTTCAAAATATTCTATTTCTCTGATTTTTAATCCCTTTATTCTAGCTAAAATTTCATCGCCAGTTTGGCCTAACACTTCGGTTATGTTTGCTTTATGTTCAACAAGATGAACATCTCTTGCCTTGGTTATTTCTCCGGCATCGTTAAAGAAATACAATCCTTCATCAATTTTGCTATTCTCAGACACTTCTAGTTTTAGCTTATTTATTTCAATAGTTTGCATCAATTCATATTTGGAGTTTTTATAATGTATTTCGCTCATTAAATTTATAAATATCACGCTTCCAAGTAAAAATATAAACAGAAATAAAATATAAGAAAAAATAATAAATTTACGCTGCACAGAAGTTTGGCTCTTATAAGAAACTTGTATAGAAGCTGTATCTGTCATTGTACCTTAAATTTACTAACCGTTCTTTTCAAATCAGCGGCAATCTCGCTCAAATCCGTAGCTGATTGATTTACCTGCGTAGCTCCCTGTGCAGATTGCTTTGCAACGCCGCTAACGCTAGCAATATTTTGGCTCACATAGGTTGCTCCCTTGGCTGCTTCTCCGGCATTCCTTGAAACATCTTTTGAGCCTTTTGCTACTTCGCCAATTGCACCTGCAACTCTTTTGGAGCCTATATTGGCCTGAGAAACATTGTTTGCTATTTCGTTGGTTGTTTTTGTTTGCTGCTCAACATGGCCAGCTATAGCCTCAACGCTTTGGTTTATTTTAACAATAATCTCGCTCACATCACTAATAACCTGGATTGCATCGCTTGTGCCACTCTGAATGCCCTCTATGCGGTTCGCTATGTCGTCTGCGCTTTCTGCACTCTGGTTTGCAAGCTCTTTGATTTCGCTTGCCACAACAGCAAAGCCTTTGCCCGCTTCGCCTGCGCTGGCAGCCTCAATGGTAGCGTTGAGAGCAAGCAGGTTGGTTTTATCTGCTATCTTTTTTATGACACTTGTTACATGCCCAATTTCTTTTGCAGCAGTGCCGAGCTTGCTCATAACATCGGTTGCGTTTTTAGATTTTTCCGTGGCGGCTATGGCAACCTTGCGAGCCTCGCCTGCATTGGAGGCTATTTGGCTTATGCTTGCACTCATTTCTTCTATGGCAGTAGTTACTGTGTTCATATTTGTGGACATCTGTTCTGCAGCACCGGCTACCTCATTTGCATTTACGCTAGCTTGCTCCGCTCCGCTCGCCATTGAGTTTATGTTCACAGACATCTCCTCTGCCGTGCTTGCAACATTGCTGCTCTGGTTAACAGTTTCTTCTGCGCCGCTTGCCAACTCCCTGCTTACCGCAGACAATTCTTCAGAAACAGAGGTAAGAGACCCCGTTTGGTTTTTAATGGCAATTATCAAATTTTTGATTTTATCAAGTGTTTTATTGAAGTACAGGGCAAGGTATCCAACCTCGTCTTTGGAATTTATGACAATGGTACGAGTGAGATCGCCTTCGCCTTCGGATATGTCTCTGAGCGTGTTGGTTACCTTGACTATTGGTTTTACAATAGAAGAGCTGATTATAAGGCTCAAAATTACCGCAACCGCAATAACTATAAAGGCAATGGTAAAAAGCAGCCTTGTATCTTGTTGAATCGTTTCACCAGCGATGGTTTCGGTTTTTTGGTATTTTTCTGTAGCTCCCAGCACAACCTGGTCCACGCTTTTGCGATGTGTTTCGTACAGGGTTTTCAACTCGCCATAGGCAAGTTCTCTCGCATATTTACGGTCACCTTTTTGCAATGCAGGTATAAACTTGCTGAATACAACATCATAAAATTGGATAGCTGGATCATAAGCTCCTTTTAGCATAGCATCTCGCAACGCTCCTAGTTCCAGCAAAGGTTCATTTATCCAAAACTTGTGCCGATCATCGTAATCGGCCTGAAGTCGCTTGAGTTCCTTGGAAAGGTAATCCACCTGTACAGGGTCGCTCTCATCTGCCATCTGCAAAACATCCAGATATGATTCTATTATATACCCTGGCGGCGGCAAAACATCAGCTATTAAATCTTTGCTCATAACTATTTGGTTGTAAAGGTTTCCATTAATGCGGAGCTTATTTAAAGTAGAAAACGAAATCAAACCAAAAACTACGTAGCCCACTATGAAAATGGCAAGCAATATGATTAGTTTCTTGCCGATGCTAATATTAGAAAATATACTCATAACCCTAATATATATTATTTTTTTATTATGTGTTATTTTTTTTATATTTAAATATCAGTTGTGATAAACAAGGCATATCTATTGCGTTTTTTGGCTTCCCAAGTTATAATTCCAATGGAGATCTCTCCCATAAAACGCAAATGTAAAATTCCAAATTCCACTCGTGGCATAAGATCCATCATAAAATCCTCTTTAAAATAATCAAATTCCTTGCCTATTCCAAATGAACATAAAGTGCCAACAGAAAGCCTAAAAGCATTGCCTATTTGAAAAAAGGGAAAAAAAGCCAAAGAAGGTTTCACATACCTGTCCTCGCCTGCTGCCCTGGCAAAACCCAAACGCCCTTCATAAATAAAAGACACATTTTTAGTATATCCATCCCACTGTGAAATAGAAAGCACTCCACCCCATTCTCCATCAAAGGGAACATCAACTTGAAGGGCTAAATTCCGCGAAATTGCGAATTTTGCACCAATATCAATTAAGGAACTGAGGTCCCCCCTATCATACCCGCCTATATATTTTGCCCCTATCTCAAATCTATCTGTTATGCCTACTTGTATATTGCCTATCAAATATAAATCATTTGCATAACGTGTCCAACCGCCAGCCCCCACAAAAAAAGCATCTGGAACCACAATTTCTGGTCCATGCGTGTAACGATAATCGTACATCTGGTCTAGGGCATAAGAGAAATTAAATGCTAATATCAGTACAATAATAATTTTTTTCATAAAAATATCCTCACTTTCTCTTTGAATTCTTTTGGTATTGAGTTGTTTACCGTTTCTAAGATATGGTTTTTGGAATATTTCATTGAAAAATGAGTTAAAATTATGTTTTGACAAGGCATGGAACTGCCAACTTTGCATAGAACCTGAATAATATCGTCTATATGAGTGTGCCCTTTTCTGTTCGCCATTTCCATTTCACCCTTGTCTAAAAATGTACACTCGCAAACCACTGCGGGAGAATTCCAAATATGCCTCTCTTCCCACAAAGATTCGCCAATGCAGTCTCCCATAAAAGATACAAAAGGCTCGCGAATATCGTTTGTGATTTCAACCCCGGAATTTTTCAAGGATATAATTTCGTCTCTTTCGCATTTTGCATATTCTTTTTTCAGTTTTTTTTTCTTGCAAAACACTGTGTAGCCAAGCGAGGGAATGGAATGCCTTACTTCAAAGGGAAAAACCTCCAAATCCTTGCGGTAAGCAAGGTCAAACCACTGCCCTGCTTTAACGCTTTCCAAGCGAGGCAAATCAAAACGCTCTTCGGCAACGCCCTCAAACAGAGTTTCGGCTTTAATCATTTCTATAGCGAGTTCATAAACGGCATCTGGAATATAATACACCGCTTGAACTGGGTTTTGCATCATGCGCCTAAGGCTGTTGTGGCGCATAAGACAGCGGCTGTGGTCTCCGTGCGAATGGGTTAAAAGAACGTGGTTTAAACTAAGCGCGCTAACCGGACATTCGCCCATATCCACGCATAAATCAAGTTCGGGAATTTGAAAATAAGTTGAAAGCCCAGAAATGGAAAAACCGTGCAAACTCCATCGCTTTTGCTCATACGATATTTGCCTTAGAGCGTTATGCGCATAAATACCATCAGGCTCGGTAGCTTTTTTCATAGCACTCGCGGAATTTATTCACCGTTGCAGGAACTTCATCCCTATTTTTGGAAAACACATCATAAGGAAACGGATTTGAAACTTCCCAAGCTCCATCTAAAATTTCTCTCTCCAACTGCCCCACTGCCCAGCCGCTATAGCCAAAAAAAATACGTGCTGTTTTATTTTGCGGTGATATTAGCCTAGATACGGGAAGTTCCATTTCCAAGGGTATCTTTGATATAAAAACACCTTGTGAAATTTCGTAAGCTCCGTTAAAAACAGAAACCCCTGTTTCTAAAATGCAAACCGAAAGTTTTTGAAAAGGATCTGTGTTCTGAACAGGACCGCCAAAAAAGAATGTGTGCAATTCACGTGTTGCCCCCATTATTTCCCAAGGAAGCTGTTTATGCGACACTCCTGGATTCTTTCTAAAAACTTCGTCTAGGGGAATATGAGCCAAATGATTTATCACCAAACCCCAAGAACCAGTATCAGTAGAACATTCCACCACAAAAATCACGCAGTCTTGAAAATAGCTACCACCGAGAGCTGGCGTAGCCAGCAAAAAATCACCGGGATGAACTATTCTGGTTTTCATAATTTTTAAACCCTTATTCTCAATTTACAATGCTTATCTCTATTCTCCGATTTTGAGCGCGCCCATTTTCAGTTTTGTTATCTGCCCTTGGGCGCGAGTAGCCATATCCCACGGCTCTTATTCTATTTTCCGCAATGCCCTTTCTAATGAGGTAGTTGCGCACCGCCTCTGCGCGTGCTTGCGATAATTTTTCGTTATATTCCAAGCCGCCCACAATATCCGTGTGCCCAGAGATTTCAACATTAACCGTATCGTATTTTTGCAAGCCTTTAACGGTTGCTTCCAAAATTTTAGTTGAATTGGGCAAAATATCGGCTTTTCCCGTTGCAAAATTCACGCCTTTCAACTCAAAGCGGTCATCGTCATAGTATATTTCCCAGGTTCCAGAGCCTGCCCCCATTTGAACAGCGAGCGTATTGCCAAAGCCGCAGTCAAATTCGCCGGTTATGCCATCGCACCAAAACGAATAGATATCGCCTTCTGAAACTTGAACGCGGGCTATGCCATTGCCATCCGTTTTTGTTTCAAAGTACGTTCCTTTTCTGCCTTTTAATACTATGGTTTTATAACGCTGGGCATATTGCTGGTTATAATCCGTGGCTCTGATGGTCAAATCTGCCGAAAATGCGGCAGATGCGAAAATAGCAAGAGAAAGAAGGAGTTTATTCATATAATAAATATAGTAAACGCTTATGGGACTATTTCCCACCAATCGTCGTTATTAGTATTAGCCCTTCTCCTAGAGGCAGCCTTTTTCCTTCCCTGACTCTTCTTCATTTTTTCCGACTTTGCAAGCTCTTCGGCTGCCCGTCTTCTCTCTGCGAGTTCAATGGAATCGGCAACCCGTTTCTTTTCTGTGGCTATGGAATCTGCAACCCATTGCTTTCTTGAAGCTATGGAATCTGCAACCCATTGTTTTCTTGTGGCTATGGAATCTGCAGCACGTTTCTTATTCATTGCAATGGAATCTGTAGCTCGTTTTTTCTCTCTGGCGGTGGAATCAGCAATCCATTTTTTCTCTGCGGCGGCAAAATCAGCAACTCGCTTCTTTTCTCTGGCAGTAGAATCAGCAATTCTTTTCTTTTCCATAGCGGTAGAATCTGTAACCCGTTTTTTCTCTCTGGCGGTGGAATCTGTAACCCGTTTTTTCTCTCTGGCGGCAGAATCTGTAACCCACCTTTTCTCTCTGCCAGCTAAAACCGCAGCCCGTCTTTTCTCTAGGGCAATGGAATCTGCAACTCGTTTTTTCTCCGTGGCAATGGAGTCTGCAACTCGTTTTTTCTCCGTGGCAATGGAGTCTGCTACCCGTTTTTTCTCCGTGGCAATGGAATCTGCAATTCGCTTTTTTTCGGCTTCTATTTCTTTTTGAATATCTATTTTATCTATTGCAATTGCCTGTGCTTTTGTTATTTTGTCTGAATATTTTGGCATATTGAATACCTTGCCCTGCTCAAAACTCCATGTTTTAGCCTGATTAAGCACAGAAGAACCTGCCTCAGCCCTGCCTTTCAAGGTAATTTTCTGGTTCGAAATTTTAATAGGCTCATCGTCTAAATATACCATAAAATCAAAAATACCAGCTTGGTAAGGCGTTCCGTCTTGAGCCTTGCCTACAGCATCGTAATAAGCCAAAATAACAACTATATGGTCTGAAAGGTAGTCTAAATCCTCTGTGTTGTGCCCTGCGTTTGCAACTGCGCTGATTTCAAAAAACCAGGGCTTATATTCCACAAGCATGGTAAAAGGGCGGTTATTGCCCGAAGTATTGCCAAATTTCATAAAACTGCCCGTGAAACCCATAAAAGAGGGGTCTTTGGTTGAAAGTTTTGGAGCGGTTTGCGCAAGCACCGCACTCGCAAACAAAAGAACCAAGGGCAATAAAAATTTCTTCATAATTGGAAAATGTAGAATTTTTTAAAAAAAAGTTAAGATTTTTGTAAATTATGCCGATTAAAGGATTAGGGTAATGCTATGAACGTGTCCGAAATCACAACTCGCGTAGCGGATTTAATAAGAAATCCGGACTCGCCGATGCCGAGCGAGCGCGACCGTAGTATTCAAAAAAAGAAAACTGAGGCTCCACCGCCGCCACCAGAAGCGAGCAAGCCAAGTACTCCTACCCCAACAACAACAGAGCACAATCCAGCTAAAACAAGCGAATACAACCTCGCCCTTTCCCCTTTGGCGCAAAAAATCTTAGAGGATGCAGATACTCACAAAAGCGACTGGGAAAAGAAGAGAAGCGAAAATGTCCAACGCATTCAGCAACTGGTGCACGAAAAACAATACCACCTCGCCCCAGAAGTTGTTGACGGGATAGCTCGAAAAATCGTTGATATGTTGCGTTAAAGGGGCATTTTCTTTGCCTTTTCCCAAAATTTGTCCAATTCTTCCAATGTGAAATTTTGAGGATTTCCGCCTGCCATTATCTCTACCTGCCTAAACCGCTTTTCAAATTTGGCATTTGCCCTTGCAAGGGCGGTTTCGGCATTTATGCCTTTATGCCTAGCTAAATTCACCAAGGCAAAGAGAATATCGCCAAATTCCTCCTCTGCCCTCAAAGAACCCGCTTCTTCTGCCTCAAACTCCCCTATTTCCTCTTTTACCTTTTCTAAAACGGGACCCGGATTGTCCCAGTCAAAACCGACCTTTGCAGCCCGCCTTGAAAGCTCCTGGGCACGGGAAAGAGCCACCATTGACCTCGGCACCTTGTCCATAGCAGAGGCTGGTTTTTCCTTTTTTTCCTCGCTCTTTATCTCTTCCCATTTTTTAAGAACCTCTTTGGAAGTTCCTAAGTTTTCCGAGCCAAAAACGTGAGGATGCCTCCTGACCATTTTTTCGCAAATTCCATTTATAACATCGTCTATTGTGAATTTCCCATCTTCCTTGGCTATTTGGGAGTGAAACACCACCTGCAAAAGTACATCGCCAAGCTCTTCAACCATATTTTTTTGGTTTTCGCTTTGAACAGCATCTATATATTCGTAAGATTCTTCTAAAAGGTAAGGCAGCAAACTGTTGAAATTCTGCTCCCTGTCCCAAGGACAGCCATCCGCGGAGCGGAGGCGTTGCATTATTTCCAGCAATTTATCCATTTACTTGGGCCAGAACTTCCCTATCAGTTTGCTTGGAATGCCCGTTTCTTCGGACTTAAAGCAATCTGCGAGAATTTTCCAACCGAGGTCCAAAGCTGCTTCCAAAGGAATGTTCACCGATAAGTCCATCATCTCTTTTTCAAAACGAACACCGTATTTCAATAGCTTTGCATCCCAGTTGCTCATGCGGAAACCCATAGATTGCTTTTCAAGGGTTTCTTTATAGCTGGAATATAGCTGAATCATTGTGTTCATTATTGTGCGATGGTCTTCGCGAGTGTCGCCGTTTACCTGCTGTTTTAAGCGGCTAAGAGAGCCAAATGGCTCAATTCTACCTTTGCGCAAATAGAACTGACCCTCGGTTATATAACCTGTGTTATCTGGAACTGGATGAGTTACATCATCGCCTGGCATTGTGGTCACGGCAAGAATGGTTATTGAACCAGAACCTTCAAAATCCACCGCTTTTTCGTAGCGGCTGGCAAGCTGGGAATACAAATCGCCAGGATAGCCACGGTTGGAGGGTACCTGTTCCATTGTGATTGCAATTTCTTTCATTGCATCGGCAAAGTTTGTCATATCTGTTAAAAGCACCAGCACTTTTTTGCCCTGAGTTGCGAATTGTTCCGCAACCGCCAAAGCAGCATCTGGAACAAGCAAACATTCCACAATGGGGTCAGAAGCTGTGTGCATAAAAGAAACCGTGCGGCTAAGAGCACCGTGTTCTTCCAAGAAATCCCTGAAAAACAGATAATCATCGTATTTTAGTCCCATGCCGCCGAGAATAATAACATCCACTTCTGCTTGCAAAGCTATGCGAGCGAGCAGTTCGTTATATGGTTCGCCAGCTATTGAGAAAATAGGTAGCTTTTGGCTAACAACCAAGGTGTTGAACACATCAATCATTGGAATTCCCGTGCGTACCATATTCTTTGGGATAATTCTCTTTGAAGGATTAACGGAAGGACCGCCTATTTCAATCAAATTCTCATTTATCACAGGACCTTTGTCCCTAGGCTCGCCTGCTCCAGAAAACACGCGCCCAAGCAAGGAATCGCTAAATGGAACTTGCATGGGCTTGCCCAAAAAGCGCACTTGAGAATCTGTGGAAATGCCTCGGCTTCCTGCAAAAACCTGCAAATCAACCATGCCGCTATCCAAGCGAATCACCTGAGCCAAAGAGGTTCCTCTTGGGCTTTGCACCTGTGCCAAGTCGTGATAGCTAACGCCGTCTGCGGCAACTGTAATAACGTTGCCTGCAATTCTTTCAATTTTATGATAAACCTTATGCATTTACAGTTACCTCCGCTACGGCTTTTAGAATGTTGCCTTCCAATTCCTGAAATTCTTTTGATTTGAATTCCACTCGGTTCCAGTCTTTTGCTGTTTGAGTTAGCTTTAAGAAAAATGAACGTGCTGCATCTTTTTCTTTGAAAGTAACCGGAGTTTTCAAGATTTGGTAAATTTTATTGAACACGTATTCTTGCCTGTCTCCAGGGCAAGCCTCGTCTATTTTATTATAGGCATCTTGCTGCAAATAAACAGAATCCAAAAATTCGCCTTTTAGGTAAAGAACAAAGTCGTCCATTGAGGTGCCTTCTTCACCCACAACTTTCATCATTTGCCCCACATCATTGCCTCTGCTCAAAATTTTGTGCACCTCAGATGTTTTTGCACCGTCTATTAAACCGCGATATTTAGACCAGCTTTCAAGCGGGTGAATTGCTGGGAAGCGGCGCTGGTCGGAGCGTTCTCTTGAAAGCCCGTGGAATGCGCCAACCACTTTCAAAGTTGCCTGCGTAACAGGCTCCTCAAAGTTTCCACCCGCAGGAGAAACGTTTCCGCCAATGGTCACAGAGCCAGTTTGCCCGTTTTTAAGGCGAACTATGCCGCCTCTCTCGTAAAAGCTCGCAATAACAGATTCCAAATATGCAGGGAAAGCTTCTTCGCCAGGGATTTCTTCTAAGCGACCGCTCATCTCTCTAAGAGCCTGTGCCCAGCGGCTTGTTGAATCTGCAAGCAGCAGCACGTTGAGTCCCATTTGACGATAATATTCAGCAAGTGTCACACCTGTGTAAACAGAGGCTTCGCGAGCTGCAACGGGCATGGAGCTTGTGTTGCATATAATTAATGTGCGTTCCATTAAGCTGCGACCTGTGCGAGGGTCAATTTGCTCCGGAAATTCTTTCAATGTTTCCACAACTTCGCCAGCGCGTTCACCACAAGCGGCTATAATCACAATATCCACTTCTGCGTGGCGAGCGGTTAATTGCTGCAACACTGTTTTGCCTGCGCCAAAAGGTCCAGGAACGCAGAAAACTCCGCCTCTGTTCACGGGGAAGAATGTGTCCACAATTCTCTGTTTTGTTATCAAAGGTTCTGTTGGACGAAGCCTTTCGGAATAGCATTTTATGGGCAGTTTAACGGGCCAAGTCTGCATAAGTTTAACTTCATAGCTTTTGCCATTTGAATCTTTTATTTTGGCAATGGTATCCGTAACCGTAAATTCGCCAGCAGGTGAAACGCTTTCCACCAAGAATGTTCCCTGAAGTCCAAAAGGAACCATTATCAGATGTTTGAAAATTCCCTCTGGCACGGAGCCAAGGGCATCGCCTGCGGAAACCTGAGTGCCAACGGTGATGCTTGGGGTGAAAGCCCACTTTTTATCACGAGGCAAAGCCTCTAGATATTTGCCTCTTTGCAAAAAGAAGCCGCACTGCTCGGCTAGCTGAGGCAATGGATTTTGCAATCCGTCAAACACCTGGGTCAACAAGCCAGGTCCTAGTTCCACAGAGAGGAGCGCGCCTGTGAACTCAATGATGTCGCCTTCTTTTAAGCCGGTAGTGTCTTCAAACACTTGCAACTCGGCAACCGAGCCTCTAATGCGAATCACCTCGCTTTTTAGGCGGGTGCCATTTTCAAGGACTGCAAAAGCCACTTCGTTTTGCACAACTGGCTTTTC
>JAITFP010000054.1 GCA_031281275.1 Candidatus Fibrimonadaceae bacterium
ATTATGGATAAGATTATTTTTTCTCTCAAAAACGGTCATAAGCTCAAAGGTGTTCCCAAGAGTTTCAAGGAGAAAGAGCTTTTGCAGATTTTCGAGGTGGCAAGAATTTCTAATTTTACGGAGAGAGAACTCAAGCAGTATGAGGCAGCTATGATGAACCGACACGACCAGAGAGCAATCGTTGCTTATGCAAAGGAAAAAGCCGAGGCTAGGGGCTTGAAAAAAGGTATTCTGCAAACAGCCAAGTCTATGCTTAAAGATGGGCTTAAACCTGAACGAGTGGCTCGCATTACTAAACTTCCGAAAGAACAGATTATTGCGTTTAGCAAAGCCTAAGGCGGAGCGATTATTATGCCTAAAACGAAAACCAAGATTCCTGGCTTATTTGTCTGAACCCCGATGACCCCGATTTTTGGGATTTACCAGAACAATAAAAAACGCCCATCTACAAATGCTCTACCAAGTGTCTGTTAAAACTTATTTACCCGATTACTGGATATGTGTTAGCAAGCCCAAATAGCTCTGCACTCTTTGAGTTTGTTTTTCTGGATTTGAGAAGGGGCTGAAAATACATTCTTTGAAATTGTTTACAATGCGTTTGCCTGCTACAACTCCATGTGGATATATGTATGCGCCCAGAAAGGCGAAGCCTTTGGTTGCGGGTTGTAGCTTGATTTTTTTTGGATGCAAAATAAGGTTTAGCCTGTTTCGCATAAAACTGCGAATGCTGGAAATTGCGTTCAGCAAAATTTGCTTGTCGCTGTGTATCAAAACCATATCGTCAACATACCTGCCGTAATATTTTATTTTCAATTCCCTTTTCACAAAGTGGTCCAAGGGATTCAAATATACATTCGCAAAAACTTGGCTAGTTAAATTCCCAATTGGCAAACCGCAGTTCGGAGCGGAATTCATCAAGGATTTGTCCGGTGGTAGTCCTTTCCAGGCATATTCTGGGCTTTTGAAAAATGCGTTTTTCAAAGGCTCGTTGAATACTATTTTGCGAATTAAAAATTCCAGCAATTCGCAAACGGGCTGTGTCCCGCGCAATCCGTTCATAATCAAGCTGAATAAAATATCCCTGTCAATTGCCATAAAAAATCCCTTTATGTCTAAGCGCAAAACCCAAACATCACCCTGTAAAAATCCCATAACCCTTTTTATGCCAAACAATGTTCCCTTGCCCACCCTGCAACTGTAAGAATCGTAAATGAATTTTCTATCCAAAATAGGATATATTCGGTTGTAAAGAAAATGATGAACTACCCTGTCCCTGAAATCTGCCGCGATAATTTCGCGTTTCACAGGTAATTCGTTAATAAAGCATATCCCAGGTCTTAGTTCATAAGTTCGGGTTTCAAGCTCTCTGCAAAGGGAAAGCAGTTCTGTTTCTAAATTGCGTTCAAATTTGAGCTGGTTTATAGTGTTCCGCTTGTGCTTGCGAGCATCCAAATAGGCTTTGTGCATCTCCAAAAAAAGAGGGGAAACCGATTTCCCGATTTCCCCGTTGCAGTCCTGCAAGCACCGAACACTGAACATGTTGTTCTTATTGTTGTTGTTGTAGTTCACGTTCTCGTTGTTGTAGTTCATGTTCCGGTTGTAAGCGTTGTTGCTATTGTTCTCACTGGCACTCCACCAGTTGCCGTTGTTGCCGACATTGTTGAAATTGCCACCAGAATTGCCGTTGCCGCCCGGCAGGGCGGAAAAGCAGCGGAAGCTTTGATGCGGCTAAGGAGTGGTTTCATAAGAAAAAACTCCAAAGCGTTTTTGTTTGCTCTTCTGCATTGCTGCAGGTGGGAGCGTTCCGCTGGACTGCATAAGGGTCGCTCCTGCAATCCTTGAGTTGGCATTGCAGAATTCTGCCCGTAATAAATCTAATAAATTTTCAATTTGCTGATTCAAAAACCCCCATTGTTCAATGCCTATCTGATGCAAATCTTTCAATACCCTTACATCCACGCGTAGCTTGTGAATTCTCGCCGCACTTTCGGTTAGCTCTGGCTTTCCCTGTACATTGTTAGCCATCAAATGCAAATTTTCCACTATATCCACAGCGTGGTTTCTAACCCTTGCCCCAAGTTCATAGCGAAATTCCCTTGGCATTTTCACGGTTGCCCTGTGAATGTGCAAACACAAATCGTAGGCTGTTTTGTAAGCAGGCAGAATGCCATCCCTAGCATTTTTTGGTATTTGAAAATCTGGCTGAGAAGGCTTTGGTTTCTTTTTCACTATGGCTGCCCACCATTCCTCATAGCCCGTTGTTTGAGGAACGCTACCGATTATTATATGGTCGCTCGATTTTTGCTCATAGGAAAAGCCTTTTTCTTCTGCTGTTTTTTGTATTGCTTGCAAGGCAGAAGAGGGAAAGCCAAGCCAAGCTACGTCTTGGGCAACTTTCTGAACAAACCTTTTGTGCACCTGATAGTTTTTTATATGCGTTGCAAACAAAAATGCGCTCCTGTTCCAAGCCTGCCAGAACAGCCTGTCGCGAACAAGATTTATGCGGTTCTCACCGCTTTCTTCTATTGTCAATATGTTTTCCGTCTTCATAAAAAATTTTCCAAACTACGCCCCAACAAAAAGCCATCAATAAACGCTCACAACCTTAGTCAACACCGCTTGCTTCGCTAGCGGTGGCGCGTAAAAGCGCCTAGTCCTGCAAGCACCGAACACTGACCATGTAGTTCTTAGTGCCGTCGTTGTAGTCCACGTCCTCGAGGCGGTAGTACATGCTCCGGCCGTAAGCGTAGTCGCTACTGTACTCACTGGCAGTCCACCAGTAGCCGTTGCGGCCGACAAAGTCGAAAAAGCCACCAGAACCGCCGTAGCCGCCCGGCAGGGCGGAAAAGCCATACTTGTCATTGCCGTTGCCATTGCTATTCCAACCGCTAGTCGCTTTCAGATACCTGCCTGCTGTTGGACTATCATAAGGGCTTGACGTACCACTTGTGCCGTCAACATAACGCACCAGCTTGTCCCATTCTGCGTTATTAGGTATATGCCAACCACTGGGGCATATTCCTTTATACTTCGTGCTAGCAGACGGATTGTAAGAACTGTTGTTATAGCTACTTGAAATGCCCATTGCTGTTGCCCAATCGTACAATCTGCCATATTTGGCACAGTTGGCAGGGTCGTTGTTATAGCATTTACTGCCGCTTACATCGTAATTCAAATTTCTTGCCATCCAAGTTTGGCTGCCAATTACAACTGTCTCGTAAGTCTCGCCTCCGTAATATACAGGAGTACCGCGAATAATGCCAGATTGAGTTGGTACGGAACTGCTAGACCACGATGAACTGCTGGAATAGGTATTATAAGAATCGCCGCACGTCATGCACGGCACATCATCGTTGCTGCTGCAGCCTAAAATCGCAAAAACTGCAAGTGCTGTAAACAAAAATTTTCTCATAGATTTACCCCCAAGTTTAAGCCAACCGTGCGATTGTAGAATTCGTAGCCGCTTTTGCCGCTCATGTCGGCAATGCCATAGTTCCAAAACATGCCTATGTAGAACATGCCTATGTCAAAGCCAACGCCCGTACTCAATCCAGCATCCAAGCCATCGTCAAAAACCCAGGCATCACTGCCAAAACATCCGCCAAAATACGGACCTGCACTAAACCTGAACGCAGAAAGCTTAAGCGAGAGAAGCAATGGAAACTCAATGTAATGGGCGGTAATGTCGTTGCCGTTATCGTGCCTTCCCTTTTGGATATACATAAGACCAGGCTGAATATGGAACCAGTCGGTCGCGGCAATATCAAGCACAACGCCAAGCTGTATTCCACCAATATCGCCGTAATCGCCGCTGTCGTATCCATATCGTGTCTTATATTCCGTATAAGTATGCGAACCGTTGAAACCAAATCTGATGCCGAAAGACAACTCGCTCTTGCCGCCTTCGTCATCTGAATAGCTTTCCGCAACATCATTCACGGGCACAGAGGGAGGCTCGTAAGGCTCATCAACAATGCACTCGGCGGTGGCGGCAATAGTTTTAACATCGCTCAAAAGTCCTCCTACATCCATGCTGCCAACCAAGCTAACCAACTTTTTTGGGTCAAGAGAGCCGCCCGCACTGGCGGAGTTCATAAGACCCTGCACGAAATTCGTCAGGCTGGCAATCACTTTATCTACGTTGGAAAAGCCTTCGGGCAATTCGTTCTTTATCCCATCCACAGCGCACTGAACCATGAAAGACTTGGGCTCCAGTTTTTTGCCGAACGGATTCAGCATGTCCTTGGCAAGCGTTGAAGAGCAATCCTTCAACTTGCTTGGGAAGCCATTCTTTATCTTGAAAAGAATCTCATTGATGTTGTACGTTCTCGCACACCGCTTTTGCTCTGCCACAGGAGCATAGATTTCGGCAAGCGGCGGCGCTGTCTCAGCAGGCGGCACTGCGATTGCAGCAATAGGGGCTACAACAACAGGAGCCGCCGCCGCAGGAGGAGGAACAAGGGTGGCGGTGGAAGGGAGAAGCTGGCGGGCAAGCTCATTGGAAACAGTTGTCAAGTCGTCCAGTGATTTAAGGGGACGATCCGTTGAGCCTGTTTTGACAACCTGAGAACTGGCTATTTTTATCAAGCGGACTGAGATAGAATAAGCACCGAATACCTCCACCATATCAACCGCACAAACATAATCAGCCCCGTGTCGCTTGGCGGCTTGGGAAATCTGGGAAATGCCGACCTTGGAAAGCTCATCATGAAAAGAGCCTTGGTCTATTATTCCAGAGTATTCGCCGCTCTGCGTCATTGCCGCAAGCAGCTTGATGCCCAGAGATTTGTTTATGCCCGCATCGCCTGAGCCAGACACATAGACGGCGAGCCTTTCTTGCGCAAAGCATAAGCCAAATGCAAATGCTATCGCAAACGCAATTCTAGAGAATTGTGTTCTCATTGTTTTTCTCCTTGTTTGTGGTTATTAGCGAGGGAAATTTGTACGCAGAATGCGTAAAAGCCTTTAGTATAAAAATTGGGGGGGGGGGGGGGGCAAATTGGCGTGTAAACACGCCTCAGATGCCCAAGGTTGGCGATGAACGCCCTTGGGGTTGTTTTTCGACCCCTGAAAATAGAAGGGCTTATTGGGCACGTATGGTGCCTTAAAAAGCAAATCCAAAAAATTGCTTTTGGAGCTTGCGGTGCAAGCTCTGCCAAAAATTGGTTTACCGTATAAATACATATTTGGGAGTAAATATAGAAAATTGTCTGAACCAGAATTCACAGAATTTTTGGAATTTCCAGAATCAGTCTCCATTACTGGCTTTAAAGCCAGTAAATGAGGTTCATTCCGTTAATACTGTGAATTCTGTGAATTCTGGTTCAGACAAAAATAAATTTACTATATTTTCCCTCAGGCATCCACAACAAAAAGGAGTATTTAAAATGTCAGCAAAAACACTTTCTCTGAAAGTCATTGAAATTGTCGGCGATAACCCAGATAACTTTGATGAAGCTAAGGAGTCGCAGGTAAAGGAACTGCTAACGCCTACAAATCAGGAAACGGATATTAAAAAGATTGAATGGCGTGAACGCAAAAGTTCTTGGTAGTTTCTTATGGAAAGAGAAGTTTTTTACAAACTATGGGAATCTACGGCAGAAAAAGAAATAAAAAAACTTATAGATTCCCGCCACGACTGGCACAAAGTAGAAGCAAAAGAAAGTAACAGGAGCTTCAAAGAAACTGTGTACAGCAGGTACGAAAATGAAAGAAAAAGATATAGAAAATGCCTTGGCATAAATGATGATGATAGGCTGGATAGGCATACAGTAGCAGCTTTGTTTTATGTTTCCTTTGTAGATAACACCGATGGTCATTCCTTCAATGTTTTTGGCAGTTTCAACAAAAAATTAGGCGATGCAGAAGCAAGCATAACCCACGAAACAGCCTTTAACATAGCCTGCGGCATATTAGAGACTTTTATTGTATATGATAGTCGAATAGATGAAGATTTTAGGAAACATATAGACGAAAAAGGGATTGTGGAACCTGAACTGATAAGCTTTGACAGAAACATTCGCGGTGAAACTAGCAGCTACAAAGAGGAAATTTTGAAACAATTTATTTGCGCTCAAAAAGAGAGCAGATTGTCTGTGTCGCAAGTTGCCCTCACATTTTTTTTCTTGGAAAACAACACAAGCCTCCGCTACAAGATAACCAAAGCTTTAACGTAGGCATAATTACTATATTATGAACAATGAGCAGCGAAATTTTTCCTAGACCATTTAATGCAGATTATGAACTTCTTGGCATACTCGGAAAGGGTGGCATGGGAAGCGTTTATAAGGCACGGCAAGTTAAATTGAATAGGATTGTCGCTTTAAAGGTTTTGCATATAGAAGGCGATAGCGAAGAGGAAAAAGAGGCGGAAAATCGTTTTTACAGCGAAGCCCAATCGATGAAGGAACTAAACCATCAAAATTTAGCAACGGTTTATGACTTTGGAAAGCAAGACGATAAAATATTCATAGCAATGACATTTGTAGAGGGAGAATCACTTTCTGATAAGATTAAAAGATTAAAACAAATACCTGTGAAAAACGCCAATTACATAGCTTATCAAATAGCAAAAGGCTTGGAATATGCGCATAAACGCGGTGTTACACACAGAGACATAAAGCCTTCTAATATAATGTTAATGAAAAATGAAGAGGTTTGCATAATAGATTTTGGAATTTCAATAACAACAAACTCGCAGAGACTCACAAACCCAGGCATGACAATGGGAACGCCAGAATATATGTCTCCTGAGCAATGCCAAAACAAAAATGTAACCAATCAAAGCGATATTTACAGTTTGGGAATAGTTTTTTACGAAATGCTCACTGGCGACCCTCCTTTTGTGGGCGGGGCATCGCTTTCCATTTTAAATCGGCATTTAAATGAAATGCCAAAATCTCTAAGAAAAAAGAATTCTGAAGTTTCAGAAGAATTGGAAAAAATAATTTTTAAATGTCTTGAAAAAAGCACCGAACAGCGTTATAAAAATTTTTCGACATTTATGGAAGATTTGAAACCTATTATGAACGACACTCCTAGGCAAGAGGCTCCAAAATCCATTATGGGCAGGCTTTCAAAAGCAGAGCACGTAATGTTTTTGATTTTATGCATTATTTTGCCATTGCTGCTGGTTTTAATGATACTTCTTTTGTCTTTTAAAAAAACACCAGAAATTTTACCTTCAATCAATTATTTAAAGCCAAACCAGTTGTGGGATAAGCTGGAAAACGTTAAAAAAGATTCCTCCATAAATTTGCTTTTTGATGGAAATTTAAGCACTGCTTGGATAGTCCGAAAAGATTTGGTATTAGGGAACAAAATTTTTATGACCATAAGATTTGCAAAACCTGTTTTTGTAAGCAATTTAGGCATAGCGATAGGCGACCAAAGCGATAACGACAGTTTTCAAAAATACAACAAACCAAAAGATATTTTGATTTATTGCGCCAACTCCTCAGTTAAGGAACAAATTATACGAAAAATCTCTTTGGAAGATAAACCCGGAGTTCAATATGTGTCTTGGGCACCAATGGAAGTAACCGAGCTTATGATTGAACTTAAAAGCTTTCAAAACGATTCAAAAAAAGATGATTTGGCAATTTCAGAAATAAGAATTTTTGGAATGGGGCTTTAGTTATTTACTATATTCTAAAATTGTGAAGTTTTTTCGCGTTCTTCTTGTTATGGTAGTTGTTGCCGTTGTTGGCGCATCTATCTATCTATTTTTTGAAACAGAACGCAAATACAATGCCCTAAATGAGATAGAGCCTAGGGCAGAAGCTATTTATTCAAGCTGGCTGCAGCAGAACAATTGCAATGAAAATCTTGAACCTTGCCTTGCTTATTCTGAACAATTCAGAGAATGGCGCTCACAAATGAAACAGTACAAAGAGCGTAAAGTAGAAAGCCCAGAATTTAAGAGTTATATTTTTTTGAAAGAATTAGATGCACAGAACGTTCCAGACTTGAACTCAGGCGGTTTAGCCTCTCTTGCTGCTGCTTGCGCGGTACTTTTGCTTTTTATCTTTTTGCTTGTTCATATTTTGGGTAGTGAAAAAAAAACTAAAAATACCTACAAAATAGACCGCTTGAAAATAGAACCATCTTTTAAGTCATCAGCAACTTCTAGACAAAACACTCCCTGGCAGGCAAAGCCCATAAAAGTGCATGTAGCTTTGTTGCGCAAAGCGGCTGAATGCGCAAAGAACGAACCAGCTCAAGCCATAAGCTACCTAGACCAAGCAATAGAAGGGAGCCTCGGATCCAAGCTCTCCACTTCGGCATTGCTTTTGAGCGGCAGTTTGCGTTTGAAAAATAAAATAGGTGAAAAACAAGGCAGAGAACAACTTCAAAAAGTCATATCTACTTCACCTCAAAGTTCAGAGGCAAAAAAAGCACAAATGGTGTTAAATGCCTTTAAATAACATTTTAATTATCTATTTTTAAACTATGTATAACATTATTCGTTTATCGGAACAGCTTTCTGAAAAACATATAATCATCCACTCGTCAAGCACAAGTGCAGAGGGTATTTTGCGTGAAATGGTGCAAATGCTCTCAGATGAATTTAGTCCAGACCTTTGCGAAGAGATTTTGAACGAGGTTTTTGCACGCGAAAAAATTAGAAGCACTGGCATTGGCTACGGCATTGCCATTCCTCACGCAAGAACCTCCTTAGTGAAACAACTTTATTGCGCTGCTGCAACTTCAGAAAGCGGAATAGAATATAACGCCTTGGATGGCAAGCCCGTGAGTTTGTTTTTCTTAATAATAAGCCCAGATTTTACCGTTGGTCCTCATTTAAACATACTTTCTGCAATAAGCCACTTGGTAAGCAAAAAAGCAAAATTGAGCTCAGAGCTTAACAATGTTGAATCTCCAGCAGAGTTTATGGAAATCCTTAAAGAAACAGAAGAAAGGTATATAATATAGCAGGAACAATAATCATCGGAATGAGTGGATTCGAACCACCGACCACTTGAACCCCATTCAAGTACTCTACCAGGCTGAGCTACATTCCGTGGCTCTCCAAAATTAGAAAATTATTTAATCTGTTCTTATG
>JAITFP010000076.1 GCA_031281275.1 Candidatus Fibrimonadaceae bacterium
GAGAGGTTATGAATCATACCAACTGTGCCCCCATTGACGGAATGCGAAAAGAAAATATCGTTTGCTCATTGTTATTCGCGATAATAAAGTCACCTTGTGAAATAATATCCATTCCTATAAGCAAATCAAAATTTGCCATATCCATACATTCCAATACTTGAATATCTATTTCCAAGTCATTTAACACAACGCAAACTGCATATACATTTACTTTTGCCTCACCCGTAACTCCAATCATTGTCATTTCATCTATGGGTACAAGCTTCAATTTTTCAGCTATCTTTTTTGTAATAACAGACTTCATAGCTCCAGTATCCCATAAAGCCAAAACCTCGCAAGTATCATATTCCATACTTGATACTTTGGTACCGGTGATTATTCGGTTTGTTATTTGCTCGTATTGTTGTGTAATATTCATAATTAAAAAACGAACTGAGGACCTATGGTAAATGTGTAATTTTCTTTTCCTGGACCGCATTTATGAACCATAAATGTCCCAAGCTGATAGTTTTTTGCACCCGCTTTGTAAGCTTCTCGCAATGTGGCATAATCTCCAAACACCTCTTTGTTATGAATAACCAAAAACCTACCGTTATACTTTTCCACAAGCTCGGTTTGATTACTAACATAAAATTCAAATTCACTGTCTAGCATAATGTAAATATAGAAATTTTCTATCTTACCCCAATGCCCTTTTTACTCGCAATTCTCTTAACTTGTTCCCTTGCCTTTTCCCAAGACATAAAAGTTCGCAAGGAAGTTCTGCAAAACGGTTTAACTGTGCTGCTATACGAAAACAAGCAAGCCCCTACCGTTGCTTGCAGGCTCTTTTACGTAACCGGCTCTGTGCACGAAAATCCCTCAAATTCAGGGCTTGCCCATTTGCTTGAACACCAGCTTTTCAAAGGCACCCAAAAACTCAAATCCGATGAGCTATGGAACGCATACCAAGAAGCTGGGGGCACAGACTTAAACGCTTTTACCACCGACTTAATGACCGCATATTTTGTGAATTTGCCACGCAATAAAGTGGAATTGTTTTTGTGGCTGGAATCCGACAGAATGCAAAACGCCGTTATGCGTGAATTTTATTCAGAGCGCGATGTAGTTATGGAAGAACGCCGAATGCGCTACGACGACCCTCCAAAGGGTCGCTACCGCGAAACCTTAAAAACAATGATTTACGAAGCCCATCCTTACCGAATTCCAACTATTGGCTGGCAATCTTCCATTGCAAACCTAAGCCAAGAGCAAGCAGAAGAGCATTACAAAAAGTATTACAAGCCGCGCAATGCCATTCTGGTTTTTGCGGGCGATTTTTCCGCAGACACACTTTTGCCAAAAATTCACACATATTTTGGCAACATCCCTGCTGGTGAGCCTTTCCCTGAAATTCATTTGAAAGAACCTACCCAAGCCGGAGAAAAACGGCTTATAGTTCGCAGGAGCGATGCAACCCCAGGCATAGACATAATTTTCAAAACACCCGGCGTTGGTGATTCTGCGGTTTACGCTTTGGACATCGCAGAAGGCGTTTTGAACGGTCGTAGCGGCAGGCTTTACAAAAGGCTTGTGGAACAAGAAAAACTTGCCACAAGCGCAAGCGCAAACAATAGCCCCAATAAATATATATCCACCTTTGCCGTTTCTGTTTCTTTAAAACCAGGTGCAAGCGCAGAAAAAGCTGAAGCCATTGTTTGGGAAGAACTTGAAAAGCTGAAAAAAGAACTAGTCAACGAAAGGGAATTTCAAAAGGTAATAAACAATGCCTATGCTGGACAAGTTCGCAGTTTAACAGATATGGCAGAGGTAGCCACAAACCTAGCTTGGTTTGAAATGTATGGTTCTTATAATTTATATTTGAACTGGGCAAAATCCTTGGAAACGGTTAGCCGCCAATCGGTACAAAATGTGGTTTCAAATTATTTTTCAAGAAACAATGCAGTGGTGGGATGGTTGGTGCCATGAAAATTTCTGTTATGGTAAACGGTATGCCGGGCAAAATGGCACAGATAGTTGCCGAAGTTTGCAGCAAAAGAGAATTAAATGTAATTCCATTTTCGCTCACAGGCGAAGCCCTTACGGAATTCAATGGCTTTGTTTTGCTAGGCGTGGTGGAAAGGGAATATAAAATAGGGCAAATTTTAAAAGAATATCCGAATTTAATAGCCGTTGATTACACGCATCCAAACGCGGTGAATGGCAATGCCGAGTTTTATGTTAAACACAAAATTCCCTTTGTAATGGGAACCACTGGCGGAAATAGAGAGGCTTTAATTGATTTGGTAAAAAAAGCAAACCACCCTTGCGTAATAGCTCCCAACATGGCAAAGCAAATAGTCGCGCTCCAAGCCATGCTGGAATGGACTGCGAAAAATTTTCCAGGGGTGTTCAGCGACTATGATTTAAAAGTTATTGAAAGCCATCAAAAAACCAAAGCCGACACAAGCGGCACTGCAAAGGCTTTGGTGAAAAGTTTTTTGGAAATGGGAGCAAAAGGAACTGAGCCTATAATAGAAATGGTGCGCGAAGAAAATGCTCAAATCTCCAAAATGGCTGTTCCTCCTGAACATTTGGGTGGTCACGCCTTTCACACTTATGCTTTGGACAGCAGAGATAAATCCGTGCATTTTGAATTTCGCCATAATGTTTGTGGCAGGGAAATTTATGCAGAAGGAACCGCAGATGCGGTGGAATTTTTAGCAAAGAAAATAGAAGCCGGACAAGGCAAATTCTTTGATATGATAGATGTGCTGAGAAATTAATCCAAAAAGTAAAAGGACCTTTCGCCTTTTTTGCTCATTCCATAAGAACGAGCAACGCCTTCTATTGTTAGAGGGTCGCTTATGAGTTTTATTTTTAATTCTTGCTTTTTTTCAATTTCGTCTTTCAACTCTATCAATTCGTTTCTGAGCTTTTCTATGTTTTGCTCTCTTTTTGAAATATCGTTCATTCTGGAAACCAGTCCGTAAAAACCAAAACATATTGAAAAAGAAAAAATAACTATACAGGTAGTGCAAATAATCTTGAGCGACACGCTGTGTTTGTACACGCGGGTTGCCGTTGTGGTTAGGTTTTCCGTAAAATCACGCACAACCTGCGTACCAGTTTTTTTCCTTTTTCTTTTTCCTAGCATATAAAATACATCTCCTCAATCTATACCGTTTTCCACAACAAACAAATGGCAAGGTTCTTTTTCTGGATTTATTTCCACATAGTTTTTTGAACCTCGCCACAAATAGCTTTGACCAGATAGCAAATCTCTAATGGTATAGCCTTGCCCCTCAGATAACCCAAGCTCTGCCAAATTCAAATACACAAAAGAATCTTGAGTTTTTTTCACATCCAAATTCGCAACGCAAAGCACGGTGTTTCCGTTTTTCCAATCGCGTTTGCTATAAACCATAATATTTGAATTATCCGCAGAATGAAAACGCAAATTATCGTATTCCATAAGAGCGCTTTGCTGCTTGCGGGCAAAATTCACTTTGCGCAAAAATTCCTTTATATTAATAGGACTGCTCCAGTTATGCACCTTGTATTGGTATTTTTCGCTGTTTAAAAGCTCCTCTTTTGCCGGATTCTTTTCGTTTTCGCAAAGCTCATAGCCGTTGTACATTCCAGTTAGGCTGGAAAGTGTTGCAGCCAAAAAATAGCGGAGCTTGAAAATTGCAGGTCCCTGCCCGTTAAAGCTTTCCAAGAAAATATCTGGGGTTGTGGGGAATAAAATTCCGCGCATATATTCGCAAACTGGCTTTGTGGTCAATTCCTTGAAATATTCCTCAATGTCCCATTTTTGCTCACGCCAGGCAAAATACGTATAGCTCATTTCAAAGCCCACTTTGGCAAGACGCTTCATTATCTTGGGGCGGGTAAAGGCTTCTGCTAAAAACACGAGTTCTGGGCGTTCTTCTTTTATTGAACCAATTAACCATTCCCAAAAGGGGAAAGGTTTTGTGTGAGGGTTGTCTATGCGGAAAACATCAAAGCCTTTGTCTGCCCAAAAGAGGATTATTTTTTTTATCTCTTTCCATAATTCCTGATAATTTTCGTTGTAATAATCAAAGGGATAAATATCCTCGTATTTTTTTGGTGGGTTTTCTGCGAATTTAATTGAGCCGTCTTCTTCGTGAAAAAACCATTCGGGATGTTGTTTTACATAAGGGTGGTCGGGGCTGCAATTCAAGGCTATGTCTATTGCTAGTTTTAAGTTGCGCTGTTTGCAAGCAGAGATAAAATTCTCAAATTCTTCCATTGTGCCAAGTTCGGGGTCAACAGCAAAATGCCCACCACGCGAATTGCCAACAGCATAAGGGCATCCCGGCTCGCCAGGCTTTGCTTTAAGAGCATTGTTTGCACCTTTGCGGTTTGTTTCGCCAACAGGGTGAATTGGTACCAGATAAACGGTATCAAAACCCAAAGAGCTTATATAATCCAAACGGTTTATGCAGTCTGCCCAAGTGGCAGATTTATTTGGATTTTTGCCCTGGCTTTTGGGCCACATTTCGTACCAAGTACCTTGCCTTGCGCAAAGAGAGTCCACCCTTACTGTAAATATTTCGCTTTCTGTGGGAATGTCTGGAGGTGAAACTGTCCAAGCGATAATTTTATATTGATAAATACCAAGTTTTTGAACCTGAAAGGAACCTTCCCACAAATCGTTATCCCCGCATTTCATTGGAGCACGTTCCCATTTTTTTTGTGAAGAATGCCTGTATTCTATTGCAGCATCATATTTTTCGTGGCTGTGCCTGAAAATATCTGCCTGAACGGTCACATATTCGCCTAGCACTCTATGCACAGCATATTTGCCGTGTTCAATTAAAGGAGAAACAGCCTCTATAACTAAATTGTCTTTTTTTGCTGGAAAATTTACTGACATAGGAGTAATGTAGAAAATATTTTTTACTATATTAGCATTATGTTCAAAATCTATATAGTGCTTGCGGCTTTTGCTTTGCTTTCTTGCGAAGAAAAAGAAGCTACTAGCGAGAAAGCCGTTTTGGAAAAAGCTGTTGATTCTTATGGAGCTTTAATAAAAAAAGCCAAAGAAACCGAAGCCGCTCTGCAAAAAAAAGCAGATTCCATCGTTCGTTTTCAAGATTCGCTGGGAATTCCGCGTTAATTGTCTGAACCTTGATTCTCCCGATTAAAGGATTTACCCGATTTCACATTTATATTCGCTTTTAGAGTCGAAGCCAACTCTTTTTTATGGAAATTCCTTGGTTTAGGTTGTTTCGCCTATTTCAATGTGGTGGTGTTTTGAGCCTGGTTGTGCCTTGTTGCACGTGGGGTTTGTTTTCTATATTCTCTTTTTCTACATTCGCTCTGCAAGGGAGCGGTTTTATTATATCACATAATTTTTTTCCACGAGGATTGCTATGTCCAAAAAACTGCCGAAGTTTGCTCCGCTTACTTTGGATTATTGTCAGAACCCCGATTCCCCCGATTAAAGGATTTTCCCGATAATTCAGCGCGAAATGTTCACTTGTGCAAATAAAGTTGAAATCGGGAGAATCGGAGAATCCTGAAAATCGGGGTTCTGACAATTTTATTGCAAAGATGCCGCAGGTACAAGGTTCGCAGTGGAAGTTCACTTTCTTTTACCTTTGCATAATTGTATGCAGTCTCGCAGTAAAAGGAAAAGAGTATGATTTCAATATTCCAAAGCTCTATTCCATTAGCTTCTTGGAGTTTGAGCTTGATTTTGGGGAGGGTTGCACGGAGGTGATCCAGTATTTGTCCCTGAGAAACGACAATCATCCCGAAGTCAGTTACGATATTCTGCAAATGATCTATGTCATTTTGCCTAGGTTCAAGAAAAAAGAGAGCGAGTGCAAAACGATTATGGATAAGATTATTTTTTCTCTCAAAAACGGTCATAAGCTCAAAGGTGTTCCCAAGAGTTTCAAGGAGAAAGAGCTTTTGCAGATTTTCGAGGTGGCAAGAATTTCTAATTTTAC
>JAITFP010000089.1 GCA_031281275.1 Candidatus Fibrimonadaceae bacterium
TCTAGCATAATGGTTTTTTCCATCATTTCCTCGCCGTGGCGAATTTTGAGCTTGGTAGCGATTGGCCAAGCTAGCACGTTTGCAAGAATTGAACCGTAAAAAGTTGTTATCAAAGCCACTGCCATTGCAGGACCTATTGCAGAAGGGTCGCTCATGTTCTGCAACATAAGCACCAAACCTATCAGGGTTCCAATCATTCCAAAAGCCGGACCCATTGCTCCTAAATTTTCAAAGAAACCGATATTGTCTTTGTGGCGAGCCTCTATGTTGTCTTTTTCAATTTCTAAAACGCTTTCTATAACGGCTCGCTCAGTGCCATCAACCGCAAGCTGAATGCCCTTTTTGAGAAAAGGGTCTTTAACTGTTTCCAAACTATTTTCAAGCGCAAGAATGCCTTCTCTTCTAGCTTGTTCCGCAAAACCTATAATGGAATTTATGGTACCGACTATATCGTGTTTTTGAACCACCACATACATTTTAAGAAAACTAGGGACAGTTCTCCAAAAGCCGGGCGGGTAGGCACACACCATACACATAAAAGAGCAGCCTCCTGTTATGGCTAATGACGGGATATCTATAAACATGGGAATATTAGCGGGCGAGCCAAAACCCCATATTAGCATAAGCAAACCGCTTAATATTATTCCTATAATACCTGTTGGATCCATGGGGGAAAATATAGAAAATCTAAATTACCTCTAAATGAACAACATTCCTCTTGCAGAAAGAATGAGGCCTCAGAATTTAGATGAATTTTTGGGGCAGCAGCGCATTTTGGGGGAAACGAGTATGCTCAGAAGTGCCATTTTGAGCAGCAATGTACCGAGCATGATTTTTTGGGGACCGCCTGGGTGCGGAAAAACTAGCCTTGCAAGCGTTATTAAGCATAATGGAAAAAAACGATTTGTGGCTTTGTCTGCGGTTTCTAGTGGGGTAAAAGAGATTAAAACTATTTTAGATGAATCAAAAACATATAAGGAAAATGGGCGGGAAACAATTTTATTCATAGACGAAATACACCGCTTTAACAAAGCGCAGCAAGATTCCCTTTTGGGCGCGGTGGAAAATGGAACCGTCACTTTAATTGGAGCCACTACCGAAAACCCAGGCTTTGAAGTGAACTCTGCCCTGCTCTCTCGTTGCCAACTTATTTTATTTGGACCTCTCTCCGAACAGGATATGCAAAACTTAATGGAAAGCGCTTTGCACACTCACCCTCGTGGATTAAAGAGAAATGATTTGAGAGTGTCTAAAGAAGCAGCGCAAAAGTTGATAGGGCAAGCAGATGGAGATGCCCGCTTTTTGTTGAACCAGCTCGAATGGCTTGCAAATGCAATTCAGGGCGAGGCAGAAATAACGCCTGAATTAATGGAGCAAATTCAGTATAAAAAACCGCTTCGCTACGACAAGCACGGCGAGGAACATTACAATTTAATCAGCGTTTTGCACAAGTCCGTTAGAGGCAGCGATGTGCAGGCTGCGGTTTATTGGCTCCACAGAATGTTAGACGGAGGCGAAGACCCTCGCTATATTTTGCGCCGCTTAATGCGAATGTCTATGGAAGATATTGGACTTGCAGACCCAAACGCTCTGTTGCTTGCAACGGCGGCTCTTGATGCTTTTGACTTTATGGGAGTGCCAGAGGGTTTAATTGCCCTTGATGAGTTAACCGTTTATCTAAGCCTTGCGCCAAAGAGCAACAGCCTTGAAATTATGGGCGCAAAGGTGAACGGTTGCATCAAACAAACCGGAACTTTACCTGTTCCAAGGGCATTTAGAAATTCCGTGACAAAGGTGGGCAAAGATTTAGGCTACGGCAAAGGCTATCAATACGACCACGATTTGCCCGGTGCTCATGCGGGGCAAGAGCATTTGCCCGAAAAATTAAAAGGCTTTGAATTTTATGAACCAACGGAATATGGAAAGGAGAAAATGCTCGCGGAGAGATTGAAAGAATTGGAGAAAAGAAAAAATGATTTTAGATAAAATAGCAGATAAAACCCGCGAACGTGTTGAGAATGTGAAGAAAAAAGTTCCGTTCTCTGAAATAAAAAATCAAGCACAGGCACTCCCCAAAGGTGATTTTGTGTTTGAAAAAGCAATTTCCAAACCGGGGTTGTCTTTTATATGCGAGGTAAAAAAGGCTTCTCCCTCAAAGGGAATAATTGCGGAAAATTTCCCTTATTTGGATATTGCCCGCGATTACGAAGCAGCCGGTGCCAGCACAATTTCTGTGCTAACCGAGCCAGATTTTTTTATGGGAAGCGATTTATATTTAACCGAAATATCAAAGGCGGTAAAATTGCCGCTACTAAGAAAAGATTTTATCATAGACCCTTACCAAATATATGAAGCAAAAACCATTGGTGCATCTGCGGTATTGTTTATTTGCGCTTTACTCGATGCAAAAACATTGAAGGAATATATTGAAATTGCAAACGAATTAGGATTATCGGCACTGGTGGAAACGCATGATGAAAACGAGGTGAAATTTGCGCTTGAGGCGAGAGCTAGGATAATAGGCGTAAATAACCGTGATTTGAAAAATTTTGAGGTTGCTCTTGATACAAGCGCAAGGTTGCGCAAATTGGTTCCAGATAATATATTGTTTGTGGCAGAGAGCGGAATAAAAACCAGAGAAGATATTTTGGCACTTGGCAATGTGGATGCAGTTCTTATTGGCGAAACTCTTATGCGAAGCAAAGATAAAAAACTGGAGTTGGATAAGCTAAGAGGCGTTGAATGCTCTCCATAACCCCTGAAATTCTCCAGCGGGAACTCAGCCCCGTTCAATACGAAGCCGCCCTTGCCGTTGATGGTCCAATGCTCATTTTGGCAGGGGCAGGGTCTGGCAAAACTCGCACAATAGCGTATAAAATTGCGCATTTAATTTCTTATCACAATGTGGAAGCGAGGCGAATAGCAGCGGTCACTTTCACAAACAAAGCTGCAAAAGAAATGAAAGATAGAATTGCAAAAATTTTGGAATATCCACAAATTCGCCTAGACTGGATGGGAACTTTTCACAGCCTTTCCGTGAAAATTTTAAGAGTATGCCTTGAAAATTCCGCTGTGGCAGAAACACTGAAATGGAAATACACAAAAAATTTTTCCATTTACGATGATGATGACCAAAAAAAATTATTGAAACTCATTGCAGTTCCAAAAGAAGGAGATTTGGCAAATGCCGCACGGATAAAAAAAATATCAGGCGCAATTTCGTATTGGAAAAACAGAGGAATTTCACCAGAAGAAGCACAGGCAGAAAGCATTTTTGAAGACCAGAAAATTTTAGCGAGCTATTACGAAGAATATCAAACTCAATTGATGAATTCAAATGCGATGGACTTTGACGACTTGCTTTTACGCTCCGCCGATATTTTAAGAAAAGTGCCATCTGTTGCGGAGCAATTCTCTGAGCATTTTAAATATATATTTGTCGATGAATATCAAGACACAAATGATGCGCAATATATTTTGCTCAAATTGTTGCTTTCAAACACCAATAAAAACATAACCGTTGTGGGAGATGATGACCAAAGCATATATGGCTGGCGCGGTGCGAACTTAAATATAATAAGAAATTTTCACCGCGATTTTGCTCCAGTAAAAATAGTTAAGCTAGAGGAAAATTACCGCTCAAGCTCAAACATAGTTAAAGCTGCAGGTTCTGTTATAGCAAACAACAAACGCCCAAAAGAGATGGAAAAAAAAGTTTTTTCAAATCAGGAAAAGGGTTCGCTAATCCACATAAAACAGGTTGCAGATGATTATACAGAAGCAAATACTTTGGCAACAAAAATATTTTCGCTTGGAGTGCAAAACTATTCGCAAACTGCAGTGTTTTATCGCAACAATGCTCAAAGCCGTTTAATAGAAGCTGGTCTTAACAAACTGCGAATTCCATACATAATAATTGGCGGAACAAAGTTTTGGGATAGGATGGAGGTTAAGGATATTCGGGCATATATGCAGCTCCTAGTAAATCCAAGGGATAATGGGGCACTCCTTAGAATAGTAAATGTTCCTCCAAGAGGGCTGGGTAAAAAAACGATAGAAACCTTGCAACAAAATGCAGAAGAGAGCCTTTGGGATGCCTTGCCTAGCGTTCCAAAACTTGAACCTTTCACAAAAATGATAAACGGGTTTTTGCAAGAATCAAATGAATCAATAGTTTTTTTAATCAAGAAAATAATAGAAGACACAAAATATATAGAGTATTTGGAAAAAGACGACCCAACCACCGCAGACGACAGAAAAGCCAACTTAGACGAATTGCTTCGCTTCGTTGAAGATTTTTGCGAAGAAAAACCTGAAGCAACACTTGAACTTTTTTTGCAAGAAATCTCTCTTTTAACAAGTGCAGACCGCAAAAATGAAAATTCTGTAAATTTTGTAACCTTAATGACTTTGCATTCCGCCAAGGGTTTGGAATTTGACACTGTACATATAGTCGGCTGTGACGATGGCATTTTACCCAGCAAAGCCTACGAAACAGAATATACCCCCGAAGAGAAAAGAGAAAAACTAGAAGAGGAAAGGCGACTTTTTTATGTTGGATTAACTAGGGCAAAAAAACATTTGTTTCTTTACACTAGTCTATCCAGATTTTGGCGTGGAGAGCATAGGAGCTTTATCCCCACCAGTTTTATAGACGAAATGGATGCTTCAACAATTTATTTTGACCGACTAGCATCCAAAAGCAATCCTTTCACAATATCCATAAATGCCAAACCATCTAGATCCTATGAACACGATGAATACAGCCAAGTTGAGCCTAGGTTGGTGGGTAAGTTTGCTGCTCATAATAAATATGGAGATGGAAAGATTGTTGGTCAAAGCGGTTCGGGAGAAAATACTCAGGTTGAAATTTTGTTTACAGATGGCTCAAAACGAAAATTTGTGCTGAAATTTGCGAATCTGAGGTTTATATAGACGTGATTTACTATTTTACCCCATTATGGAGCTTCTGGGTAGCACAAACATAAACGAAAGCCTTAAATGGCTTTCGTGGAGAATATCTCCAGAAGGAACGTTTTTAACCGTTGTGCGGGATCTTGTCCCTGAAAACTGGAATATAAAAGAAATTAAAAAAACTCTGCTGATAAATAGGGTTGTAAATTTTGATATTGCAAAAATTGAAAGTACAATAAAAGCGATGTCTGGAAATCCAGAGCGAATTGGACCACCATTTGAATTATTTGAAGAAGGAAAACGCAAGTACCTGCACCTGCACGTGACTCCTATACAAGCACGTTTTTCAATAAACACAGGCATATTGCAAACAAACTACAATATAACTCCAGAAGACATATTATTCATTTTGGCAGAAAAATCCGTTGTTTATGGAATAGATCACGAATTGATAAAAGAAATTTTAACTCTGACTGCCTACGGACAGGAATTTATAATCGCCTCCGCAAAACCGCCTATTGCTGGAACCGATGCCATTGTAACCGAAATAATACCCATAGACCCAGATGCAAAACCCTTTCTAAACGAAGACGGCACAGCAGACTATAAAAAATGGGATAACATAAGGCAAATAGAGAAAGACGAAATTATATGCACCCGCATTCCGCCAACTCCGGGCATTCCGGGCACCAGCGTATTTGGGCTGCCTCTTTCGCCAACCCCAGGCGATGATATTGCCCTGCCGGTTGGAATGAATACCAAAGCCATAGATAACGAAACAAAACTTGTAGCCACCATAAACGGCTTCCTTTATAGGCAAGGTCGCAATATTTGCATAGGTAGCATTTATATAATAAATGGCGATGTAAATTATAAAACTGGAAATATTGAATATACCGGCGATGTTCTCATTAAAGGAAACGTAAACACTGGCTTTTCTGTTATTGCCGATGGCAATATATCCATTGAAGGGGTTGTGGAATCTGCACATATAGAATCAAAATATGGCAATATATTCTTAAAAGGTTCCGTGTTCGGGTTAAATAATGCTAGCATAATAGCACAGAAAAACATAAACGCCGAAAACATTCAAGACACAAAAATCAAGGCTGGTCAAAACCTTGTAGTTAAAGGGCAGATTCGTAGTTGCCAAATTGAAACTGAAAATTTAAGTATGCCCCGCAATGGGCAAATCGTAAGCTCTTCCATTGCTTTCCACGGTCAATTAAAATGCGGAAACATAGGCGGAAAAATAGAATCCACAAACGAATTCACCCTTGTTGAAAACGAGCGTGAGCAATATAAAGATGAACTTACAAAGCAAAATGAGTTTATACAGAAATTAGACAAGGCTATAGAGGTTTTGAACTACAAGCTCTCCTCAATTAAAACAACAGCAATTACCCCTGAATCTGAAAACCAAGTAAAACTCCTAAGCTCTCAGCTAACCAGCTGCAACAACAGTAGGAATCAATTGATAGTAAGACGCAAAAAACTCCTGAAATTAATAGAAATAATGCCCGATAGAGCAAATTTGATTAGCGCAACATCTGTTTCGCCGATTCTTAAAATTTCAATATTTGGCTCCAATATGGAATTAAAGGAAGAATTGCAGGATTTGAAGATAAGCTGGATAAATGGCTCAATAAAAATGGAGTCCTTGTAAAAATTTTATATATTGTAAAGCGGAGATAAAATATGGCAGAATGTACTATTGAAGATAAAGGGGGATATTATCAAATCTCAGGCTTCGATTTTGAGGTCGGTGATTTTCATAATATCTTCGCAAAAATAGAAAGTGCTTTGAAAGCAAAGAAACAAGATGTTCTTTTATCACTTGCTCCGGTAGGTGTTCTTTATAGCTCGCATCTTGCAATCTTTGTGAGAATACATCAGATGATGCACAGGAATAATCTGCACTTTATAATTTCAGATGTATCTCCAGAAATAATGAACCTATTGCAAATAACTCAATTGGATAGCATTTTTTCCATTTACAAAACTTCCGAAGATTTTCAGAGCAGTTTAAAAAACTCGGAAAATGGATTGAGTAAATCTGCACAGAGTTTTGAATGGCAGTTGAAGAAAAACGACCATGAATCCGCAGATATAATATGCAAGGGAAATATGATTGCTGGCGAGCAGCTAGACGAATTGCAAAAAAGTGTTATAGATTTCTTTAGTATAACCTTTGATTTTTCCGATTTGCAATCTATGGACTCCTCTGCCATAACATTTTTAGACCGAATTGCCGACAAACAATCTATTTCCATTAAAGGAGCAAGCGATCAGCTTGTTGAGCAGTTCCGCCAAAAATTCATTTATGGAAAAGTGAAACTCATATAAAAACAACCCTGTATGCCAAGCCTTAGAGTCTTGTTTGCTGTGCTATTTTTGGTAGCTTTTGCTCTGATTATAGTTGTTATTTTTATGAATAAATCAAAGTCCATTCTAGATGCGCAAAGCTACACCGAGCAGCACCCGAATTGCAATGAAAGAAAATTCCATCAGAAAAAAAATTACTTGATAGAATGTTTCTATAATTTTGAATCCCTTGATGATATTCCTTCAGAGCCACTAGGTGCAGATACCCTTTACATTCCAATGGCAAAGCTAATAGGCGAAAGGCTTCCGCAAGAATTTCCGCTGAGAATAAAACATATTTTTTCATTTCCCGAAGGAACAGAAGATTCAATATGGATTTCGGGAAACAGCATAACCGTATCAAAGAACAACAATTCTGTTTGGCGAAACGAAAATAACGGTTGCAAATTCCCTGCGCATTGCCCTGTGATGCCGCTTAAAGGCTCGGTTATTTCTCAAAAAGAAACTAGGGAAAATTACGATGAGGAGCAAATTTTCAAAAACAAATTCGGCTCAATAGGCAAAGCTCCGGTTAATGCTATTTTGCCTGGGAAAATATTAGACGTGGAGCAAGATTCCCTTTTTTCCATAACAATTTACCACGGCGAAAACATATATTCAAAAACAAGCGGACTTTACAGCATAGACAGCATAACGCAAATAGGCAGCATAGTTTCAACAGATATAACTCTTGGCTTTTTGCCGCCAATAGACACTGCTTTTATTTTTGTGGAAATAACGAGAAACGGCAAGAATGAAACTTGGGAGAATTTTTATGCGGAGAGCAGGGCTACAGATTGAGCAGCTATACCTTCTTCCCTGCCAGTAAATCCGAGTTTTTCCGTGGTTGTGGCTTTTATGCCTATTTTGGTTTCTTCTATCCCAAGAGTTTTTGAGAGAACCGCTTTCATTTCTGAGCGATGAGGATTTATTTTTGGTTTTTCTGCCATCACAATGCTGTCTATATTCTCTATCTTAAAACCGAGTTTTGAAATTTCTTCATTAACCTGTTTTAAAAGTATTTGGCTGTCTATATTTTTGAATTTTGGGTCATTATCCGGGAAATAAGTTCCTATATCTCCAAGACCTGCCGCGCCGAGCAAGGCATCGCATATAGAGTGAGTTAGAACATCGGCATCGCTATGCCCCAAAAGCCCTTTTGAGTGCGGAATTTCAACGCCGCCAATAATACACTTACGCCCCTCAACGAGCTTGTGCACGTCAAAGCCTATGCCAACTCTATTCATCAATAAGTTTGTCCCTTTATTGCAGCATTGAACTTTGCAAAAGAAGCAAACTGCATATTGTAATTCTGCTCTATCTGATTTTCCGCCATTTTTGCGTTTTCAATATCAATATCAACATTATTCACTTCCCCTGGGTTTGCCAGGTCGTCTGGAAGAAAAGAATAAGCCTCAACCTTTTTTATAGAAGCCTTGCGCCCAAGTTCTAGATGATTTTCATTGGTTCTAGCACCATCTACGTGCTTTCGCATAGCTGCCTGCACTTGTTCCTCGAAATTAACCTCCACGCGCCTGTAGCCCGGAGTCTCTGAATTGGCTATATTCTGGGCTATAGCACGCCCACGCATAGCGTTTGCATCCAACCCTTTATACACCAGCATACGGGTATCTGTGTTAAAGAGCCTGTTTCGCGTACCTGAAATAGTGAGATTATCTGCCATACTTTTTTGAGGTGCAAAAAGTGTGCCAAAATGGCATTTTCTTAGCCCATTCCTCTTTAACTAATAATTTTCTAATTTAAAAAGCCATGGAAAATGCAAACCTAAGAAATTTCTGCGATTTTTGCAAAAACAACATCCCTCTACTTGTGGCAACTACCCTAGCCTTATTTTTCTGCTATGGCATAAAATTATTCCAATACAGTATTGGCATAGATACCGAAATTTTTATGACAGACAAATCGTATTTACTTAAAGGTTTTGCCCAAGTTGGTCGCTTTGGTCTTAGCTTGCTGATGTGGCTGTTGAGTATTAAAGGATTCAATCCTTTTACAGCATTTTTTGGCACTTTTTTCCTCATTTGGCTTTTTACCATCTCTCATGCCTATATCATAGCGCTTTTTTGCAAAAATACTGGTAGAAACAATGCGCTTATTCCTTTTGCTCTTGTTTTCATAAGCTCTCAGATTTGGGCAGAGCAATTTTATTTTTTAGCTCAGTCAAGGGAAGTTGCTCTTATGGTTTTACTATGCCCGTTTACAATATATATTATGTTCAAGGGTTTTATAGATAATAAAAAAGGCAAAATAATCTTTGCTTTCTTGTCTCTAATTTTTATGACTTCCGTATATCAAGCAATGGTTCCGTTTTTTTGCTGCGGCGTATTCATTTGCTTTATGCTTTTTTTGGAAACATCTGATTATGAAGCAAAAACTTACCGTAATTTATGCTTAAAAATCTTAGCAATGTTTGTCTGTGCTATGATTGTCTATGCTGTCATTTACAAAATTTTAATTCCTTTCGTTGCTGGAGATAATTCATATCTAGATGATATGAATTTGTGGGGACGTGTAAGCATTAAGGAAAACATTCTCCGTATTTTATCACTTGTATATACCATTACAATAGGAGGCATTCCGCAAATACAAGATATTGTAAATCAAATGACAGTGTTGAACGTTGACATGGAGAAAGTAGAACACGTAGCTAATATGTCAAAAATTTTCGGAAATATTCTGCTGTTACCCTTAGTTTTGCTTTTTATTATCAAGAGCATAGACATTGCTCGCAAGAAAATTGCAAGTGATAAAAAATCCCTATATATTATTGCAGCTATATTTATTCCTCTTAGCATTATGTTTTTGCCTATTTTGGGTGGCAACAAGCCGCCAATAAGAACAATATATGTTTTGCCACTAGCATTTGCTTTTATTTTTTTCTTTCTCATTAAAAATTACTCAAAAAAATCCTGTATTGCCATCGTATGTTTTGCTCTATTCACCGCTGCATATCAAACGCAAATAACAGCTCAGTTGCTTTACTCAGACCAGTTGAGATACAACGAGGATGTTCGCTTGGCTTACGAAATTCGCGATGCAATTGTTAGAACATCTCTGGACAATGAAAATTTACCTGTTGCGATTATAGGAATATCCAAGACATCCGAAAAATTTCATGCAAATTTTATACAAGGAGAAGTAATAGGCTATTCTTTTTTTGAATGGGATGGGGGAGATTCAAGACGAAGATTGAATTTTATGCGCTGTTTAGGCATCAATTTTAACTCACCAAATGATGAACAAATGGAGAGAGCCGTTTATGAAACATTTTATATGCCATCTTATCCAAACTCAGGATTTGTTAAAAAACTGCCAGATATGATTGTGGTGAAACTATCGGATTTTAATCACTAGACGTTTAATGTTAGGATTCTTTTTATGCTAAAACTTCTTCGCCCCGAACAATGGACAAAAAATATGTTCATTTTCATGCCTGTATTTTTTGGCGGTCAATTGTTGAATATTTCTGTACTATTGTCTTGTACTGTAGCCTTTATAGCGTTTTCCCTTGCTGCGAGTTCCATTTACTGTTTCAATGATATATGCGATGTTGAATTAGACAAATTACACCCTGAAAAATGCAAAAGACCAATAGCTTCTGGTATAATTTCTAAAAAAACAGCTTATATCATAATGGCGGTTTGCTTTTTGTTCTCCATGCTGATTCTTTTATTTTTTGGCGGAAATTCTGGCAAAGTTTTGATAGAGCTGGTAGTTTTTTATTATGTGATGAATTTGGCATATAGCGTTCGATTAAAAGAATATGCTATTGTTGACGTAATAATTATTTCCATTGGGTTTGTACTAAGAGTTTGGATTGGTGGAATCACTTCAAATATTTGGCTTTCAGAATGGATTATTATTATGACATTTCTGCTTTCTCTGTTCCTTGCCTTTGCTAAACGGCGCGACGATGTGATTTTATATGAAAATACGGGTACTTTCCCCCGAAAAAATACCCGTAAATACAATTTGGAGTTTATGAATCAAGTAATAACATTCGTTGCAGCTATCACTGTTATCGCATATATTATGTACACACTCTCGCCCGATGTAATAGAACGTTTTCATTCCAAACATATTTATTTTACATCTGTTTTTGTGCTTATGGGCATTATTCGCTATTTACAGCTTACGATAGTTTATTTGAAAAATGGCGATCCAACAAAAATATTATTGAACGACCGCTTTATACAATGTTGTATTGTTGGCTGGGTTGGATTGTTTGTAATTTTCATTTATCTATAAAATAACGCCCACAGCCTTAGGTAAACACCGCTTGCTCCGCTAGCGGTGGGCACGTAAAAGTGCCTTCAGTCTTTCAAGCAACGGACACTTTTCAAGTAGCCCTTACCGTAGCTGTGGTAGCTCACGTCCCCGTTGGAGTAGTTCATGCTCCGGCGCTTGGCGTCGCTGCTACTGTACTCACTGGCACTCCACCAGTAGCCGAAGTCGCCGCCATTGTAGAAACTGCCATCAGAATCGCCGTAGCCGCCCGGCAGGGCGGAAAAGCCGAACTTGTCATTACCGTTGCCATTATTGTTCCAACCGCTCGCTGCCTTCAAAAATTTACCTGCCGAGGTTGCTCCAACAAAATTATCTAGCTTGCCATATTCATCCTCAGTAGGCAAATGCCAGCCTTTGGGACAAGCGGTTTTAGCAGTGTTCCAATCATAGAGCCTTCCGTATTTTTGGCAGTTGCTTTCTTGGTTGCGATAGCACTTTGAGCCACTGGCGTTATAATTCAAATTCTCTGCCATCCACGTTTGGTTACCTATTTTCACCATCTTGTATGTCTTGTTGTCGCGGCTGTCCGTGAATGAACTGCCGCCGCTACGCGGCTGTGGGCTGCTGCTCTCCGTATATGACTTGGTACCGCTATTGAAACGGTGCGTGTGCTTGATTTTCTCGTTGTACTTCAAATTCACATTGACAACTTCTTTCCCATTGCCTATCTCAACTTTTGCGCACAAAGGCACAGAGCCGCTAAAAGGAGTTTCCCCAACTTGCTTGCCGTTCACAAAAACTGGCTCGCTCGCTGGCTCGTCGTTTCGCTCCGCACTCAAAGTCAAGCCGCCTTTCCTTAGCGTTATGTTGCCTGACATATCAAAAACCTCACGCTTGCCTTTGTTTATGCCAACATCAAAACTTATATTCTCATAGCACTCGTTGCTCAATTTAACAGAATATTTGCCAGGCGAAAGATTGTTTTCCCAAGAGGAAGACGGCTTGCCGTTTATGGTTAAACTCCATTGCTCGTTCTTGCCTATGCCGTCTAAGTAAGCGGGCTTTATCTCCAATACGCCAAAATTGGATTTCAATTTTATAGATATGCTCTGGTTGTTCTGTTTTATTAACACCGTTGTGTCTGCCCTTTCGTACTGTTCTAATGCGGCGATAATACGAACATTGCCACCAGCCAGTTCTGCTTTGCAGGGCGTTTTTGGGCAGCTTGGTACGCCGTCAAAGCTCAAAGCCGCACCTTGGGGTTCCGTGCTTAAATTGACAACGTACAGTTTTTCCTCGTCTGCCTCATAAGAAGCCGCTTTCTGCAAGCCGCTTATGCCGCCTACAACAACAGGAGCAGATGGAGCGGTTTTTGAACCTGCGGAAACACCTGGCATTTTGCGAAATACCGTGGCTGCCTTCTCGTCTATTACTGCCAACAAGCCAAATACGTCTTTGGCATTGCCTGTGAAAGAACCAATTAAATTACCCCTTGCGCTATGGTACAATTCCATACTTATGGTCAAATTGCCACCAATACGCCCAAGCCTTGCCTGACCGATATACTCCGCGCTTATTTTACGACCTATTTCAGCCATGCAAGTCGCCTCTTTGCAAACTTTTCGAGCGTTCTCCTTTGAACCCATTTTGTCTATTATGCTCTGCGTGGTCATAACGAAATATTTATCTTCGGGCAACGTATTCCCAGCTATTTCACGCAACCTATCAGTCAAATAGGTCAAATCCGTAAATTCAAGCGATGGCTCACCGTTATCTTCGGTGTTCAATATGGCAAGCCGCTTTTGCTCCTGCCCCTGCCCATAGGCAGCAAGGGTAAAAACCAGCAAAACGAAAAAAGGGAACAAAGGCATTTTTGTAAGGTAGAAAATTTGTTTTCTACCTTACCCCCATGCAAAATCTCACCTTAAATTTCGCAAATGGTACGCCGCTTAGGTATGGAGAAAATTCACATCAAAATGCAGTGTTCTACAAAGACCCTAATTGCACGGAAGCAAGCCTCGCAACTGCGGAGCAGTTGCACGGCAAGGAGCTTTCTTATAATAATATTGTGGATGCAGATGCCGCTCTGGAAATGATTAGGGAGTTTTCGGATTCAAACACCGTTGCAATAATCAAACACCTTAACCCTTGCGGGCTTGCAACAGGCGAAACTCTCTCAGAAGCCTTTAACTATGCTTGGGAAGGAGACCCGGTTAGCGCCTACGGCTCTGTTATTGCTGTTAGCAGAAAAGTGGATTTGAAAACTGCGGAATTGTTAAAGGGGCGTTTTGTTGAAATTTTGCTTGCGCCGGATTTTGATGCAGATGCTTTGGAATTATTGAAAAACAAATCAAAAGATATTCGTCTTTTGAAAGTTGGGGAAATAAAAGCACCTGTGGCTTGCAAGGTGTATAAGCACGTGATAGGCGGGATGCTTGTTCAAGATAGGGATATTGAATGTTGGGAAAAATTTGAATGTCCAACAATAGCAAAATTTCCTAAAGAAAAAGAGGCACTTGCAAAATTCTCTTGGCTTGTTTGCAAGCACACCAAATCCAATGCAATAGTTATGTGCTATGAATATAAAACCGGATTTTTTATGATACTCGGGCTTGGACCTGGGCAGCCAAACCGTATAGATTCAAACCTTCGCTTGTGCCAGCCAAGAGTGGCAGATAACGTTAAACGGATGAATTTGCCGGAAAGCGTTTGGGGCAACTTGGTAATGGCTTCCGATGCGTTTTTCCCTTTTGCAGACAATATAGATGCCTCTAATTCTGCGGGCATAAAGTATATTGTGCAGCCCGGTGGCTCAAAAAAAGACAATGAAGTTATAGAAGCCTGCAATAAATTTGGCATTGCAATGGCATTTACGGAAACCAGACATTTTAGGCACTGAAAATTTCTACATTACAATTCTATGAAATCTGTTAAACTTTCGTTGCTATCCCTGTTCGTTCTCTTTGCCATTTTCACGGCTTGCGGAAAGCCCTCCGCAGAAGCTAAGGCTTCTGGTGATTTTTACGAAGAACTCTCCCGCCTTAACAAGGTTATTTCGGAAATAAATTTGAAATACGTTGAAGATGTTGACCCTAGCGAATTAACAGAAGCCGCCATAAGCGGAATGCGAAACGTGCTAGACCCAAATACCGCAGTTCTTGACCCAAAAGCAAGCGATAACCTAAAACTCGCAACAGATGGCGAATTTGGCGGCATAGGCATAACCATAGGCATAAGGGATAATCAATTAACGGTAATTTCTCCTATGTCAGGCACTCCGGCGCATAGACTTGGCATAATGGCAGGAGATAGAATAACCCACATAGATGGCAAACCTACCAAAGATTTAACTCAAGATGAATCTGTTGACAAATTGCGCGGCAAGGTTGGAACCGATGTTAAAGTGACCATAGCTCGCGAAGGAGTTCCAGCACCCTTTGACATAACCATCACAAGAGCAAAAATTGTACTTCACGCGGTTCCTTATGCGGGTATGCTGGATAAAGACATAGGCTACATTCAACTTGCGACCTTTAACGTTAAAACAGCTAGTGAATTGGAAGAGGCTATAAACAAGCTAAAAAAACAAGGCATGAAAAAAATAATACTGGATTTGCGCTATAATCCGGGTGGGCTTTTGAACCAAGCAATAGAAGTTAGCGAATTGTTCTTAAAAGGCGGCAACCGCATTGTTAGCACAAAGGGGCGTGTTGTAAATTCAGAAAATAAAGCAACTAGGAATGGCATAGTAGGCGAAGATACTCAAATAGCCATACTTGTAAACCAAGGAACCGCCTCAGCTGCGGAAATAGTTTCTGGGGCTTTGCAAGACTGGGACAGGGCAATAGTGGTGGGCAAAACCACTTTTGGCAAAGGAAGCGTTCAAACCATTTTCCCGCTTGATTACGATGGTCGTGCGTTAAAGCTCACCACAGCCTTTTACTACCTGCCCTTTGGTAGGTGCGTAAATAAACCAGAAAATGGCATAAAAGGGCATGGACTACGAAGCTCTGCCAGTTCCGAAGATTCCGATGATTTAATGTCTTCTCCAGCAGATACTTTGCAAAAAGATACCGCACAAGAGGCACAGGTTTTTTACACAGCAGGTGGCAGAAAAATGTATGGAGGAGGTGGCATAACTCCCGATGTTGATATTGAGCAAAAACCAATTCCGTGGATAGCCCAAATTCAAGAGAGAATGTCGCTTTATTTTCGCTTTGCTGTTAAATACCGTTCCCAGCTTGGAGATGCAGCTGCAAAAATAGATTCCGGTTGGAAAGCTCCAGATACCCTATTCAGCGCATTCCGCGCATTTTGCGCAGCAGACACGAATTTTGCAAAGATAAAAAGCAATGCCCAAACAATAGCAGAAGCTGTGGAAGAGGCTCTCCTCAAAGAGCAAAATATTATTCACGGGGATTCTTCCAAAGTTTTGAAAGATACTACGATTGCGGCAAAAATAGCAGATTTGCGCACCGCACTTGCAAAACAAAACGAAGCACAGGCTCTTGAAACAAAAGGCTATAGCCTCAATGCTATTAAAAGAGAGCTTATAGGTGCTGCTCAAGGCGAAGAGGCTCGCATAGCCTGGATGCTCAGAGACGATGCCCAGCTCGCAGAAGCCTTGAAATATTTGCGTAGCGATGCACTTTACAAAAGCAAAATGAAAGCTCCCCCAAAAACGCAGTCAAAAAATGACAAAAAAGCACAGCCGAAAAAATGACAAAAACCTCAATCGTAGTGATTCCGCTTGGTAGTTTTGTTCGTCGTGGGTTAAGTGGCGCAATACATTATATTTTGTTTATTCTGGAGACTTTCAGAAATGTTTTTGCCACGGTGCAGTGCCATCATTTAACCGTTGAGCAAATGCACCGCATAGGCATAACAAGCATTCCACTCGTTGCAACAACATCTATTTTCACAGGCAGCATAATGAGCTGGCAACTCACATACCAATTCACAGATATGATTCCCCTCACTTATGTTGGAATGGCGGTTGGAAAATCTGTTATGACAGAACTAGCCCCTATTTTAACAGCTATGGTTTTGGCAGGGCGAGTTGGAGCCTCTATGTGCTCCGAGCTAGGTACAATGGCTGTGACCGAACAATTGGATGCCTTCAATGTTTTGGGGCTAAATCCCTATAAGTTTTTAATTGTTCCCCGCATTTCCTCTGCGGTAATAATGCTTCCGGTTTTAACCATACTCAGCATTTTCGTGGGGCTTTTGGGCGGTTTTGTGGTTGCTTATTTATATAAAGAAGTTAGTTTTCACATGTTCTTTTCTGGGGTTAGGTTAAGCTATAAAGACTGGGATTTTGCTGTTGGTTTAATAAAATCTGCGCTCTTTGGATTTTTTATATCCAGCTATGCCTGCTATTTTGGATATTATACCACGAATGGCGCAGAAGGTGTTGGAAAAAGCACAAAAGCAACCGTGGTATTCAGCATGACATCCATACTCATAGGCGGCTTTGCCTTATCCAAACTTTTACTCATTTAAGCGGCATTCTTATAAATCGCACACCAAAATAGTAGCATCGTCTGCAAGCTCTTCTCCCCCACTAAAATCATCTACTTTTTTCAAAAGCGTTTCCACAAATTCCCTGCATCTTTTAGTTGCGGATTCTTTCATAAGATTATGAATGCGGTCGTGACCAAATTGTTCCTTTGCAGAATTCATCGCTTCGTTTATTCCATCTGTGTAAAGACCTATGCGGTACTTCCCATCTAGTTTCAGAACTCTGTCTTGTACTCTTATGTCTGGCATCATGCCAATAAAAAAACCGGATGATTTTAGCAATTCTATTTCACCTGTTTTTTTATTCATAATGGGCATAGGATTATGCCCTGCGCTGGTATATATGAATTCATTTGTGTTTTTTAACCATATCGCATAAAAAACCGTTATGAACTTTCCGCTATCCACCTCGGATACCAAAGTTTCGTTTATTGCCTTTAACGTTTTGGCAGGGCTTACTCCGTTGAATGGCGAAGATTTCAACATTATTTTGAACATGCTCATAAGCATTGCGGCAGCAGAGCCATGCCCAGATACATCGGCAACCACAAAGGCAATAACATTGTTATTCAATTCAAAGCAATCGTAGTAATCACCGCTAACATACAAATTGGCTTTGTATGCTGCATATACATCTAAAAGCCCTTTTGGAAAACTTGTAGGAAGCAGTTGCCGCTGAATCAAGCTTGCTGCTTGCAAATCTTCTTTTAAGCTTTGATGCGCTTTTTGTAATTCTGCGTGAGTTACTTTTAATTTTTCGTTTACTTTTACCAATTCTTCGTGAACTCTAAAAGATTCTATTAGGAGTCCAACTTGTGTAACCGCCGCATAAATCATTGCCGTGTCTTCACCGGTTATTGTAGCGTGATTTGTTAAGTCTAGCCAAAGCAAGCCTTCACACTTGAACTCCTTGCATTTAATGCAGGTGCTTCGTCTTATGTCTTCTGTGGGAGCATTTATGGCAAGACCAGAATTTATATTTGTCCAGCAAAACTGATTTTTTGAATTGAAACTGGGGCAATTTGGTTTTTGGCATTTTTTGACTTTCCAGCACTCGTTCAAGGCTCTTTTAAGCAAAGGAAAGGTGATATAGGCTTTGCTCCCAAGCAAGGAAAATGAATCTGTTTCTGGAACAGAGTTTACGAAAATATGCTTGTTGAGAAAAATAGCATCGGTATATTCGCCAGCCATGAAATTTATTTCAGGGCGAAAATCTTTAAGTTTTTCTTTGTCAAAGCCAACGCTGTGCAAAGGTTTTAGGCAAAAATTTTCGGAATCTACACCTAATACCATAACCCTATTGTAACCAGCCAATTCTCTAAATCCAAGGCACAAGCCGTTAAACAACTCCTCCATATTTTGTGCCTGTGCTGTTATTTTCCCAATTTCGTTGGAAATAAAATATGCTTGCAATTGTTTTTTATGCGTATCTGTTAATTCAGGAAATGCCATTACAAATAATTAATATAGCAAAAATTTTCTATATTCCATTTCACACAAATAACAATTCCGAGAACCCAGAGAATAACATGAACGAAAAAATGCCAAATTCAGGCAATAAAGCTGCGCCAAACTCGGCAGAGTCTTGGTTTGAATTCATAAAAACGGATTTTTGGCCCCGTCACGGAACAAAAGTCATAATTGCCCTTATGCTTGTGGCTGTGGCTATTTTTGCCATTATCCAGCATTTGGATGCCTCGCTTAAAAAAGAATCTGCAATGGCAGAAGACCTTGGAAAAGGCTTGGATTACATATACATTGGTAAAAGCGATTCTGCCCTTATAGCCTTTGAAAGCGCAATGCAAAGCGGAGCACTCAAAGGACTCCCCCTTGCAAAGGCGGCTCTTTTGAGCGGCAACCTTCACCTGCAAAACAATGAGCTAGACCGTGCCGAAATTCTTTACAAGCAAGCCGTAGCCAATGCCTCTGGCGTTGAATTAATAGCTTCTGCAGCAGAACACGGGCTTGCTGTGGTGGCTATGGAAAAGCAAAACTATTCAGAGGCAATTTCTCTTTTGAACCAATTTGTGAATAAATATGGCAAACGCACCGGAGATTTAGCAAAGAGATACGCAAAAACCGAGCCTGTGGATATGGTTCCTACCGTTCCAGACGCTCTGTGGAAATTAACCCTTTGCTATATGGAAACAAAAGATATTGACAAGGCAAAGCAAACTGCCCAAAAACTTTTGAAAATTTATGGAGATTCACCAAAAGCCGCAGATGCCTCAAAACTGCTAGCAACACTGTAAGGAGAAATAAATATGTTAACTTGGATAAGTGAAAATGCCAAATGGGTAATCTATATATCAATAGCAGGAATAGCCGCTGGTTTGTTGTTTATGGATATGTCTTCTTTGCAAATAGACAAAAGACCTCCTGTGGGCACAGTCAATGGCGAAAAACTTTCAAACGATTTATTTGATATACGTCTGCGACAAATACAGAGCCAGCAAAGCGGGCTTTCCAACGAACAGGCTTTTCAGCTCAGGGAAAATTTGTTCAAATCTTTTGTTCAGCAGCATTTAATTCAAAAATTAATTGCAAACGCAAAAATAAAAGCATCTGTCTATGAAATGTCCAAAGATTTGCGCAACGATCCACCTCAAGGCATAGATAGAGAACCTTCCTTTCAAACAGATGGAGTTTTTGATTTTGCAAAGTACGAGGCTTGGCTCTCTAACCCAGAAACCTATAATATTCCCTTTATGATGGAATACGAAAATATACTCAAAACAGCAAAAATTCCAGAAAAACAACTTCGTGTTTTTATCAGTGCAGGACTACAACCCTCCACATTGGAAGCTAAATACAGAGTGCTGAACAGAGAGACAAAATTTGAGCTTTTGAGCGCACAAGGCAAACCGAATTCTTTTGAAGATATTTCCGTTTCGCAAGGTTCAATAGATTCTCTTTTCAAAGCAGAACCGGATAGTTTTTATGTGGCAGAAGATTTGGCTAAGGTAAATTACGTTGCTATTCCCATTGCTCCTAGCGAAAAAGATGTGGAAAGCACTTTTGAATATGCCAAAATGCTGCTTGCCCAAATAAGAGAGGGAGCAGATTTTGCAGACATTGCCCGCAACAGTTCCGAAGACCCAGGTTCCGCCGCCCAAGGGGGCGAGCTTGGAGATTACACTCCGCATGGAACATGGGTAGCAGAATTTGACAGTGTTGCATTTGCTTTGGATTCTGGAAAAATAAGCGAGCCTGTGCGTTCACAATTTGGCTACCATATAATCCAAAGCCTTGGAAAGAGAATTGAAAACGATGAAGAACAAGTGAAGGCAAGGCACATACTTCTTGTTGTTAATGCAACTTCGGAAACCATAGACAGCCTTGAGGCTATTTTGAACGAAGTGAAAACAGATGTGGACAATGGCAAAAGTTTTGAAGAAGCCGCAAAAGCCAAAAACCTAACACCGCAAAATTCCAACTGGTTCAAAAGAGGCGGCGAAGTTTCGGAGCTTGGTCATATATCTGGATTGTCTTCTTATGCCTTTTTTAATCCCTTGCGCCCAAAAGAAGATTCTAAAACCTCTGAAATTTTGCAAAACCCAAAATGGGTGGCTCTGTTTGAAAAAGCAGGCAATTTAGCCGCAGGCTCAAGGAGTGAGGAATTTGCAAAAACAAAAATTGAGCAAAATTTAAAATCAAAAGCCAAAGCAGTAGCTATCGCAGATTATCTAAAAGCGAATACCAGCAAACTTTCTGAAATTACCGTTTTGGATTCCGCATCAAAAAATATTTTGGAAAAGGCATCAATAGATTCCCTCTCAGTTTCTTTTGAAAGCTATTTGCCTGGTCTTGGATACGCCACCCCCGAAGTTTACAATGCCCTTTCAACGGCAAAAGAAGGCACGTGGAGTGGTCCATACATAAGCACACAAAACGCGGTGCTTATAAAGATTCTTAAAAAGACTGTGCCAAGCGAAGAAGCTCTAAGCACAACTATAACAGACGAACTTTCAATGAATTGGCAATACGGTTCTTTTGGCGTATTCGACGACTATATGCACAATATGGAAGCCAGCGCAAATTTTGTTAATATTTTGTTTTTGTATTATAAGTAAAATTTTTTTGGTGGGGCGGCCCCCCCCCCCCCCCCCCCATTAAATGCGGATTTTCTCGGCTCCGTTGGCAGGGGGTTGTGAATATGGCAAAATCTATTTTCATTTTGCTGCTTTTTGCTTTTGTCGCTCACGGGCAAGATGAAATTAAACGACTTGCTATTCTGAGAACCGTTGACGATGGCGAACCATCCGTGGAAATTACGGACTTGCTTTACCTTACAGTGAGGTTGCGTGAAATTGCTGGCAATGTTTTGCAGAAGAATTATGGAATAATGACGGAGCAGAGCATTATTGATAAGCTGGGTGGTAGGGAAATTGCGGTGAAGATTTGCAAGGAAACTGAGGGTTGTTTGGCGCAGCTTGGTAGGAAGATAAATGCGGATTATATAGGGCAAGCGAGATTGGGGCGTTTTGGTAGCAATTTGACCATTAGCGTGGAATTGTACAATAGCGGAAACGGTTTGCAGGCTAGCCCTGGGCTTACAGGGCAGGCTGAAAATATATCCGGCTTGCTTGATATTTTGAATAAGAAAGCACCGGAGATGTTCGGGAAAATGCCCGGCATTGTCTATGAGCCGAAGCCTGCCAAGAAAAAGCATACTATGGTAGCTGTGGCATTGGATATTGCTGGGGTTGTGCTTGTTTCTTCTGGGCTGGTGGCAAATGCAAATATGCAGGATGCGTTGGATAGATATGGCAAGCGTGGGCAGCCTCAGGAACATTACAAAGATGCTTGGCAAGATGTGAAGAGTAGCCGTAGCGCGAGGAATATCCGTTATATTACTGGCGGTGCGGCTTTGGCTTCGGGAATAGGGGTGCATATATGGTTTTGAGATTTTTTCTATTAGGCATTTTTCTTTTGATGTCCTGTGCGGAAGGTGAGCGTGATAATCCTGATGATCGGGAGAGCAAAAATTATGTGGGCGTTTCGTCAAGCTCTGTCGTAGTGTCGCGGAGCAGTTCTAGCGTTGCAACATACACTCTGGCTTGTACTGCTGTGCCTTCAACAGGCATTGTAAACACAACGATAATCCCGCCGGTAGTGACCTGTAATGGCACAACAATTAGTGGCGGTCTTGATTGGACTGGGGCACCGAATTGGAATAATCCTGCGATAGGCACATATAGAAGCATATCGGTAATGGCAAATTATGGAGAGTGCAGCGGCAGAACTGCCATCTGTAGCGGTATATTAACGGTAAGCCCGGCACCTTCTGTAGATGAGCTTACTTGCATGGGTATGCCAATGACTGGAGTCACAGGCACGGCTATAACGCAACCAACGGTCAGATGCGGTGTCAATACAGTTACAACCGACATTAGCTGGACAAATGCGCCTACTTGGTTTAATCCTGCGGCTTCCACATATAATGTATCGGCTACAGCAAGTTGCGGAGGAAGCATTAAAACAGCAAGCTGCGGAACATTAACAATAGCATCCGTACTAACTTGCGCTACTGTGCCTCCAGCAGGTACGGTAGGCACAGCAATAACCGCACCGGCTGTGATTTGCAATGGCTCAACAGTTAGTAACAACAATCTTGATTGGACTGGTGCACCGAATTGGAGCAATCCTATGGCAGGTACATACAGTGGCATATCTGTATCGGCAAGCTATGGAGAATGTAGTGGCATAACTACTACCTGTGGCGGCAAATTAACGGTAGGTTCTGTGTTAGCTTGCGCTACTGTACCTTCAACAGGCACAACAGGCACAGCAATGACTGCGCCAGCAGTTACTTGTGATGGTACAGCACTTAGTAGCGGTCTTAATTGGACTGGAGCACCGAATTGGAACAATCCTATGGCAGGTACATACAGTGGCATATCTGTATCGGCAAGCTCTGGAAACTGTAGCGGCAAAACTGCCACCTGCGGCGGCTCATTAACTGTAGGCTCCGTACTAGCTTGCTCTGCTGTACCATCAACTGGTATTGCAGGAGCAACAATAACCGCTCCGACAGTTACTTGCAATGGCACAGCACTTAGTAGCGGTCTTAATTGGACTGGAGCACCGAATTGGAGCAATCCTGTGGTAGGTACACATAGCAACATATCTGTATCTGCAAGCTCTGGAGATTGCAACGGAAAAACCGCCACTTGTAACGGTACATTAACTGTAGGTGCAGCACCTTCTGTAGATGAGCTTACCTGCACAGGTATGCCAATGACTGGTGTCACTGGCACGGCTGTAACGCAACCAACTGTTAGATGCGGAACCAACACGGTTACCAGCAGCATCACTTGGACAAATGCACCGAATTGGGCTAATCCTGCTGCTGCCACATATAACGTATCGGCTACGGCAAATTGTGGAGGAAGCACCAAAACAGCAAGCTGCGGCACATTGACAGTAGCCTCCGTGCTAGCTTGCTCTAGCGTACCTGCAACAGGCACAGCAGGCGCGGCAATAACCGCACCGACTGTAACTTGCAACGGTACAACAGTTAGTAGCGGTCTTAATTGGACAGGTGCGCCGAATTGGAGTACTCCTGCGGCAGGCACATACAGTAGTGTATCTGTATCTGCAAGCTCTGGAAATTGTAGCGGTAAAACAGCCACGTGTAGCGGTACATTGACAGTAGCCTCCGTACTCTCTTGTGCTACCGTACCTACCTCAGGCATAGTAAGCACGGCAATAACCGCACCGACAGTTACTTGTGATGGCACAACAGTTAGTAGCGGTCTTAATTGGACTGGCGCACCTGCTTGGAATAATCCCTCAGCAGGTACATACAGTAATGTATCTGTATCAGCGAGTTCTGGAAACTGTAGCGGAAAATCCGCTACCTGTAGCGGCACATTAACAGTATCTTCCGTACTAGCCTGCTCTGCAATACCTTCAACAGGCATTGCAGGCACAGCAATAACCGCTCCAACTGTGACTTGCAATGGCACAACAATTAGCAACGGTCTTAATTGGACAGGCGCACCAACTTGGAGTAATCCTACAGCAGGTACGTATAGTGGTGTATCGGTATCGGCAAGTTCTGGAGATTGCAATGGCAAAACGGCTACTTGTAGTGGCACATTAACAGTAGCCTCCGTACTAACTTGTGCTAACGTACCTTCATCAGGTACAGCAGGTACGGCAATAACCGCACCAATTGTGACTTGTGACGGTACTACGGTTAGCAGTGGTCTTTCTTGGACTGGTGCGCCAACTTGGAGCAATCCTGCGGCAGGGACATATCCTTATATATCTGTATCTGCAAGTTCAGGAAATTGTAGCGGAAAAACCGCTAGTTGTGGAGGAACATTAACTGTGGCATCTGTGCTAGCTTGCGCTAGCGTACCTACGACAGGCACAGCAGGTACGGCAATAACCGCTCCGACAGTAACTTGCAACGGCACAGCACTTAGCGGTGGTTTTACTTGGACTGGTGCACCGAATTGGACTACTCCTGCGGCAGGTACTTATAGTGGTATATCGGTATCTGCAAACTCTGGAGATTGTAGTGGCAAAACTGCAACCTGTAGTGGAACATTATCTGTAGCCTCTGTGCTAGCTTGTGCTAGTGTACCTACATCTGGCATAGCAGGCACGGCAATAACCGCACCGATTGTGACTTGCAATGGTACAGCAGTTAGTAGCGGTATTAGTTGGAAAAACGCACCGAATTGGACTACTCCTGCGGCAGGTACATACAGTAGTATATCTGTATCTGCAAGCTCTGGAGAATGTAACGGAAAATCCGCAACTTGTAGCGGAACATTGACAGTATCTTCCGTACTAGCTTGCTCTGCAATACCTTCATCAGGCATAGCAGGCACGGCAATAACCGCTCCGGCTGTGACTTGCAACGGCACAACAGTTAGCAGCGGTCTTAGTTGGACTGGTGCACCAACTTGGAGTAATCCTGCGGCAGGTACGTATAGTGGCGTATCTGTATCGGCAAGCTCTGGAGATTGCAACGGAAAAACCGCCACGTGTAGCGGAACATTAACTGTAGCCCCAGTTTTATATACTGTAACCTATAACGCTGGCACAGGTGTCACAGGCGTTACATTACCTGCTAATCAAACGAAAACCAAAGATGTTGCATTAATGCTGAGTGCTGCTGTGCCTACAAGAACAGGTTACGTATTTGCTAGTTGGAATACTTTGGCTAATGGTACTGGAATGTCTTACGCTCCTGGAGCTAACTACACAGACAATGCTGACCTTATGCTTTACGCTCAATGGACGGCAAATACATATACTGTAACATATAATGCCAACGATGGTACGGGTGCACCTGCCAATCAAACAAAGACCTACGATATTGCATTAACTCTGAGTACTTCTGTACCTACAAGAACAGGCTATACCTTTGCTGGTTGGAACACTTCTGCTAACGGTACTGGAACCTCTTACGTTTCTGGAGCAAGCTACACATCTAATGCTGGCATTACGCTTTACGCTCAATGGACGATAAATACATATACTGTAACTTATAATGCTAACGATGGCACTGGTGCGCCTACCAATCAAACGAAAACCTACAATGTCACATTAACGCTGAGTGCTGACGTGCCAACAAGAACGGGTTACACGTTTGCCAACTGGAACACTTCGGCTGACGGCAAGGGAACCTCTTACGCTTCTGGAGCGAGTTACATAACCAATGCTAGCATTACGCTTTATGCTCAATGGAAAGCGAATACATATACTGTAACCTATAATGCTAACGACGGTGCTGGTGTGCCTACAAATCAAACAAAAACCCACGATGTTGCGTTAACGCTGAGTACTGTTGTACCCATAAGAACTGGCTATGTATTTACCAACTGGAATACTTCGGCTAATGGCAACGGAACCTCTTATGCTTCTGGGGCAAGCTACACAGACAATGCTAGTGTTACACTTTACGCTCAATGGACGGTGAATACATATACAGTGACATATAACGCCAATGATGGCACTGGTGAGCCTGCCAGTCAAACAAAAACCCACGATGTTACGTTAACTCTGAGCACTTCTGTACCCACAAGGACAGGCTATGACTTTGTTGGTTGGAATACTTCGTCTAATGGTAGCGGAACGTCTTATGCTTCTGGGGCAAGCTACACTGCTAATGCTGGTGTTACGCTTTACGCTCAATGGAGCAAGCCAGTTGTTTCTAATTGCAATGGTCAAACATTCAATACTGTTGAGATAGGTACCCAGACTTGGATGGCTGAGAATTTGAACTGCAATGTGAACGGCAGCAAGTGCCATTCCAATAGCGAAGCCAACTGCGACAAGTATGGTAGGCTGTATAATTGGGCAACAGCAATGGCACTGCCATCTAGCTGCAACTCCACTACTTGTGCTTCGCAAGTAAATGCAAAGCATAGAGGCATTTGTCCTAGCGGTTGGCATATCCCAAGCGATGCGGATTGGAATGTTTTGATGAAATATGTCAATCCTAGCTGTTATGACTATAGCTCTTGTGCAGGTGCAGGAACAAAATTGAAAGCGACTAGTGGTTGGTATAATGGCAATGGCGAGGACACGCACGGATTTTCCGCCTTGCCGGGCGGCAGCCTCACTTCTGTTGGTGGCATTTTTGCCCAGGTCGGTCAATTCGGCTTCTGGTGGAGTGCTAGCGAGAACAATAGCGGCTTCGCTTACATCCGGACCATGCGCTACCACGACGAGGACGTGGACTACAACAGAATCGATAAGCTCCTCTTGTATAGTGTTCGTTGCTTGCAGGACTAGGGCGTAGCCTACCGCGTAAGGCAGGCGGTGTTGATGAAAAGAATTTGCATCACAGTGGTGCGATACCTTGTCAAGCCTCATTTTTCTGCGGAGATTTGGCAAGGGTAAAAAAACTAGTGGAGAAAACATAGGAGTTAATTATGAACAGAATAGTCAAAGTAGCAGCATTGCTCGTAGCCTTAACAGTAGCATTTTCCTTTTCGCAGGAAAACCCTTCCTTGCCAACAGAAAAATCTATCGCCAGCGACCCAATAAACACGGTTAATTTAGATAGTATTACATTAAAAACGTTAAAAGATGTAGAAGCCTTTTACTCAAATTCATTTAAAGATATTCATAATTCCTATTCATTTTTCTTAACATGTCTTGCTATTGGAAGTGCTATAATATGTGCTATATTAGGAATAGTGGTTACTATATTAGGAATAGCAGCTAATAGATCTAGAGAGGACCTAAAAGAACGTTTAAAAGAAGTCGAGAAGGATCTTGATGAATATAAAGAAATAAAAAAAGAATTTGAAAAAATTAAAAAAGAATTTGAAAATGAAAAAAACAGTTTAGAGAAAAATCGCAAGGACCTTGATGAAAATTGCAAGGAAATTTATGGAGAAATTGAATATACTTATTTCTCTTTAGCGATATCCAATTTTAGAATGAAGTTTTATGAAGAACACTTCATGATGCTAGCCGAGCATTTTGCTACTTTTAGAAAACGTAACATTAAACCAGAACGCATTGATTTAAATCGTTTAATACATTTTGATAACTTTATAAAAGAATATGGTAGTGATAAAATTGAAATTGCTAAAATTTTCTTTTATGAACTTGATAGATTCATAAAACATGGCGATACAGTTTATACAGACCAAAATCGTATAGACTCAAAATTTCTTGAAGACATAAAAGAAATACGAAAAAAAATATACGAAAGTTTCGGTGGTAAAAATAACGTTTTAGAAGCTATTAAAAATTTTGAATCACACTTATAATTTTTCCATTAGCAACCGCAAATGATTTTCAAACCCTTCCAATTCACCTCAAACAAAGGAGACAACAAAATGAGAAAATCCATCTCAAAACTCACACTAGCGGCAACCTTCGGGCTTGCCTTGACACTCACCTTTTCCTGCTCATCGGACAATGACGATGACGATGAGAACAATGTACCATCATATTATCACCCTGATAACCCTAACAATAGATGTAATCGCGGAGTTGTTGAAGCCAAATGCGGAGATGTGTGGTATAATATTTCAAAGTATGTTTGTATAAACGGCAACACCATAACTCAGGAACAATATCTTGAGCAATATCTTGAACAATATTATGAGCAAAATGGATATGTGCGTTGTAGATAGTTTTGCACCAAGCATATAAATACGCAATCGGGAAAATCGGCGAATCGGGTGAATCGGGGTTCTGACATTTTTCTACATTCCCACCATTAGGGAATATTCTTCACCTACATTCCAGTCGCCCTAATGCAAATCTAAAAAATTAGGAGATAGCGTTATGGGCAAAAAAGAAACCAAAATTGCGTTCAATACGAACGTTCTAACATTAACCACAAACAAAATAGAATCTAGAATTTTTACCATTCGGGGCTTGCAGGTTATGCTTGATAGGGATTTAGCTGAATTGTATCAAGTTTCGGTTAAAGCTCTTAATCAGGCGGTTAAGAGGAATGAAAGTAGATTTCCTGTAAGATTTCGCTTTCAATTAAGTGAAAATGAAACAAATGAACTGGTCACAAATTGTGACCGGTTCAAAACACTAAAACATTCATCAATTCTACCTAGTGCATTTACAGAATCCGGCGTAGCTATGCTATCTGCCATTTTGCATAGTGATACAGCGGTTAGAATAAGTGTACAAATAATGGATGCTTTTGTAAAAATGCGAAAACTCATAGCTCAAAGCAGCGGTATAATTCAACGAATAGAAAACGTAGAACAAAAACAAATTGAAACTGATAAAAAGATAGATGATATTTTCAACGCTTTAGAGAGCAAGGAGATTGTTCCAAAATGCGGAATATTTTTTGACGGACAAATTTTTGATGCTTATATTTTGGCAAATAAAATCATTAAATCAGCAAAGAATACCATAATTTTGATTGATAACTACATAGACGAATCTGTTTTGACAATGTTAAGTAAAAAATCCGAAAATGTAAAAGTTACTTTACTTACAAAAAATGTATCAAAGCAATTAAATTTAGATGTGGCAAAATTCAATCAGCAATACTCGAATATGGAAGTAAAGGCTTTCAACCTTAGCCACGATAGATTTTTGATTATAGATAACAAAGATATTTATCATTTGGGAGCAAGTTTGAAAGATTTAGGTAAAAAATGGTTTGCTTTTTCTAAAATGGAAAATGAAGGATTATCTTTGTTGGAAAAGATTAAGGCATAAATACGCAATCGGGAATAAGCATACCCGCAGACTTGGTAAAGCATTTATAGATGGGCGTTTTTTATGTTCTGGTAATCGGGGTTCAGACAAAAGGAATTTTCTATATTAACTACTATGGAAAGAAAGCTTTCAAAACAGAAAATAGCCTTGAACTATTTCATAAAGCACCAAAAAGAGCTTTGCAAGCGTTTTTTTGGCAAAGAGTTGTTGCTCTCTGGCAGGAAAATAATAGATGCCTTTGATTCGCTTGGAGAAGCAGTTGAAATCGGCGAGCAAAAATTTGGAGCTGGCAATTATTCTGTTTACAAATGCTTGCCTGACGATTCTGCATATAGCATAAACATACCCTATTCCCTACGTTTGGATAATGTCTAAAAACTCATTTGCCATAGATTATGATTCTGAAATTGGCGAAATCATAGTAAACGTTTCTGCTTTTAACCAAAAAACAGGCATTGGAACGAATCTAAAAGCACTTTGGGACACAGGTGCAAATTGTTGTGTTATATCGGAAACAATTGCTAAAAGATTGAAGCTTCCAAATATAGCAGAAGTTCAAATGAAACACGCTAATGGAATAGCTATTGTAAAAACTCACATGTTATCTTTGATGTTGCCTAACAATATTCTGTTCAAAGATATAAGAGCTATGTCTTGCAAGCCCATTCATAGTTTTGATATGATTATCGGGATGAATGTAATAAGCAAAGGCAATATGTCTATTGTTCACAATAAAGCTGGCATTAAATTTTCGTTTAAATATCCACCAACACGTACCAAGTAACCTACATATCCGGCAATCCTGAAAATCCCAAAAATCGGAGTCATCGGGGTTCTGACAAAATAAATTTACAACAGCGACCTTGCGTATAGCGAGCCACGATGCTAAGGTTAAGCCCTCTTTAAATTTTCTATCTTAATAAAAAGTTTTTGGAGTTTTTATGGTAAGAACAATATGCAAAGCAGAAAAAGAGCAAATAACCTTGCCTGTACCTAGGGATTATATTGGCTCAACCATTGAAATATTGCTTTTCCCTATAGAAGAACAAGAACTTAAACCTACATTCGGTTGCGCAAAAGGACAATTTCAAATGGCAAGCGATTTCGATGCGCCTTTGGATTGCTTTAAGGAATATATGTAATGAAATATTTATTGGACACCCATACTCTTATTTGGTTTTTCAATGGAGATTTAGAGTTATCGGAAAATGCTAGGCAAATTATCTTAGATACAAATAATCAAAAATATGCAAGCATTGTTTCTGTTTGGGAATTATCTATAAAAGTGAGTTTGAATAAACTAAAATTTGATGGAAAAGCGAAAGGATTTTTGGATTTAATTTATAAAAATGGTTTTAAGTTATTGAATATAAATCAAAATTATATTTTCAAATTAGAACAGTTGGAAAATTTTCACAAAGATCCATTTGATAGAATATTAATAGCAACTGCAATTTCTGAAAATATGAAATTGATAACTCGTGATGAAAATATTCATTTATATCCTATAGAGTATGTTTGGTAAAAATCGTGGTCATCGGGATTCAGACAAATAAGCTATGCAATTGCTGGGTGGGTTTGTTTGCGGAGGTGGTTTTTAATATCAGCTGAAGTATAGCCTCGCGAAGTTCCATAGACTTTAAATACGGCAGGTGCTATTCCCTATTAATAAACTCTGTTCCCCTGCTTGTATGCCAAATGCCAAGAATATCTATGTTATCCTCATTCTCTCGGTAATAAATGTTATAGCTAAATTTGCCTAGTTTTATCTTTCTCATTCCGTTCTTGTATGGTCTGCCTATACTAGGATGTTTCTTTAATTTATCCAATGTCTCCTCAAACTGGTTAATCATAATTTCAGCTTGCTTCGGTGAATCAACAGCTATGTAATCCAACGCTTCTATTACCATTTCCTCGCATTCTGGGAATATGTTTGTTGGTTTCCCCTCAAATTCATATTCATCCATTAAATCTTTCCTCTATTCGTCTCCTTGCATTTTCTTTCGAGAAATATCCACTTGCAAACTTTTGGTTCAACTCCTTTTTAAATTCCTCTATCGGTCTCCCTTCCCCCCTGTCTGCTTGCTCCAAGCTAATTTTAAGTCGCCTATCTAGCTCTATCTCGTCTAATAGATCCTCAGTCCATTCACCAAGCCTTAGAACTTTCATAGCTTGCTTAACTTCCGTAACCGTTAATGTATCTGTCGCCGTTTCCGTTGCCATAAATTTACCTCTCATTGGATAATATAGAAAATTTATTTACTATATTAAAAATGGATAAAATATGAAAAACCTAGGTTTTGGCTTAATGCGTTTGCCGCAAATAAACGCTAATGATTCAGGGAGCATAGATATAAAAGCTCTCTGTCGCTTGGCAGATGCTTTTCTTGAAAAAGGCTTTACATATTTTGATACATCTTATGTTTACCACAATGGCAAAAGCGAAAATGCCTTTAAAGAGGCTGTTGCAAAGCGCCATCCAAGAGAAGCATACTTAATTGCAGATAAACTGCCTATGTTTTCAATTACAGAAGCTAGGCAAATGCTCCCCATTTTTGACGAGGAATTGAATCGCTGTGGCGTGGAATATTTTGATTATTTTTTATTGCACGCACTTGGCAGGGACACTTTTCGCATATCAGAAAAAATAGGTGCATTTGAATTTATAGCAAAGAAAAAGGCAGAGGGTAAAATCAAAAAAATGGGTTTTTCTTTTCACGACAAAGCAAATGTGCTGGACGAAATTTTAACAAGACATCCCGAAATGGAATTTGTGCAACTTCAAATAAATTACCTTGATTGGGAAGATTCAGGGATTGAATCTCGCAAATGCTTTGAAGTTGCCACAAAACACAAAAAACCTATTATTGTTATGGAACCTGTGAAAGGCGGCACACTTGCAAACATTCCAAAAGAAGCCGAAGAAATATTCAAAGCGCATAATCCAACAATGTCTGTTGCTTCGTGGGCTATTCGCTACGCAGCCTCACTCAATAACGTGATAATGGTACTAAGCGGAATGAGCAACGATGCCCAACTCGCAGACAATATGAATTATATGCTGGACTTTAAACCTCTTTCAAAAAAAGAATTTGAGATTATAAACAGCGTAGCTCAAATAATCAAAACTGGCATTGCAATCCCCTGCACCGCCTGCCGCTATTGCACAGACGGTTGCCCCGAAAAAATCCCCATTCCAGAGCTATTTTCCATTTACAACGAATTCAAAAAATCTGGCACTATTAAAAGCCCGCCAAAAGGCGGCAAGGCTTCTGATTGCATTTCTTGCGGCAACTGCGAGGAACATTGCCCTCAGCATTTGCCTGTGCGCAAGTTCCTTAATCTTGTAAGCAACGAATGCTGAACAAGTTGCTCTTATGGTCGTTAATCCAATATACGCCCTCGCCGTCGTAGTCTATGTGCAAGTAGTTAGCGCCATAGTCGCTTATCTCGCTGGCACTCCACCAATAGCCGTAGCCGCCAATATCGTTGAAATTGCCTTCGGAGTCGCCAGAACCACCAGGCAGAGCAGAAAATTCATAGGTATCTTTACCATTGCCCTTGCTGTTCCAACCGTTAGCCGACTTCAACTCAGTTCCTGCGGTAGCAGGGTCTCCAATAAAATCTATGAACGTATTCCATTCATCATCGTTAGGTATATGCCAGCCAGAAGGACAAATGCCCTTGTGCTTTGCGGATATTAGAGAATCACACCTAATATTCTTGCAGTTATCTGGTAGTGCCATTGCCGTTGTCCAGTTGTAAAGACGACCATACTTCTTGCAATTATCAGAGTCATTGTCGTAGCATACACTACCCGCAACTTTGTAGTTAAGGTTTTCCAACATCCAAACTTGGTCTCCTATTAGTTTGGTTTTATAATTCGTTATTTTGTTGCCACCAGAACCATCGTCATCAGATGAGCAAGAAAAAGCGAATGCCAAGGCAAGCATAATGCCTGCCACCAACGTGATTTCTGTAAGTTTTTTCCTCATTTTACTAAATTAGTAAAAATGCGCCTAACAAAAATTTACACACGCACTGGAGACAAAGGCTCCACCTCTCTTATTGGCAGCGAGCGAGTGCCCAAATCGCACCTGCGTTTGGAATGCTATGGGACTATTGATGAATTGAACGCTTTTACGGGCAAATTGAAATCCCTATGCAAAATGAACCAAGCAACAAGCGAAAATTTGAACAATATTCAAAAAATGCTCCTTAATATCGGGGCTGTGCTTGCAACCCCAGAGGGTAAAGAATGGAAAGGTATGCCAAGCATAAACGAAGAGCATATCAAAGAATTGGAAACGGAAATAGACAAAATGAACTCTAAACTTGAGCCTTTAACAGAGTTCACCATTCCGGGCGAAAACGAAATAAATGCAGAGTCCCATATATGCCGCACAGTTTGCCGCAGAGCAGAGAGAATTTTAGCCAAGGCAAAAGAAAATAACATAACCATAGATGATTTTGTTATGGCTTATATAAATAGGCTATCTGATTATTTCTTTGTGCTGAGTCGCTACTCTACCCTATCCCAACCGTTGCCCTAATCTCTTCCATAAAGGGCTTTGAAACCGCCCTTGCCTTTTCTGCGCCATAAGCCAAAATTTTATCTATCTGTGCTGTATCTGCTAGTAATGCTTTATATTTTTCCCTTGGTGCAGCGAGGTGTTCTTCCAAAAGTTCGCGCAAAGCTTCTTTTGCGTGCCCCCAGCCCATTCCGCCTGCACGGTAGCGAGCTGCCAAAGCTGCGCTTTGCTCTTCGCTTGCAAAAAGTTTATACAAGGCAAAAACATTGCATTTATCTGGATCTTTTGGTTCTTCTATCGGCTGGCTATTGGTAACTATTTTTCCGATTTTTGCTTTCAATTCCTTTGGTTCCAAAAAAATCTCTATGGTATTGCCATAAGATTTGCTCATCTTGCGACCATCCAGTCCAGGTATTATATCTGTTTCGGCTTGGATAAGGGGTTCGGGCAAAACGAAAATATCTTTGCCGTATTGTTTGTTAAAACGCTCTGCAACATCTCGGCTAAATTCAACGTGTTGTTTTTGGTCTTTGCCAACTGGAACAACATTAGATTTAAACATCAAAATATCCGCATCCATAAGGCAGGGGTAGCAATAAAGCCCCATATTAACGCCATCATCGCTGTCTGTGCCAGCAGCTTGGTTTTTTGCAACCTTGTCTTTGTAGGCATGGGCGCGGTTCATAAAGCCTTTTGGCGTAAAGCAACTGAGCAGCCACGAGAGTTCAAAAATTTCGGGAATATCGCTTTGCTTGTAAAATAAACCTTCTTCAGGGTTAAGCCCAAGGGCAAGCCAAGTTGCCGCAACTTTGTAGGTGTTGCTTCGCATCTCTTCACTGTTGTGCACGGTTGTAAGGGCGTGATAATCTGCCATAAAATAAACAGTGCTGTATTTTTTTGCAAGTTCCAAAGCGGGGCGTATAGCTCCTAGATAATTCCCCAAATGCGGAGTGCCAGTGGGTTTAATGCCAGTTAAGGATATAGGTTTAGACATTATCCCAGCATCTCCAAAACTTTGCCTATTCTTGCGTTGCTCTGAGCGAGTATGGAAATTGCGGCTTGCTGCCTAATTTGCGCAGAAGCCATTTCGGTACTTTCTTTTGCAACATCTGCGTCCATAATTTTGCTGGAATAATCGCTTAGGGTAATATCTTTGTCTAGCAAATTGTCGTTGTGCATATCCAGCCTGCTAATTACAGCTCCCATATAAGTGCGGACGGTTGTAACAGAACTAAGAGCAAAATCCAAGTCGTCTATGGCTCTGGTTGCACCTCGCTGGGTAGCTAGGCTAAAAGCATAGGTATGCATATCGGTACCCACAGTATAAGTATGTATGCTTGAATCTAAACCTAAACTTTTTGCTGAAATTTCTGGAATGGAAATTTTTAATTCATCCGATTTTCCTGCAGCATAGCCAATGTGCAAAACACCTGGGCGAGTTGCGTTTCTATCCTTATCTTCGAAAGTAAAAGGTTTCCAGTCTTTTAAGTCCCTTTGCTCATCTGAAAAAGAATCCCCTTTGTTTCCGAAAATCTGCTTGGAATTAAATATTGAACTCATCGCTATGCGGTCCATTTCCTTTAATAACCCCACAGCTTCTTGGTCTAGGTAAAAGCGTTCCGTACTAGATAAGGTATCATTTGCGCTTTGAACGGCAAGTTCTCTCACTCGTTGCAAAATACCATGCACTTCATTGCAGGTTCCGTCTGCTATTTGCAAAAGAGATGCACCATCCGTTGTATTTTGCTTTGCTTTATCTATTCTGCCAATTTCGCTGTTTACATTTTTTATCTCATAATTCCTGAAAGGGTCATCCTTTGCCTGGTTTATGCGAGAACCTGTGGCTAACCTTTCCATTGCACGATTCAAATCCTTGTTGTGCAAACGGAGTTTGCTTTGATTCATCATAGACGAAACTTTGAACAGTGTGTTAGTCATAATAACCCCCTTATAAGAAATTCATCAAGGACTGCTGCATTAATTTGGATGTAGCAAATAAACTTGCATTATAAACCGCTTCTGCGAGCGAGAATTTTGAAAGAGCTTCTACAAAATCCACATCTTCTATATCGCTACGCGCACCCGTATTGGTAATCGTTAAATCTTCATTGCGGTCAAAAGTCAGTGCTACTCTGTTAAGCCTAGCCCCTTCAACTGCCTGCTCTGCCAAATTTCTTTTGCGAGCTGCATCAACATTTTCTATGCTTTTAGAAATTTGCGGCTGGTCGTTATACCAAAGCCCTTGCATAAGGCTTATTATTTCCTTAAAGGAATCAGTATCGCTCTCACCGCCTTTGCCAAAAAGCGCATCCCGATTGGAATTTATTTTCATTGTTATGCTAGTATCTATTTCGCGAATAATTTCCCCTTTCATATCTAATGAATTGCGGTAAATATATTCAAATTGCAGTTCGGGTCGCATATTATCAGAGTTTAAAGGGCTATCCTTATCGTAAGGAGGTTTTAAATTGCCTGAGGTATCGTAAAAAGCTCTTTTCGCGTCTTCACTCAAAAGAGTGATGGTTCCATTTACGTAATCTATTTCATAATCAGCCACAACACTCGGGTCGTTAGGTGGAATCACATGGCTTTTTTCTTGCAAACCATTAAGCCCACTAACAGAACCTGGTATAATTCGCTGAACTAAAGGATTATTAGGTATCTCCACTAAGTTGGGGTCTTCGTATCCGCCATCGTAAAGTTGAATTGTGATTCTTTCCGTTGGGTCAAAAATAGGATCCGAAGGGGTTATTGCGGTTGGTGGGTTTATTAATGTAGCATTGGGAGGTGTATTTTTGTAACCCTCGTAAATCGCATCGGCTTTTTTAATTTCGTAAGGTGGCTGGTTTGTCCATTTGCCGCTGAATATATAGCCGTCTTTGTGCTTGGTTTGGGCATTAGCCACCACTTGCTCCAAAAGTTGCCTAACTTCAAGATTTGTGAACATTCTTTGTTCGTGATTTACGGTATCGTTTGATGCCTGTACCGCAAGCTCATGGCAACGGCCAAAAGCCTTGTTCATACTGTTATGTGTATTTTCCAAGACGGTCATATAAACTTCACCGTCTTTCATAGTTAATTGCTGCTGCCCAAGAGCACTGAGAATATTAGTGTATTTCATGCTATTTGTAAAGCCAATTGGGTTATCAGAAGGGCGATTTATCTTTTTTTCGCTTGCAATCTGCTCTTCAAGCGTGTTAAGCTTACCCAAATTATGCTGCAAATTGCGCATAGTGCTGTCGTACATAGTTGTAAACGTAATTCTAGCCATACTTAAACTATGTGCAAAAAACGTGCCAAATGGTGACTAATACATAAAATGCTCTTGATTTCACTCTCTTTTTCCAGTAATTTCTCAATTTTTTGGGTATTTTCCCTATCCAACCCAGCAAAAGGCTCGTCTAAAATCCAAACTGGGCGGTTCAGCAAAATTATTCTTGCAAGAGCAAGCCTCCGTTTTTCGCCGCCGCTGAAATTATTTGCGTATTCCAAAACTGGCTCATTTAACCTGCTGGTAAAATGCCCCAAATTCACACTCTCCAAAGCCACCTTAACCTCAGAAAAATCCCGCATTTCCACTGGGCAAAGATTTTCCCAAAGAGTTCCCTTGAACCAAACAGGATTTTGCGGCATCCAAGCAATATCGTTTTTATCACCCTCGTAAATCAATTTTGTATCAGTATTCTGCGGCTCAATGTGCCCCAGCATTTCTAAAACCATCCGCGTTTTTCCGCAACCTGGCGGACCAGATATGTAAATTAGAGATTTTTGCAAAGGTAATTTAATAATCATTTATTTTCTCCCACGCCGTTTTCGCATTTATCGCTGTGTGGAACGCCGTGCCAAATTGCCTTATTGGGCGGTAGAATTCTGGGGTTAGCAATAAAGCTAAAAATGCTGTGCTAAATTCAATGCTACCGTTCATCAAACGCAAAGCCAAACCAACGGCAACCAACGCTATGCTTAGCGATCCCGCCCATTCCTGCACAAGTGCCGAGAGAAAGGCGGTTTTTAGAACAGCCAAGGTTTTTTTGCTGAATTCATTTTCTGCAATTTCTAAATCTCTTTCTCGCTCCTTTACTTTCTTGAATATTTTTATGGTTTTATAACCTTGTAAGCTTTCCAAAAAAAATGCTCTTAGCCTTGAAAAACTCTGCCATTGCTCCTCAGATTTTTGCTTTGCTATTTTACCTATCAAAAATAAAAAAAGAGGGAGCAATAAGCCCGTGAAAAACAGAATTGTAAATGTCAGTTTATCTATAAAAAACATCGCAAATAAAATTATGATTGGAACAACTGCGGCAATATAGGCACTGGGCAAAAAGCGGCTATACCAAGGTTCCATTAAATCTGCGGTTTTCATATAGTGGAGTGAAAGTTCTTGGAGCGGCATTCCTTTTTGGGCACGGTCTTGAATTGGCATGGTGTTTAGGAATTTGTTTTGGAAATATGCTCTCAATTTTTTTTTTGCAACTCCACCCAAATTGAGAGATAATTTTTGCGCAAAAAAATGAAGCAAGGCAAAAAGGAAAATCGCTGTGAAAAACTCATATCCCATTTTTGTTAAATTTGAAATTTGAAAAAGAGCAAATAGCAAAGCTATACGCGAGAGACTTTCGCAGATAATTGTGAATGTGAGAAGTTTTTTTGGTATAAAAGAATTCATTTTTCGCTATGCAATTTTGCTTATCTTAACCTTATCCACCCTTTGACCATTCATGCTCAAAATCTCAAACTGCAAATTTTTCCATTCAAAAACATCGCCCTGCTGTGGAACTTTATTTAAAATGCACATAGCCATTCCCCCAAGAGTATGGTAAGAATCGGGATTTTCTCCGGGTAATTCCGAAAAAGAAAACATTTCCATTATGGAATGAATATCCATTAAGCCATCTGCTACCCAAGCATTATCCTTCATTTTCAAATTGCCAACAGGCAACTGCGTAAGTTCGGTTTCTGCAACTAGCACAGAGGTTATATCTTCTATGGTGGCTATGCCGCTGCAAACCCCGTATTGGTCTATAACAAGCACCATAGGGTCTTCTAGTTTTTGCATTTTGTGCAGAGCATCTAAGGCATTTATGGATTCGGGAAGAAACAGCGGCTGCCTGAGCATAGCCTGCATATTCAATTCACCGCCTGCGGCGAGCTGGCAGAGCAAGTCGCGAGCATCAACGGTTCCTATTGGATTTTCCAAACTCTCCTTTGCAACCGGAAAACGCGAAAATTGACTGAGCATGACTATTCCACGCAATTCCGCTTTGTCCATATCAAACTTTAACCACTCAACCATTATCCTCGGCACCATAACAGAAGCTAGCGTTCTGTCGGATAAACTGAAAACTCTTTTTACCATATTTAATTCGTCTTTCTCTATGCCGCCTTCTTGATGTCCTTGGGTAGCCATTTGCTGAAGCTCTTCTGCTGTAACCGGACGTTTTATTCTTTTGTGCAGATTAAAGGGGCGAAGTATTATGTCGCCAGAAAAATCAAAAAACCAAACAAGGGGTTTTAATATTACGGCAAGTAAGTTCATCGGTGGTGCAGAAATGCAGGATATTTTTTCTGCAAATTGCAAAGCCAGCCTCTTTGGTACAAGCTCGCCAACTATAAGGGAAAAATAAGAAACAATTATCACTATGAAAGGCAAGGCTACCATATTTGCGTACTCTTTTACCAAAGGCAATGTTGATAAAAAAAGCTCAAGAGGTTCTGCCAGAGTTGCTCCACCATAAGCACCAGACAAAACCCCAACCAGAGTGATTCCTATTTGCGCTGTTGATAAAAATACATTTGGGTCTTCTATTATTGCGAGTGCCTGAGAAGCTCCCCATTTATTTTCCTGTTCCATTTGCCGCAAAAGAGATGGTCTTGCAGAAACAACGGCTATCTCTATTAGAACAAAGAGGGCATTTGCCAGTATCATTAAAAACAGTGCTAGTATATGCAAAGCTATCATCTAACTATAAATTACAAAGTTTTTCTAGTTTTTATATATGAGAGAGTATAGGAGGCATTTATGAAGCCTTTTGCAAAAAGAATGGACGAAATTCCGTTTTCAATGACGGTTGAAATAGATTCGCTTGCCAAACGTTTATCCACAGATGGCAGGTCTATTTGGAACCTTGGAGTTGGCGAACCGAATTTTGACACGCCCGTTCACGTAAAAGAAGCGGCTATAAGGTCTATAAACAAGGGTTTAACCCGCTATACTACGCCAAGCGGAATGCAAACATTCAAGGAGGCGGTGAGAGAGAAACTTAAAAAAGAAAATAATCTCATTTATGCGCCAGAGCAAATTATCGCAACATCCGGTGCTAAACATGCAGTTTTTAATGCTATAGCCGCTCTAATAGACACAGACGACGAGGTGCTTATACCTGTTCCTTATTGGGGTACCTATTCGGCACTAGTAAAGTATTGCGGAGGCAAGCCTGTATTTTTGGAATGCACAAAAGAAAATAAATTAAGGCTAAAGGCAGAGCAAATTTCAAAAGCCGCCACCCCCAAAACCAAAGCCATAATATTGAATAGCCCCTGCAATCCAACCGGAGTTGTATATAGCAAAGAAGAATTGGAATCTTTTGCGAAAGTGATTGTAGAAAACGATTTATATTGCATATCAGATGAAATTTATGAGCATTTAATTTACACAAAAGAACCATCTATTTCAATAGCGACACTGCCGGATATGCAGGAGAGAACCATAATAGTAAATGGATTTTCAAAAGCCTATTGCATGACTGGTTGGAGAATAGGCTACCTTGCCGCACCCAATGAACTTGCAAAAGGAATAGCAAAAGTACAGGGACAAACCACGCATCATCCTTCCAACATTTCGCAATATGGCGCAATAGCGGCTTTAAACGGTCCCTTTGATTCTGTGATTGCAATGCGGCAGGAATTTTCCGAGAGAATGCATAGAATAAGCGAGATATTTGAATCCATTCCGGGCATTAACTTTTTAAAACCCGAAGGTGCCTTTTATTTATTCGTGGATGTTGGCTCATACTATGGCAAAAAAACAGAAGCTGGTACTTTGGTCTCAAATTCAATAGAATTTTGCAAATCTTTGTTAGACGAACAGGGCTTGGTTTTAGTTCCAGGCATATCCTTTGGCAACGACTCTTACGTTAGATTTTCTTTCACCGCTTCGCTTCCAACTATAAGCGTGGCAGTTCCTAAGTTTAAGGAATTTGTTGAGAGGATGAAGGGGTGAAGGTTTATTTAAACAGAACAATAAAAAAACGCCCATCTGTAAAACCTTTACCAAGTGTCTGTTAAAAACTTAGTTGCCCGATTGTTGGGTATATGTGTTTTGTTTTAAATTTTCTATATTTTCCTTTTCTACATTCGCTCTGCAAGGGAGCGGTTTTATTATATCACATAAATTTTTTTCACGAGGATTGCTATGTCCAAAAAACTGCCGAAGTTTGCTCCGCTTACTTTGGATTCTACGTTCAAGAAAGCATTTGCTAACGAGCAATGCACGGAACTCCTTTTGTTCCTTCTCAATACTTTTCTTGCCGAAAAGCTGAAAAGCCCTATCAAAGAGGTTATTAACATTAACCACGAACTGTTTGGAAAAACGAGGTTCAATAGAGATGCCGTATTTGATGTTTATTGCAAAGATACCACAGGTACAAGGTTCGCGGTGGAAGTTCAGGTTGAAGGGCAAAAGCATTTTATAAAACGGACTTTCTTTTACCTTTGTATGATTGTGTGCGGTCTTGCGGTGAAAGGGAAAGACTATGATTTCAATATTCCCAAGCTCTATTCCATTAGCTTCTTGGAGTTTGAGCTTGATTTTGGGGAGGGCTGTACGGAAGTAATCCAGTATTTGTCCCTGAGAAACGACAAGCACCCTGAAATCAGTTATGATATTCTGCAAATGATATATGTAATCTTGCCTAGGTTCAAGAAAAAAGAGAGCGAGTGCGAAACTATTATGGATAAGATTATTTTTTCTCTCAAAAACGGTCATAAGCTCAAAGGTGTTCCCAAGAGTTTCAAGGAGAAAGAGCTTTTGCAGATTTTCGAGGTGGCAAGAATTTCTAATTTTAC
>JAITFP010000057.1 GCA_031281275.1 Candidatus Fibrimonadaceae bacterium
TTGGCAACTCACACAGAACGCAAAAAATTATTTGAGCAAGCCGCAAAACTCTCCGTTGAGCTTTGCAACAGATTCTACGATAAAAACGATTCCTCTGTTTTGCCCAAAAGCATTGCCACGAAAGAGGCTTTTGAAAACGCTATGCGGCTAGACATCGCTATGGGCGGTTCAACAAACACTGTTTTGCACATACTCGCGGTTGCAAACGAAGCTGGTGTGAATTTCACAATGAAAGACATAAACGAGCTTTCACGCTCAACGCCCTGCCTTTGCAAGGTTGCTCCTAGCGTAAATTACATTCATATAGAAGATGTGCACAGAGCGGGTGGAATTCCTGCCATTTTGGGCGAGCTTGGCGGTGCAGGGCTTTTGAATTTAAACGTGAATATGGTGCATTCTCAGAGCCTTGGCGAGTATTTGAATAAATGGGACATAATGCGGGATTCCGCAAGCTCAGAAGCCTCTAAACGCTTTTTGGCAGCGCCAGGGCGCAAATTCAATTTAGAAGCATATAGCCAAAGCACAAAATACCCTAACCACGATTTAGATAGGGAAAAGGGTGCGATAAGAAATTTAGCAAACGCATACAGCAAAGACGGAGGGCTTGCGGTTCTCTATGGCAATTTTGCGCTAGATGGCTGCGTTGTAAAGACAGCAGGTGTGGATAGTTCAATTTGGAAATTCACAGGACCTGCGGTGGTATTTGAAAGCCAAGAAGAGGCAGCAGAGGGAATTTTAAATCGCAAGGTTAAAAAAGGCGATGTGGTGATTATCCGTTACGAAGGTCCAAAAGGCGGACCCGGTATGCAAGAGATGCTCTACCCCACCAGCTATCTAAAAAGCATGGGGCTTGGCAAGGAATGCGCTTTGGTTACAGACGGCAGGTTTAGCGGAGGCACCAGCGGGCTTTCCATTGGGCACGTTAGCCCAGAAGCTGCTAGCAAAGGCAATATAGCTTTGGTCAAAAACGGCGATGTTATAGAAATAGATATCCCAAACAGAACCATAAACATAAACATAACAGAAGCAGAGTTTGCGGCGCGCCGTGCAGAAATGGAAAAACTAGGGGACAAAGGTTGGAAGCCAACTAATAGAGACAGGCAAATTAGCCAGTCACTAAAAATTTACGCAAGCATGGCAACAAGCGCAGACCAAGGCGCAGTGAGGGCAAAATAGGTTATGCCTTTTTTACGCCTTTCCATTTTTCTTGTTTTTTTTGCCTTCTCTTTTGCTGGGGCAGATTGCAATGACAAAGATGATTTTGAAATTTTTGCAAATGAAGTTTCTTTGGGCTGCGGTGAAAATGTTAGCACAGAAATAACTTATGGTGATACTTTAACATTTACCGTTAGTCCTCCTGATACTGGAATTTACACTTGGACAACTTCCATTGGCACAATAATAGGAACAGGAAGTTCCTATTCTCCAAAATTTTCAGTTTCAGAAAATCCGTCACCAGACGTAATAGAAACTTATAAAGTACGAAGGAAAGACGGTTTAACAAAAACCATAGATGTAACCATTATGGGTCGCGAAACTTACACCGTTTCTTTTGATACTAATGAAGATGACGACATGACAGAGATAGAAGAACAAGAGGTGATGAAAGACAGCCTAGCCACAGAACCAAAAGACTCTTTAACAAAAGAAGGCTATTACTTTGGGGGATGGGATTTCGATTTTGAAAATACTCCTATAATAAAAGATACAACTATTAAAGCAATATGGAGAGTTAAAGCATACTTGGTTTATTTTGACACAGACGGCGGAACTCCAAGCATAATACCACAAATAGTAGTAGAAAAAGAATTTGCCAAAGAACCAAAGGAAACTTTAACAAGAACGGGTTATAATTTTGACGGTTGGAATTTTGATTTTGAAAAAACTCCCATAACAAAAGATACCACAATTAAAGCAAAATGGAAAATCTCAAATTTATTTGTTGGAGACACAATTATATTTGAAGACCCCGGTTATGATATTGACTCTATATTTAGCAGTAAGCAACGTCACTATTTTGTTTTTAGCCCAAGCCTTTGCGAAGTGAAAGATACCATTAAAATACAGATAACCACAAAAGAGCCAGATATAATTTTAAGAATTGACAGCATTCCGCAAAGAAGTACCGATGAAAACGGCTTGCACTACGAGGTTCCATTTATTTTTAAAAACAAACCTGGTTTGGACACGCTCATTTATGAATGGATTTCAAAAGATGGTTTACGCAGCAAATTTGATACAATTTTAATAGAAACTCCCATTCCTTTTGACTCAATTGTAAAGCAAAAATGGAATAGCGTTTTATTTGTGAATAATAATTCAAAAAAATTCAAAGATTTTGAATGGTTCAAAAATAATAATGAAGTCGGTAATTTACAATTTTATTCTATTGTAAACTATAATTCAAATGATATTTACAAAATTGTTATGCAAACAACAGAAGGCAATAGAATTTCCACCTGCGAAGGCAAGGCAAAAATCAATATTACGCAACCACCAAAACCCACGCTCACAAAACAAGTACTTGGCATTAAGGAAAAATATCTGAATAAAAATTCAAAAGTTTACAATTTAAATGGCAAACTAATAAAAGAAACATCCGCAGGAGTTTACATTGTTAAAGAAGAATAAAAACAAAAAAATTCTGATAGCTCTAGTATTTCTAGTTCATACAATTTTTGCGCAAACTTTGTATGAATTTGATGTGAACTATGGTTTTGGGGCTTCTGAACTCTCTTTTAACAGTGCCCCCGGCATTGCAATTACAGTTTATCCCATTAAAAATTTTGGTTTCTCTGCCGGAGTTCAGTATTCCTCTCGCTGGCAAACAAGAACAAGCAAGTTTATAAAAGATACCAACTCAGTGGTAGTGGATAGCGAAAAAGATTCTCTTATTTTTATATACTCAATAAACAAATTCAAAGAAGAATTGGATGGAACTATTTTGCAAATTCCCATTCTATTGAAATTCAGCAATGATTTATACTATGTTGGTGCAGGCGTGAAAATTGGAGCTGTTCAAAAAGCAAGCGCAAGCGTAGATTATAGCGGACTGGAAACAGAAGGTTATTACCCTCAATATGATTTAAGGATATTTGGTCCTACCGCTCCTGCTTCTCAGGGCTTTGGTCCGCAAAAAGACTCCTCTTTCAAAACAAAAATATCTTCAAAAAGTTCAATTATGCTAGCTATGGAAGGTGGCATAAAAGCAATGTTGACAAATAATTTTTCAATGCTTATAGGTGTATTTGCAGATTACTCTTTCAATAAAGGCTTTGATAGGAATTTAAAGCCTACAATAGAAAGAATAGAAACCAAAAATTCAGCAAGCCTTGTGGCAAGCGATAGATGGGAATCTTGGAGACCTTGGAGCGTTGGAATTGCGGCAAAATTTTCCTTTATGCTAGGACAAAAAAATCCCAAAGAAGAAATATGCGCCATAGAACCATCAGTTAAACAAAACTCTGCTAAAGAACCTATTGAAATTCCCACCCAAACACCTGTTCCAGCAGTGCCAATGCAAATGCCAATCAGATGGCTTCCGCAGCAAAACGATTTCACTACACCCGATTTTCCTGTATTTTTGCTGAACAGGAAAGTTGATTTTACATTCTATTATCCAGAAGAAGAAGAACAAGCCAACGAAACAGATTCCCTTCACTCAGCTTTGACTTTGCAAATAGCAAATGTTATGAGAGAAAAAACCTATTCGCAGCTTCATTGCGTTGGCTATTCGGAAAAACTTCTCTCCGGTTCCACAGCTTACGAAACCGCCTTCCAGCGCGCTCTTGACATTCGCTCTAATTTAACGCGCTTTTATGGCATAGAGGAAAAACGAATTTCCATCTATTCGCAAGGTTCAAAAAATACAAGCTACAGAAGAACAGAATGTTTTGTGATTGATACGTCGCCTTAAATCAACATCCACATCCCAAACACAATACCGGTGATAAACAGCGAGGCATAAGTCGCAAAGGAGCCGTTTTGCGTGAGGCGCACTCCCCTGCCCAGCCATTGCAAAGTGCCGGCTATAAAATCTCCCATTGCGTCTATAACATAATGGTCAAATCCTTTTAAGAAACCTGCCACTACTTTAATTAAAAAACCACGGGTAAAAGCGTAGTACATTTCGTCAAAGTAAAATTTGTTGTAAATAACTTTATACAAAGGCGAGCGAATATCCGTTTCCAAAACAGCTTCTGCATTTGTTCCTTTGCGCGCGTAAAAAAGCCACGCAACAGAGATACCCAAAACTCCAGCTAAACTAGCCGCCAAAGGCAGCCACTCTGGATGCGTGTGCGAAATGTGTTCCAAAAATGGAGAGCCTTCAAAAAGAGGCGGCATTTCCACAAAAGCCGCAAAAAATTTATGCGAAACAAAACCAATAGCCGCCGCAGGAATTGCCAAAACAACAATGGGGAAAGTCATCCAAGGGTCTTCGTGGGCGTGGGCAACATGCTCGCTTCTAGCATTGCCGTGGAATGTTAAGAAGAACATTCGGAACATATAGAATGCGGTTAAGCCACCAGTGAAGAGTCCGGCAAAAAACACAGCATAATTGCCTGCAGCCCAAGCAGAAAGCAGAATTTCGTCTTTGCTCCAAAAACCAGAAAACGGCGGAATTCCAGCTATTGCAAGGCAGGCTACCAAGCACGAGAAATAAGCAAAAGGCATTTTTTTGCGAAGACCACCCATTTCGTCTAAACTGTTGCTATGCACAGCGTGTATAACAGAACCTGCTATCAAAAACAGCATGCACTTAAAAAATGCGTGAGTGAAAACGTGGAACATTGAAGCTGTGTAGCCGCCAACGCCAAGCGCAAACATCATATAACCGAGCTGGCTAAGGGTTGAGTATGCCAAAATTCGCTTTATGTCTTTTTGGGTGCAGGCTATTATTGCCGCAAACATCGCGGTAAATGCGCCTATAAATGCGGCAACTTCCAAAACTGTGCCTATGCCCGCAAAGAAGGGGAAAAGCCTCGCAGTTAAATAAACGCCTGCTACCACCATTGTTGCGCTATGTATTATTGAGCTAACAGGCGTGGGACCTTCCATAGCGTTTGGCAGCCATATATGCAAGGGGAACATAGCGCTTTTGCCCCAAGCTCCCACAAATACAAAAACAGAAGCCACGGCAAGCCACTTGTGTGAAATAACCATATTCACAATTCCAAGTTTCTGCGGATTATTCCACTCCAAAAAGTCAAAGGAATTCAACATAAAGCCAATTAGCAAAATACCTAGCAAAAAAAAGCTATCTGCAAAGCGGGTTAAAATAAAAGCCTGTTTTGAGGCAGCCACCGCAGAAGGCTTGTGATACCAAAAACCTATGAGCAAATAGCTTGAAATTCCAACCAATTCCCAAAACATGTAAATTTGAATTAAATTTGTGGCAACCACCAAACCGAGCATTGAAAAAGCAAAAAGACTGAGCAAGGCAAAAAAACGCCCCGCGCCATCGTCTTCCTTCATATAGCCAACGCTGTATATATTCACAAAAAATGCTATTACGCTAACAACAATGAGCATCATCACAGAAATGGGGTCGCAATAAAAAGAGATTTTAAGGGATATTTTGCCAAAAACTTCGCTCATCAAAGGCAGCCACTCCCAGGTCCAAGGCATGGCAACTCGTTCTGCCGCAGGGGAATTTGCAAAATTTTTCACAAATTCTGAGGCTAACCCTAGGGCAAACACCATTGAAAGCCCAGCCATCAATATGGAAAAATAACCAGCTGCTTTTTTATGCTTGCAAAGCAGGGTTCCATTAACTACGAAAGACAAAAACGGAAATGCAAGAATAAGCCAGCTATTTGCCGCGAAAAACGAGGAGTTAAAGGATTCTAACATTAAAATGTAAAATAGAAAATTCTATATTTATTCCTGTATGCTAAAAAACCTCAAAATTTGCTTTTTCTGCGCCCTTGCGCTTGGTCCTCTCTCCACTTTGGTTGTTTTTGCCAAACCAACCGAAATACTGGATTTTACAAAGGAATTGAAAACGGAAGAATTGCCGTGGTTTGCCTTTGATGCAAAAGACAAAGAGAACGGAAATTATGATAAAGTCATAAATAGCGATAAATTAAAAGAGCTTATTAAGCAAAAAAATTACAGAAGGGTTGTTTTTGCCTTTTTCGCCACTTGGTGCGCACCTTGTTTAGAAGGCTTAAAGAAAATGAGTGATAATTCCGAACAATTGAAAAAAAATGGAGTTCTGGTTCTATTGGTATCTGTGGCAGAAAAGGATATGGAAACTTATAGCCGCAAAAAAATAGACGAGTGGTTAAAGCAAAAGAAATATTTAAAAGATGAATGGCAGCTTGTCTTTGATCCATTCAATAATTCTCTAGAAGATTTTGGTTTGCACAAAGACAGAAAAGCAGATGTACCTCTGCCTAAAACTCTGGTTACAGACGGCAATTTGCGCCCGGTAACGCTCATTGGAGCAGAGGGCGATGACTTTTTGCAAATTCTGATGAAATAACCTAATCCCAGTTTATGGCTGGAGGCGGGTCCTTAAGGTCTTTGTTATTTTTTGCTTCTTCAAATTTTTTGCTTAAATACTCGTCTCTGTGTTTTTCTTTTTCCTTTGCCTCTAAGAATTTGGCATCCAATTCCGAGTCTTTATTTTTTTCATTTGCCATAAATTCTTCCAAACTAACCTGCTTTTTGCGTTCCCTATGAGAGACGACCTCCTTGGCGAGGGTGTCCACCACTAGTATCTTATCACAGCACGGGCAAATTACTTCTATGTTCTGCATAGAACAAAATTTAGAAAAAATTTTCTAATTTATATCCCCCATGCTAAAAAGTCTGCAATCAATTCAAGAGCATATAAAAAATGCACCAGGTTCTTATTTGAGCCGCTTGCGCATAAAATTCACAAAGAAAAGCGGACTTGTGCAAAATTCAAAAATTCACAATGAATTGTGCAACGAAATTGCAAGTGAAGATAGGTTGCAAAAATGGATGCAAAAAAGAAACGAGCAAGAGGTTCTAGCTCTGTGCTTGATTTACGCAAGCCAGGGCAGGGGCTTGCATTTCAACGAATTGGAACGCAATTTAGATACAGACCAAAAATCTCTTTTTGCATTTTTAAACGAAGCCTCAAACGAAATGTTTATATGGCACGCAAAATGCCAAGGCTCTCACATATATTACGGCTTTGCGGATTTTGAAAATTTTATTTTGAGCAATTTTATAAAAAACGAAGAAACGCTTGAATCCATCGCATGGATTTCCAACGAGAAAAAAGCGGAATTATATTTGTTATTTATGATGTCTAAAATACAACTCGGCAAAATTTCTGTTAATAAAGATTTTTCCATTAGCCATTTTTCAAAAAAACATATTGCAACAATTTTCAGCAATAATAAAAATTTAGATAACTTGGTTACTGAAGAATATGTTTGCTTGTTGTTTTCATTTTTGATTTCAGAAAAATGGATTTCAAAAGATGCAGAAACTGGAAATTTAAAATTGCTCTCCCCTGCTTACGAATTTTTGCAAAACAACGGGTTCAGGCTTTTTTCGGAATTCTTTTTTTGGTGGAAAAACGAGAGGTTCCGCAATAAAAACGATTTGCCAAAACTTTTAACATTTTTTGAAAAACCACTTAGCGCACTAAACGCTGCCAAATTATTTTGGGCTCACGACACTCGCTCTAGGTTGCAAAAAAACAAAACATCCATAAGCTGGCAGCATTTGCCAATGCAGCTCAAGGAACTTTGGATGTTTGGAATACTCAAAATACAAGCGAGAAAAAAACATATTTTGACATTTTCCCTTTCCGAATTTGGCGAGAGCATTTTATTTGCCAAAAAACCAAAAGAAATCTTAGCCGAGCCAATTGTATCGAGCAGTTCCAATTTTGAATGGCTTTTATCGCAGAACAACGGAGCATTTAGAATTTTTCAAATGTCTTGTTTTGCGCAAGCAAAAAACGAAGAAGAACTTTTGCGTTTTGTGCTTTCCAAAGAATCTTTTTTAGACGGCTTGCGTTCAAAACTCCCAAACTCTTTTGTTCAAGATTTTTTGCAATGGAACAAAGCTGTGCCAAATGTAGCCAGCGCTTTAAACGAATGGCTCCACATATACAACGATTCTTCCATTGACACTTTGCCAATTTTACGCATAAGAAATGCGAGCAAATTCGCCGAACTTTCCACATATAAACCCTTTTTATCCTATGTGGAAGAAACTATCCCAAACTGGGGTTTTATTATAAAAGCGGAAAGCGAAAAGAAAATCAAAGAAATGCTAGTACATTTTTCCTTGGAGCCTCATTCTTCCACGCAAAATACAAATAAAGAAGCCCCTCTGCCTAAACTAGCAGAAATAGAGCAATTCAAACTCCCCTATCCGGTTCCGGAGGGGGAAGATGCGAATTTTTAAATGATTTTTCTATATTATCCAAAGAGAGGTAAAGAGCATGACAATAGAGACTGCGGCGATAGAGCCAAAAATAAAGATAGCTATGAAAAGCATTGGGTTGGAAGATAGGGCTGATGACCTTTTGAATGTGCTTGACGAGATAGAATTGGATATAGCGTTGAAAGAAAGTATTGAGCAATGCGATAGAGGGGAGAAAACGCCAGCGGAAGAGGTTGTGAAAAGGATTAGGGAAAAATTAAGTAATGGCTACTACGTTAAATAACGATGAAATTAAAATAAAGCCTGCGGCGGTTTCTAAGAAATGCGAGATAATGCTAGATGAAGCGTTTGCGTATATTGTTGAAAATTCATTGAAGCAAGCTGAAATTATGATTAGTCAGTTTGAGGAGACATTGGATAAATTAAAGAAACATCCTGGTATAGGCAGACTATACAAGAACGGAATGAGAATGATAAAACTCGGTAAATTTCGCTATAATATTTATTACCGAGAGAATGAGGATAACATAGATATTCTTGGCATTTGGCACACCAGCAGGGGAACGGAGTTTGAGGAACAATGATGAACCCTCAATAAACGCTCACAACCCCAAGCAACACGGCTAGCGGTGGGCGCGTAAAAGCGCCTTCAATCCTGCAAGCAACGGACACTATACAAGCGGTCCTTATCGGCGTCGGCGTAGTGCACGTACTCGTGGTAGCCCATGTTCCGGTAGTAAGCGTTGAATCTATAGTACTCGGCACTCCACCAGTAGCCGTTGCCGCCGACATAGTCGAAACTGCCACCAGAACTGCCGAAGCCGCCCGGCAGGGCGGAAAAGCCGAACTTGTCATTGCCGTTGCCATTATTGATCCACCCGCTCGCTGACTTCAAAAATTTGCCTGCCGTTTTTCCACCGCCAACAAAGTTATCTAGCTTGCTATATTCATCCTTGGTAGGCAAATGCCAGCCTTTGGGACAAGCTGTTTTTGCTGTGTTCCAGTCATAGAGCCGCCCGTATTTTTGGCAGTTGCTTTCCTTATTGTCATAGCACTTTGAACCGCTGGCGTTATAATTCAAATTCTCCGCCATCCATGTTTGGTTGCCTATAGTTACAACTTTGTACCTTTTGCCATCGCGTGAATCGGTAAGGTAACCTCCGCTCACACCGCCGCTGCTCTTAACAGTATGCTCAACTTTCTCGTTATGCTTCAACTTCACATCCACCTTCTCACGGCTCTTGCCAAGCTCTATATCAGCACACACAGGCACAGAACCGCTGAAAGGCGTTTCCCCTGCCTGTTTGCCATTCACAAAAACAGGTTCGCTAATTGGCTCACCGTTCCTCTCCGCGTTCAAAACCAAGCCGCCCTTTTTCAATTTTATATAAGTAGCAATGTCAAAAACCTCGTGCTTGTCCTTGTTTATCCCTGCATCAAAACTCAAAGCCTCGTAGCACCTATGGCTAAGTTCAACCTTGTATTTTCCCGGCGAAAGCCTGTTTTCCCAAGAGGAAGCTACTTTGTCGTTTATGGATAAACTCCATTGCTCGTTTTTGCCTATGCCATCAGAATAAGCTGGCTTTATTTCCAATACACCGAAATTCGCTTTTAACCTGATGCTTATGCTCTGATTGTTCTGTTTTATGAAAACCGTGGTGTCTGCCCTTTCGTACTGGTCAAGTGCCGCAACTATTCGCACATTGCCCTCGCCAAGCACCAATTTGCAGGGCGTTTTGGCACAACGCGAATCTGGCACTCCGTTGAAGCTCACAACTGCTCCTTCCGGCTCGGTGGCTATGCTTGCCAAGTAACTTTTACCGCCCTCAAACTCGTAATCGCCGCCTGTAGATTGAACGCCGCTTATGCCGCCTGCAACAGGAATGGAGGGAGCGGCTTTTGAACCTGCGGAAACGCCCGGCATTTTGCCAAACATCTGGGGCGTATTCTCGTTTATTACTGCTACCAAGCCAAATACGTCTTTGGCATTGCCCGTAAAGGAACCGATTAAATTGCCTCTAACAACGTTATACAATTCCATAGAGATAGCATAATTACCGCCCAAACGCCCTAGCCTCGCCTGACCGATATAATCTGCGCTTATTGCCTTGCCCATATCTAGCAAGCATTTGTTTTTGCATTCTTCTTTTCTCTCTGGACCCAGCATTTCCACTATGCTTTGCGAGGTCATAACAAAATATTTATTTTCGGGCAACATTTTCACAGCTATTTCGCGTAGCCTATTGGTCAAGTAGGTTAATTCCGTAAAATCAAGCTCCGGTCTGCTGTCATCCACAGTGTTCAATATCGCAATGCGCTCCTGCCCCTGCTGCCCGTTGGCGACAAGGGCAAAAAACAGCAAAATTAAAAGCGGCAGAGAGGGAAAAATAGTACGCATATTCAGAAGTGTAAACTAGAAAAAAATCCTAATGCAAAATACCGTCCCTTTATTCGGCTCGCTCTCAACGGATATCTCGCCCTCGTGCAAATCCACTATTTTTTTCACAATAGCAAGACCCAAACCGGTGCCTTGTTCTTTTGTGGTGAAAAAAGGCGTGAATATGTTTTTCAAATGCTCCTGTTCAATGCCTTTTCCTGTGTCTGCTACGGTTATTTCGGCGGCATTTCCGTTTGATTTAATGCTTACGAAAATTTTGCCTTCGGTTTCTATTGCTTGAATGGCGTTTATTAGCAGATTGAGCATCACTTGCTGTAATTTTTCGCTGTCAATTTCTGCATTCAAAGGCTCTGTTGGAAAATCGCGTTCTATGCGAACTTGCTTTTTTTCTTTTTCAATTTCAATTTCGGCGTGAGATAAAATAGCCTCTGCCCAAGCTACTAAATCTATGCTTTGTTTTTGCAAATTTGTTTTTCTGGTGTAAACTAGCAAATTGCTAACTATTTTGTTTAGGCTGGAAATTCCGCCTATTATTTTATCCACATATTTTCGCCTTGAATCTTCTGGTGGGGTGCTCCTTGCCAGCAAGCTGGCATAACCAGCTATTCCGGCGAGCGGGTTTCTGATTTCGTGAGCCACGGTTGCTGCCATTTCTCCAAGCGCACTCAAAACCCTGCTTTGCTGAATTTCCTCCTGCATTTTTTTTATTTGCTCGGCTTGAATATCCAAAGCCTCTTTGTATGCAATCAACTCGCTGGACTGCGCCAAGAAACGCTCCATCACAGATTTAAGTTCGCCTATTTCTTCTTGAGACATTTTGATGCCTTATCTCATCGCCCTGAATGCGTCTATTCTGTTTTTAGACTGGCTGTGCTGGTCAAACCTTTGAATCATAATTTCATCTTGTGCCCTAAGCTCCAAAACCAATTTTTCCATTTCGGCTATTATTTGTTCAATGCTTGCAAAAAGCTCGGAATTTTGCATTTCGGCTTTTCTCTCTACCCACTCGCTCACAAGCGGAGCGCAACGGACATTTTCTTCTTTTACGCTATCCAAATAGGAACTTTTCTTTTCTAGCAATTGCATTATTCTGTTCAATTCATTTTTAGAATCCAAATCTTTCAATAAATCGCTTTGCAATTCGTGAATTTGCTTGTAAATAGATAATTGAGCATTTAAGCTATCGCGGAGCAATTCTGGTAAATTAGATGTCATTTTTTCAATATTCCTTGATTGTTCTCGTGCCAAATAACATCGTCTTTGTAAAGCTTTGCTTGGTCTGCCCAATAGGTTCCGGGGTATTCCTTTATAAGACGGTCGTAATAACGCACGGCTTCTTTGTAGTTGTTCTGTTTGCGAAACACATTTCCTATTTGAAACAATGCCCAAGAAACAAGTTCCGGATCTTTATATTGATCCATAGCTTTGTTGTAATATTCAAGCGCCATGGGCCAATTTTGAGCCAAAAAGCTGATATTGCCAAGTTCATAAATAGCCTTGCGGCAAGGCTGCGCGGTATTTGCGGGGCAGTCTTCGGCTATGTCTTTGTAGGTTTGTATTGCAGAGGGTGTATCTTGCAATTTTATGTATAAATCTGCTAGTTTAAGGCGAAGTTCATTCTTTTTGGCGTTATCGGTTTCTGCTGCTATGGCTTTTTTCAAAATTTCGGGCGAACCTTGGTCGGGTTTGTATTTAGCGGCTATTTCGGCTTTCAGTGCCAGCTTTTGCCCAAGAGTAGGTCCGAGTTTTTGGTCTTCTACAACATTTGAAAGCGAATTGTCGCCAACTTGATATTGCTCTTTTTTTACTTGGCTAAATGCAAGCATATATAGCACAGCGCTTTTATAAGGCTCCTGCACAGGCTCTTGCAAAACAGAATTTCCAAGAGCAATTACTTTATCGTGCAATTCGAGATATTGGTAGAGCGAGAGCAGGTTGTATGCGGCTGCCATTGAATTAGGAGTTCCGGGGAATTTTTGCCGAGTTGTTTGCAAGGCATCTATTGCAGACTGAAATGACTTCTTTTGAACTAGGTTAAGTGCCTTTTGCATATCTGCGCTACCAGCTTCTGTTACTGAGGCAAAGGCAAAATTTCCGCCATATTCCGTTGCTACTATTTTTTCGGGACCAATAGTTAAAGGCTTGTTTTTAAGGCTTTCTAAATATGCAGCTATTGAATCTTGCTTGCGTTTCTCTTCCATTTTTAAGCAGCTTTCCAAGCTATTGCAGGCATAAGATGCAGATGATTTTGCATCTTGCGAGCCACTGCTGGGCAAGCTGCTTTCCGCTGTGCTATCTTTGGCAGCGATAGCTGCCCCGCTATTAAGTGCGGCTATTCTGCCCTTTACCTCTGTTTTGCCATCTGCGCTTGGAGTTAGCTGCAAATATTTATTGTAATAACTTATCGCTTTTGCCTTATCCCCTTTTTGCTCATAGATTCTGCCTAAATAATAATTTGAGTTATAACCTTTTTCTGGAAAATCAAAACTTTTATTGAAATTTATCACGGCTTTGTCCATTTCGCCCAAATTAAAGCGGCAAACACCCGCATAATAATAAGCCCCTGGATTGCCGGGTTCTTTTTTTAGCACATCTCCCCAAGATTTTGCAGATTCTGCCCAGTTCTTTTTATCAAAAGCCGCAAGTCCTGCTTTGAACTCTGGGGAGTCATAAGTGTATTTTGATTTGCCAGCAGCGGTTGACGTAGATGTATTGGCTGACGGAGGGCTAACGGTTGGTGGCGGCAATGGCGGTATTTGCGATGCTTGCGGTGTTTGAGCATTTGCGTTAGTTCCGAGCAATGCCCCTATTTTAGACAAGGCTTTTGTTTTTTGCTCTGCGCTTCCAGCTTCTGCCAAAGCCCGCCAGCGGGCAAGTGCATTATCTTTTTGAGCCAGAGCTTCATAAGCCTCTGCTTCCCCTTCTATTGCCTTGGTCAATTTCGGGTTGTATTTCTGAGCAAGCTGAAAATTATCCAAAGCAAGTTTATAATCCTTCATTTTAAGCCGCACATCACCAGCACCCAAATATGCTTCTGCATTGTTTTTGTCAATAGAAAGTATGGCTTTGTATTCATCCAAAGCCTCTTTGTGCCTTCCTTGGTTCACAAGCTCCCCAGCCTGCTTTAACCTAACGGATTGCGGATTTTGTGCAAAAACAAAAACTCCCACAAAAGCAACTATAGTTAAAAAATGCTTGAACATTGGTGGGTAATATAGAAAAATTTGCTAACTTATACTTATGAAGACACTCAATAGCATACTTGCGATAATTGCAGCTACCCTTGTTATAATGGTTGGCTGTAGCGGCAAAAAAGTTAGCCGTATTGGCTCAGATACCACAACAGACCTTTCTGGCAACTGGAACGACACAGATTCTCGCCTAACAGTAGAAGAAATGTTAAACGATTGTTTAACTAAACCTTGGTATCAAACCACTTTGAATGCCAAAAATGGCGAAAATCCTGTTATTGTGGTAGGGCAAATTCGCAATCTCAGCACCGAGCATATTAACACGGGCACCTTTATAAATGATATTCAGAGAATTTTAATCAACTCTGGCAAGGTGGAATTTGTGGCAAATGCCGAAGAACGCAAACAATTCCGCGCCGAAGTTGAAGACCAAAAAAGCAATTCCACAGACGAAACCGCCAAAGAACGCGGGCAAGAAACGGGTGCAGACATAATGCTCACAGGCTCAATAAACTCCATAATAGACCAAAGCGACGGCGAGCAGGTGAAATTTTACCAGATAGACCTTGAATTAACAGATCTCCAAACTCACAAAAAATTGTGGATTGGCAACAAAAAGATCAAAAAGTACGTTGAAAAAAGTGCTTTGAAACTGTGATATTAATACTATCATTTGCCATATTTCTGGTTTCTTGCACAAGTCCGGCAAGGCTCAGGGCAGAGAATGTTTCCCAAACAGCCAGCATAGGCAACTATCAAGCTGGCATAGAAAACATTGAAAAAGATAAAAAAAGATTTTACAATTCTGAAGATTCTTTTTTGCTTGAATTTGATTTAGGTGTTTTGCACCACTATAATCAAAACTACAAAGAGAGCATAAAGCATTTCGCTTATGCAGAGCAAATTTTGGAAGATTTATATTCGCGCGCGGTTAGCAACGAAGCCGTCTCGTTGCTAACCAACGACAATATTCGCCCTTACCGTTCTTATCCCTTTGAAATACAATGGCTTTATCAAACGCAAATTTTAAATTATTTGGCTCTTGGTGAAATAGACGAAGCAGTTGTTGAAGCTCGCCGCGCTCTTTTGGCAATTCAAAGTTTGCGAGAAAAAGAAGAAAATAAATTTAACGAAAGCGGTACCTTGCAATACCTAATAGCCCTCTCTTATGAATGGCAAAAATCTGAAGACGATGCTCGCATTGCCTACGATAATGCAAAAAGAGATTTTGCAAATTCGAGCTACACCCCAAAACTCGCAGCACAGGTTCCTCAAAACGAGCAGGAAATTATAGTTATTGGCTATGCTGGTTTAAGCCCTATTTTAGGGGAAAACAGATTTTGGGGAACTTATGCAGAAAACGGCACTCTGTTTTTGCATTACAGCGATGCAAATGGGCAAAACCAAACAATATTGATTTCCGGTGCGAATTTAGGTGGACCGGGTTTTAGCGGCGGTACGGCAACCATTCAATTTGCCATTCCAAAAATGGTGGAAAGAGAGTCTCAAAATTCCGTTTTTGCCGTAAATGTAAATGGAAATTCAAAAACAACCGAAATTTTTTCAAACACAAAAAATTTAATTCAAAAAGATTTGGAAAACAATCAAACAACAACGCTAATAAGAACAGCTGGTAGGGTAATTTTGCGCACCATAGCAGCAAACAAGGCAAAATCAAAAATAAATACTGGAAACGATTTGGCAAATTTATTGTTGAATATAAGTGCAGATATTGCCACCGGAGCAATGGAAAAAGCAGATTTACGCTTAAGTTCTGCCTTGCCAGAAACCATTCAAATTTTGCGCATACCAGTTGAGCCAGGAAAACATTCGGTAAAAATTGACATCTTGGACAAATATGGCAGAAAAAACGGTTCTTTCGCGGAGCAAGCAGTAAATGTGAAAAAAGGCGGAAAAGTATTTATTTTTGCGTCTGCGTTGAGGTAGCATTAAAATCCAACAGCCACTCCCACATATAATTGTTTTAAATCAATATTTCCGTTTTTGCTAAAATTCGCAGTCCAACGCAAAGTGAAGAGAGGCTGCACTTCGAGCGGAATTTTTATTTTGCTTTCGCTCCTGAACTCCAAAGGCTTGCCCTGTTTCCAAGTTTCTTTTAATAAAAGCGAATTTGATACCTGTGCATACTGAATTTTTTTGTTCAAACCGAGCCGCAGACGCAGGGGATATTCTGCTTTTGCCCACAAGCTATCCGTACCTTTAAGTACAGGCTTAAATCCGGCAGAAATCGCGCTTTTATTTTTATCGTGCTCAAAGGCAAGGCGGGCACCTGGCTTTTTTCGCTCCGCAATATAGGTAAAATCAATAGTATTTTCGTTTTCTTTTGCAATGGCAAGTTCTGTTATCCTCAAATTCCAATCCCAAAATCTAAATCCCTGCCAGGTTCTGCTCCAAAGCCTGTTTCCTCCAAAATAAGGGGCAACGAGGCGCATATTCCCGCCTGCATAAACACGCTTTTCCCAAAAACTTTTGCTGAATTTTCCAAAAATCCAAGAGGAATCCCTGATTTTTTCTCTATGCAGCCATTCTCCACCAAGTTTCAATTCGCTCAAATTGAATTCAGAGAGCATTCCTCTATATTTGTCTGTTAAATCCCCTGCTTTCGCATAAAAAATCCCGTGCTTAAAAGCCAAGGTTCCCTTTGTTTCTTTATCTTCCCTTATCCTAGCCTCACCAGAAAACCCTTTTATGCTGCCTGTTATTTTTGCAAACTTTTTTTGCAAATTCCCATTGGTATCTAAATTTGCACCTCCGCTCAAATTCGCTTTCCATATTCTTTTGCCTTTCTTCTGCTTTGCGGGCTTTTCAACAACCTCAAACTCGCATCCAGCCTCCTCTGCCGCTTCCCTGCCAACATAAAGCTCCGAGAGCGCGCACCATAACTCTTGGTCGCCCTCAAGCGCATTTAATTCCGTCATCTGCGCATAATCTATCAACCCATCGCTCAGCCACCAATAAGAAAACCCATTTTGCTGCGCAAAGCAAAAAGAACAGGCTAGGAATAAAAAAGGAACTATATCTCTCATATATAGTTAGACGTAAAAAAAGGGAAAAAAAATTCAAAAAAGTGAATTTTGTCAACAGGTGTTGACATTTTTGTGCATTTTTATGATAAAGGGTAACCACATAAGGGTGGGAATTATAATTTTAAGCCAAATCTCAGTACTCCGGGTATTCCAAAAATTTCTTCTTTTGAATTTTTCAGGGAATTGTATTTTTCAGGAACTTCATAATAGTTTCCATCATAGTCAAAACCCCAATTAGCAGAATATGTTATGCGATACATATAACCCACATATATGGCAAAACTGTTGCTGAGAAAAACTTGAAAATCTATTGATGGCATTATATCAAAATTATGTCTTCTTATATTCCGATTATAAATATTCTCTTTAGTATCATTTATAATTTCTGCAACGAGTTTGTCTTCAAAATTACCTTCCCATTGCATTCGCCAAGCAAAACCAAGCGATATAGGCATAACAATTCGCTCAGATAGCCAAAACAGGCTTCTAAAATCCAAACCTAAAATAAATTCTCCAATATATTCTCCCAAAGCCCCATATCCAAGAAACAAACTTCCACCACTAGAACGATTGTCTTGTCTTTTCTTTTCAGGTAGTGCTTCTATACCAAATATCATCTCAAATTTGCTTCTATATAGTTCTTCATTTTTATAGTCATGAAAACTGGTAACATTTGAGTTGTGAATAGAAATATAACAAAGAATAGTATCTGGAGAAATCCGTTCTGTCACAGGCTTAGGCGGTTTTGCTGTGTTTTTTTGGGCGTAGGTTTCTTCTTTCCAAGAATTATAAAAGTCATCCAACATAGATTCACTGGTATATTCCGCAGGCTTTACTGGATTGCTTACATAAAAACTGTGTGTGTGCTTGACTTTCTCTTTATATTTTAGCGTCACATCAACCAGTTCCCTGCTATCGCCAATCTCCACTCTTGCACATATAGGAACGGAGCCGCTGAAAGGTGTTTCCCCAACCTGCTTGCCGTTCACAAAAACGGGTTCGCCCACAGGCTCTCCATCACGCTCCGCACTCAAAATCAAACCGCCTTTCTTAAGCGTTATCTTGCCCGACATATCAAAAACCTCGCGTTTGCCCTTGTTTATACCTGCATTGAAGTCTATGTTTTCGTAGCAATCGTGACTCAGCTTGACCTTGTATTTGTCCGGGGATAGATTGACCTCGCCTAAGGTATAATTTTTGTTGTTTATTGACAAACTCCACCCATCGCCTTTGCCTATGCCATCCAAGTATGCTGGCTTTATATCCAATACCCCGAAATTTGGTTTCATAGTTATCGCTATGTTTTGGTTGTTGCGTTTTATGGAAACAGTGGTGTCTGTTTTTTCGTATTGCTCCAATGCGGCGATAATGCGAACACTGCCCTCGCGAAGCTCTGCTTTGCAAGGCGTTTCCTTGCAACTGGCAATAGGCTCACCGTCAAAGTTCAAAACCGCGCCGGGAGGTTCTGTGCTTAAATTCACCAAGTAGCGTTTTCCTTCGTCCAGCTCATAACCCTCGCCTGTGCTTAAACTGCCTATGCCTTCTTCAATAACGCGACTGCTGGAAACACCAGGCATTTTTCTAAACATTTGGGGTGCTTTTTCGTTTATTACTTTTAGCAAGCCGGATAGGTCTTTAGCTTCGCCCGTGAAGGAATCAACTAAGGTACCGCTTCCTGCATTGTATAATTCCATGCTTATTGTAAAATTGCCTCCGAAACTTCCGACTCTTGCCTGCCCAACATAAGCCGCACTCACTTTCCTGCCTATTTCCGCCAAGCATTGCGCTTCTCTGCAAATTTTTCTGGCATTCTCCTTTGAGCCTAGTTTGTCTATTATACTTTCTGCGGTCATTATGGAATATTTATCTTTTGGCAATACTTTTACCGCAATTTCACGCAGCCTCACGCTCAGGTATATCAAGTCGCCGTCTCCTTCCGTGTTCAATATGGCTACGCGCTTTTGCTC
>JAITFP010000081.1 GCA_031281275.1 Candidatus Fibrimonadaceae bacterium
TTCAGGTGTAGGAGTGCATATATGGTTTTAAGATTTTTTCTCTTCGCGGTTGCGTTTCTTTTTGCGTCTTGCACTGAATTGGGCGAGCGAGACAACCCGGACGATCCGCACGGTATCAACTTTCGCAACAGTTCTTCGTCTGTTGAAGCGAGTTCAAGTTCTAGCTCTGTTGAGCTTCCTCTTCCGACATCTTCTTCGTCAAGCGTGGCAGTCCCTAGCTCTAGCTCTGTTGCACCGCCACTTTCATCGTCAAGCTCTGTGCCAACTCAATCTGGGGTTATTTTAGGCACTCCTGTCTCTTACGAGGGCGAGACTTACCAGACGGTTGTAATTGGCGTACAGACTTGGTTCAAGCGTAATTTAAACTACAAAGCAACTGGCAGCAAATGTTATGATAACAAAGAATCCAACTGCACGACTTACGGCAGGCTGTATGATTGGGCAACGGCAATGGCTCTGCCTCCTAGTTGCAACACTACTTTTTGCTCTGGGCAAATAACTGGAAAGCACAAGGGCATTTGCCCCGCAGGTTGGCATATTCCTAGCGAAGATGATTGGGATGTTTTGATGACAGAAGTTGGAGGAGCTTCAACCGCAGGCAAGTATTTGAAAACTAGCGATTGGGGTGGCGAAGACACGTATGGTTTTTCGGCTCTGCCTGGCGGTGGCGGCGATTCTTCTAGTGGCGGTTTCGGCGGTGTCGGCAACAACGGCAGCTGGTTGTCTGCTACGGAGTACGATTACGATGCTTCCTACGCCTACTACCGGAACATGAGCTACGTCTACGCCAATGTGTTCAGCAGCTACTACGATAAGGGCGACTTTATTTCTGTGCGTTGTGTCCAAGACTAGGGCGTAGCCCACCGCTGCCGGAAGGCAGGTGTTGCTGAAAGAATTTGCAGTGGTGCAAAAATCTTGTCTGCTACCAAATAACCTGCACAGAATATTCTTTAAAAATGCCATCTGACGAAATAACAGGAATATTTTCTGATACGCTTTGTGCTATTATCATTCTGTCAAAAGGGTCTCTGTGAAAATATTTTAACCCAAATAGTGAAATTAAATGCTTTGTTTCAATAGATAGACAATGGCTCATTGAAATCATCGCTCATATATTTCAACATGCCTTTCATACAGCCAAAAGTAGGGTGTTTTTTTTCGGTGGGTTTATGCTTCAATAACAAAAATTCTGCAAAGTCATAAAGTTCTTGCAACGCATTTTGCGGCAACTCATTAAGAGCCGAATATACGGGGTTGGCTATTGTAGCAGAAAACGTTTGTGGCATAATTTACCTCCCTGTTAAAGATAGAAAAAATATTGCAAGCACATATATCCAGCAATCGAAGTCATCGGGGTTCTGACAATGTTCTATTCCTCATTAGGAATAACAAGCCAGCATATCACATAAGCCAAAAAACCCGTGCCTGCGAAAACTGCGCAGCAAGCCCAAGCTATGCGCACCAGTGTTACGTCTAAGTCAAAACTCTCGGCAAATGCGGCGCAAACTCCGGCTAATTTTTTATTCTTTTTTGAAAGTCTTAGAGGTTTCATTTTGCAGATTCCTTTTCGGAGCTTTCAGATTTCTTTGAAACATTTTTTAATAGAAAGGCAACAACATCTGGCGTTAGATCTGCTATTTTTGAAAGGGTGGATTGCCCCTTTTCTATTGGCAGAACCTTAACATCATCGCCTTTTAACACCAAAAAAGCCACAGGATCTATGCGAAGACCACCGCCGCTAGAAGCCAAATCACTTTTTCCCGAATGCCCACCCATACCCATGCCAACAGATACTCTGCTAACTGGAATAACAGTTGATTCCCCAGAGTGTATTGGCTCGCCAATAACGGTTTCGGTTTGCGCTATATTTTTTAGCTTTTCTAAAAGCGTTTCTGCAATGGTTTCTACGGACATACTTTGTAATATAGTAAACGCTGATTTCCCTATTTATAAAAATTCTCTTTTTCCCTCATAATTTTGCGCTCCGCCTTGCTGTGATGGTCATAGCCGCAGATGTGCAAAAGACCGTGAATAAGCACTCGTTTTAATTCTTTGTAATAGGAGTTGCCATAGAGGGGAGCTTGTTTTTTCACCTGACCCTCGGCTATATAAATTTCACCTAAAAAATTCGGATCGTTCCACACAAAAGAAAGAACATCGGTTACTTTGTCAAGTTTGCGGTAATCGCGGTTAAGCATTCTTTGCATAGAATCATCACAAATGACAATGTTTACAAAGTCCTTCTTTTTTTCTTTTTTTAACAAAGCCTTAGCCAGAGGCTCCAAACGCGACTGCCAAGGAAATTTTTTTTTAGGGATAGTTGAAAAAAATCTCAAATCTCATACCATTTCTTGAGCACCTCAATAATCTGCTCGGCTTGCGCTTTGCTGCTCACATTGAATTTGCTGCGCTGTTTGTAAATGCCGCTGATTTTTTGAAAGCGCCGCAGAGAAACTTTGGGTTCTCCAAAATTTCCGGTTTTATCTTTTTCTTGATAATGGAAAGCTATGGTAGCCCATGCTCCTTTTGAAAGATATTCCTTGGCGAGTTCTTTTACGATTATCTCGCCAGCCTCATCCACTTGCTCTATTGTTGGTTCTGTGTTTTCCGTATCCATGTGGGTAAATGTAGAAATTCATTGAACCCTTTCAAACCATACGCCTCTAAAAGTTTGAAAACGCCACACCTGCTTGCCTTTTATTGTGACGTAATATTCCGCTTTTGCGCCATCGCTCCTCGTGTAAAGAACCATATAGCAATCCACGCCCTCAATACGCAGTTTTTGCCCTGTGTATTTGGCGGTTGCTGTCCAAGCATCCGGTTGATAGGGTATTTCCCAAACAGGCGAAAGTATTTTTAGGTCTTTGGTTTTATTTTTTTCATCTATCTTTTCTGTTAAAAAGTAGAGAAATTCCTCTGGAATTGCATCATTTTCAAAGGTTATTGTGCCATTGCTCAGATGACTTCGCCAATAAATAGCCGCTGGCTTTTCCGAATAATCCCTAAAACTCCATTCAACGGAATATAAACCATCTCTAATGGAATTTTGCCAAATTGGGGTTTCTCTGGATATGCTGTAAATCCCTGTTGTGTGCATTGAAAAGGCAGTGTCGGCTGCCCTATATTGCAGTTCAGACGAAAATTCTAGGCTGTCCCCTATTTTTTGGGTGTGGATTCTGGCTGTTACCGGATAAAAAGTGCCATTTATTGGGATTTTTGCAGAAAACCAAGCGTCCTCTGCCTTCACCAAGCCAAGTGCCCAAACTAAAAGACAAGCGAAAAAGAGCAGTTTAGACATTGGAACACCAAGAGGTTTAGCCCTCAATTAAGCGTTCTGCTAGTTCTTTACTGAATTCTGGAGTATTGTAATAACCATTTTGAAGGCGTTCTTTAACAGGAGCTATGCGTTCTTCTCTCACTTCGGGCAGGGCATTTGCTCTCGCTTTTACCAAGGCTTCTGAAGAATTGCCGGCATTTGCGGATATTGATACATCATAGTCGCTTGCAGCTTTGCCTTTTTTTGTAGCTTTCTCTTTTTTTTCACGAACACTTTCGTCTGCGGCGGCTTTTCTAAGCCACTCGGCAGCATTGCTCTGAACACCAGTGTTGGAAATTTGCATTCATTACCTCTTATTTTATGTATCGGCATAAAATAGAAAATTCTTTAGTGATTTTTTTAATCAGGAAGTTTTTCAAACCTATACCCCAAATTTTTCATTTTAGTAAGCGCACTCATTAAACCTGCGGCAGTTTCGGATTCTGGGCGGTTCATGTGAGCGATGATTATATCGCCTGGGCGAGCTTTGGCAATAGATTTTTCAATGGTTCTCTTGGATGCCGAGGCTCCATAGTCTGCATTTATCGCAAAGCCTGCAATCTTAACTCCAAGCGCAAGAATATGTTGCATGGCTTTGTCTTCGTAATTTGCAGTGCCAGCACGGAACCAAGTTGGCTTATATCCGGTTAGCGCAAAAATTTTCTCTTGGTTTGGAAGAATATCGCTCAACAATCCTTCCTTGGAACTTGCCCCCTTAATTCCATAAGCAGATTGACCCGTTAAACTTGCCGGTCTATGGTGCGCGCCGTGGTTTTCAATCTTGAAAAGCGGATCTTTGGCCAAATTTCGTGCTATTTCGTAATTTGCGTTAATCCAATTGTAATTCAAAAAAAGCGTTGCTTTAATACGCTCTTTGCGAAGAAAATTGATAAGTTTAACATCATATCCGTTTGGGCGGGAATCACAAGCGTCAAGCGTTAGGTATAGCACCGAGTCTTTTGAAGGAATATTGTCTGTTATGCCGCGCTTGTGTTCAAAAAGTCCATTTGCATTTGTTAGGGTGGCAAAACATAGGATTATTATGAAGAAAGTTTTCAACTTCATGCGAAAAACATAGAAAATAAAAGTACTTTACTATATTATACTTCATTATGAAAGTCTGTACGCAGAACTTTGGGAAAGGTGCCCAGAAAATAGATGTCTATAAAAAATTAGGCGGTTATTCCAATATAAGTCGCCGGCTTTTTGATTTGTCTCAATTTGAACTTATAGATTTGGTTCAAAGTTCCGGGCTTAGAGGCAGGGGCGGTGCTGGGTTCCCAACAGGAATGAAGTGGAGTTTTGTGCCCAGAGGAGGCAAGCCCGTTTATATAGCTGTGAACGCAGACGAAGGCGAGCCAGGTACTTTCAAAGACCATTTTTTGATGAGAGAAGACCCTCACCGACTTATTGAAGGCTTGATAATAGCGGGCTGGGCTTTGGGTGCAAGGAATGCTTATATTTATGTTCGCGGTGAGTTTTTGCCAGCTATAGAGGCTTTAACCGAGGCAATAAGAGAAGCCTACAAAGCTGGTTTTTTGGGAAAAAATATAGGCGGAACAAAATACAGTTTAGATATTGCCGTGCATAGAGGCGCAGGCGCTTATGTTTGCGGCGAAGAAACGGCTCTTATAAATAGCTTGGAAGGGCAAAAGGGGCAGCCACGCCTTAAACCTCCCTTCCCTGCGGTGAATGGCGCTTGGAATATGCCCACTTGCGTTAATAATGTTGAAACAATAATGGCATTGCCTTGGATTTTGGAAAATGGACCTGCGGAATATCAAAAACTAGGAACGCCCAAAGCTGGCGGCACAAAGGTTTTCTGTGTTTCTGGAGATGTTAAAAAACGCGGAGTTTACGAGGCAAGGCTCGGCATTCCTTTGATGGAATTATTGGAAAGCGGTGAATATTGCGGCGGCATAGTTGGCAATTTAAAAGGTTGCATACCGGGTGGCTCTTCAACACAAGTTTTAACACCGGAAGAATGCAAAAAAGCAAATATGGATTACGAAAGCCTTGCCGCAATGGGAACGATGTTCGGTTCCGGCGCGGTTATGCCTTTTAACGATACTCATAGCATTGTTGAAATGCTAAACACGCTTGGCAAATTTTACTCACACGAATCCTGTGGGCAATGCACCCCTTGCCGCGAAGGAACTGGCTACGTTCAACGCATAATATCTTGCATTGCAAACGGACAAGGCAAAGATGGAGATATTGAACTTTTGGATAGCCTTTGCAAAGGCTTTACAGGCACAACGGTTTGCCCGCTCGCAGCCGCCCTTGCCGCTCCCGTGCAAAGCTACTTGCAAAAATTCCGCTCCGAATTTGAAGAGGCAATTTTAAAAAATCCCGAACATTCAAGCCCAAGACTAAACGAAAACTACCGCCCAGAAGGATGGTGGGAAAATCAATAATGAAAAAATTATTAGCCTTTTTTGTTGTTTTGCTATTTGCCGTTGTAGGTCTCGGTGCAGGTAGCGTGTTTTACGCATACAAGCAATGGGAAAAAATCTCTCCCTTAAAAGAACCTGTACTTTTGGAAATTCCCAGCGGTTATGGTGCAGAACAAGTAGGTAGGTTGCTGCAAAAAAACGGAGTGATTGAAAGCGCAAAATCTTTCAAATGGTGGTGCAGTTTTCACCCTGGCAAGGCAAATTTCAAAATAGGGTGGTATAAAATTCCCACAGGGCAAAACATAGAGAAACTTGTCGCTCTTTTGAGTTCCGGCAAAACCGCAAGCATTAGGGTTACCATTCCAGAGGGAAAGGCAACTTGGGAAGTAGTTGAAATATTGGCTAAACCTCTAAATTTAAACAACAAAAAACTGGATAGCTTAATGCACAGCACCGAATTTACAAAGTCTCTGGGAATAAAAGCAAAAGATTTGGAAGGTTATCTTTTCCCAAGCACCTATGATTTTCCTTATGCCGTAGATGAGCAGGGTGCAGTAAAAATTATGGTAAATCAAAATTTAAAAATACGTGACGAAATGCAAGCTAAAAACAGCCCCGTTTGGAATCAGCTCGGCGGCTGGCACGAGGTTTTAACAGTAGCAAGCCTTGTGGAAAAAGAAGCTGCCGTGCCACAAGAGCAAGATCACGTTGCAGGTGTTTTTTTGAACCGCCTTAGAATAGGAATGTCCTTAGGTTCGTGTGCGACAGTTAGATTTATTTTTCGCAATCTAACTGGTCCAATATATAAGAGCCAGCTTGAAAGCAATAATCCTTACAACACCCGCAAATTCACAGGTTTAATGCCCGGTCCCATATCAAACCCAGGCAAAGCGGCAATAGAGGCAACATTATTCCCAAAGCAAACCACAGATCTTTATTTTGTGTCAAGAGACGATGGATCAAGGGAACATTTTTTCAGCAAGAGCCTTTCTCAGCACAATTCATTTAAGGAAACTGCGGCGAAGAATAGGGGAGAGTGATATAATTGAGGTCATAGGGGTTTTGACAAAACAAATGTGGCTGTTTTGGCTATGCGGGAACACAACAATACTTTATCTTTATCTTCATCGGGAATTCTTGAGTGGTCCATATTTTCATAAGTATCTG
>JAITFP010000122.1 GCA_031281275.1 Candidatus Fibrimonadaceae bacterium
ACATTATTTAGCAGGCAAAAATACATTTGCCTTTAAAGCAGAACAGAGATACTTTCCAGAATTTGAAATTTTAACGCTAATTCCATCTTTTGCTGCTTTTTTAACAGCTGGAGAAGCAACAGATAGATTACATGCTTTTGAGCCGAGAGATCTGCTATATATGGCGGGAATAGGGTTAAGAGTTTCCAAATCTAAATTTGTGCAGGGCGTTGTTAATCACATAAATTTGTCTTGGCCCATAAATGGGAAACTCGGCAAGAGTTTTGTACCGAGGACTTCTTTCATAGGAAAGTTGGAGTTGTAGCTATTCCTCTACAACCTTGCCAAATCTTCTCTGCCTTGTGTTGTAAAACTCAATGGCTTTTGCAAAATCTTCTTTTGTGAAATTGGGCCAAAGAACATCGCTAACAAAAAACTCGCTATATGCAGCCTGCCACAGCAGGTAGTTGGAAAGCCTGTACTCGCCACCCGTGCGTATAACTAAGTCTGGGTCTGGCGCGCCACGCAAATATAAATGGTTTGCAAATTGCGTCTCGTCCAAAGTTTCTGGGTTTAGCTCGCCTTTTTTTGCGAGGGAAGCAATTTCGCGAGCTGCTTCCACAATTTCCATTCTTCCGCCATAAGATATTGCGAGGTTAAGCTGCATCCCGCTGTTTTGCGAGGTTTTGTCTATTGCCTCTTGAAGTTTTTTGCGAGGTTTTTCTGGTAGCTTGCTCATGTTGCCTATTACTTTCAACTTAACATTTTTTTCCATAAGGTGAGGAAGCTCCTGAGCCACCATTTCTACGAGCAAATTCATAAGATATTCAACTTCAATTTTAGGTCTCTGCCAATTTTCTGAACTGAAAACAAAAAGAGTTAAATGCTCCAAACCCAAATCCACACCGGCTTCCACAGTAGCCACAGTAGCCTTTGTGCCTTGCCTATGCCCCAAAAAACGCTCCAAGCCCTTGGACTTAGCCCAACGACCATTGCCATCCATTATTACAGCGATGTGTTTAAGAGGTTTTTGCATTTGGTGTAAAAATACAAATATACAAATGTCGCTCACAACCTAAAAGACCTGAACAACATCGCCAGTGCCACCGTACCGTAAATTATATGCCCTACCCATGCACCGAGCCAGGGTTCCAAAATTCCGTTCTCGCCCATTTGCACACCCACGCGAATAACAATGTAATAGCTAAATGTCATAATAATGCCTATGCCAAACTGCTGGCTCAAAGCACCGCTACGGCTATATTTATGAGAAAGAGAAAGGGCAATTATCAGAGTTACCATTGCAGTTACTGGACCAGAAAATTTAAAGTGCCATTGGGTTTCCATTTTTTGCGTATCTTCGCCGCTGCGCCTCAAAATTTCAATTCTGCGGCTTATTTGCTTTGAATTCATTTCTTCGTGACTCTGTCTTTCGTTTATTATGTCTTCGGGCAAAACAGTGGTTTGCTGCCCTATGTCCTTAGTTCTGAATTTATAGGCACTTAAATTTCCTTCTGGAGAAAAATATCTCGCCCAACCGTTTAACAAAATCCAAGAAGCCGAACTATCACTCCACTCTATATTTCTTGCATCATAGCGGGCAATGGGTTTACCGTTGTCTTGTAAAACCAAAGAAACATTATCGCCTTTTCTAGTTATACCGCTGTAACGCCTAAAATACCAATCTGAGTGATCTGAACCTATAAATACAAACTGACTTTTTTCTTTTATTCTAGGATTTTTTCTCTGCTCTATTCTTGTTTCTGCGATTTCCAATCGGCGATGATTTGCATCTGGTAAAATTATTTCGCCAGAGACAAAAAGAAGAGCGGTTATAATTACTCCTGCAACAAGAATGGGCAACATAATTCTAAAAGGGCTTCTGCCTGCGCCCTGCATAGCGGAAATTTCCAAATGCCTTGCCATTGCTCCAACGCTCGCTATTGCAGTTAACATTATAGCAACAGGAGAAACAAGATATATTATGTATGGCAAGTAATTTAAATAATATTCTCCGGTTTGATCCAAACCCCTTAAAAGCCACATTTTTATATTGCCAACAAAATCTATTATAATAAAAACAAGTATGCTACCTACCGTTATTAAGGTAAATGATTTTAAGAAATTTCCAAGCAGGTAAAAAGAAAATTTCATCGCCTCGCCACCCGCCAAGTTAAAAGTAAACCTATTGTTCCTATAAACGCATTGCAAGCCCACATGGAAATTGCAGGCGAAATTATCAAACGGTCTGCCAAATTTTCGCCGCCAATAAGACACACCCAGTAAACGGCAAAAAATCCAAGACTGTAAACAGTACCGGGACCAATTCCGCCTCGCCGCGCTATTATGCCAAGTGGCGCACCTATAAGCGCAAATACAATGCAAGCAACAGCAGTGCTTATTTTTTTGTGAATCTCAACTTTGTGTATTGCCATGCGCTTTAATATGCCTTCGCGCCTAGTTTCCATTCGGTTTATTCTAGTCAAAACTTCCGTTTCTTCCCGTTTTACCAATGCCGCTACATTTGCATGTTTTCCCACATGGAGTAAAACTTCTTTGCTTCTTAGTTCTTCTGGTAAAATGGTATCTTTTTTAAGAACCAAATTTAAATCGTTTATGTTTTGCCAAATTAGTGGCTCAAATTCCTCAATTAGTTTTTGATAGTCTTCGTCGGCTTCTTTTAATACTTCGAGCATTTCTTCTATGGTCAATTCGCGGTTGCCACGGCTTTTGTTATCGGTGCGCTCAAAGCGGTCGTCAATGTTTTGCACAGCAAAGTCCTGATTTGCAAAGTGAATTCTAAAATAACGCTCAGGGTCTTTGGGGTCCACAAAATGATTTTCGCCATTTTTCAAGTGAAGCATGAGGGTTGCGCCCATATCCACATATTCCATTGAAGCACTGTCTGCGGTTATAACACGCGGATAGCTACCGCCAATTTCAAAAATTTTTATGCCATAAAGCTCTGCGCTTTGGTTATCTATGCGAGAAACCCAAATTTGAAGGCCAGGGAACTGATTTATGAGCTTGCCTTCATCTATCATAGCATGAGGTCTTTTGCGAGTCACTGACTGCATAAGCATTGCGCTACGATAATTTGCTTCGGGCAGCAGCCAGTTGTTGAAAAGCATCAATAAAACCATAAGCAAGGCAGAAAACACAAGAACGGGTCTCATAAGCGAGAGCGGTGAAATTCCAGCAGACTGCATAGCCACTATTTCCCTATCCGAAGAAAGCCTGCCAAAAGTCATAAGGGTGGCTGCAAGCACAGACATGGGCACAGCAAGCCCCACCATCCAAACCACATTGAGCCCAAAAATCTCCAAAACAATGGAAGCGGGAATTCCCTTGGAGAGAATTTTATCTAACACTTCTACCAAAAAATTTATTACAAATAAAAATGTAGTCACGAAAAGCGCAGCGAAAAAGGGGGCTATGTGTTCTTTAAGCACGTAACGGACTAGGATCATTTGAAGGTAAATGTAGAAAAAATTTCCGTGCCTGTCCAAAAACTTTGCCAAGAAAACAGGCATTGTTAGGAAATTTTTAATGTCCGCAGGACAGCCCGTAGGGCGAACCCTGCCCACGAAGTGAAAATGGCAGGGTGAGTAAAATTTTGCAGGTATAATTTATTATATTCAATTATGCTTAGAAAAGTCTTGATCTTAGGTGCTTTCGCAATAGCCTCCATTTGAGGCATTTTCTATATTATTGTTATGAAATTATCTTACACATATTGGCAAAACGATGGGTTTTATATTGGGCATTTGAACGAATATCCTGAATATGATACTCAGGGGAAAAGTTTAGCTGAACTTGAAACTATGCTTAAGAGTTTGTATGAGGATATTTCCAGCGGAGAATTGGAAGGGATTAAACGGGTTGGAGTATTGGAATACGAAACGGCATGAAACGGCAAGAGTTAATTAAAAAAATTACCGATGCTGGTGCTATTTTTATTTTGGGTAAGAAGAAAATACATAAAATAAATATATATATAAAACATACAACAATCATAAAAATATCAGGAACATAAGAGCAAATTTCAAAATGTTTGCAAAGAAAGACGATAAAAAGAGAAATTGTTGTAATAATAGCTACCACCGAAAGCCAAAAATATTCTTTACTCAATTTTTTATCCAATTCACTATTCAATTCACCATACCATTTATCTAATTTTTTCATATTTTTGTTCTGTTTGTTCCTCATTTCAAAAAGCAATGACTCCCAAAAAATTTTTCCATCGCCTGGCATTTTTTCGTAAAAAATGGCAATGTACGCTGCAATTCTATTCATTGATTTTAAGTTATCGGCATTTCTAAGTGACAAAAAATACAGTACTACAACGGAGATAAAAAAGATGCATTGGTCGTTTCGGACGCTCATTTTGGCTACGCTCAATGAGCGTGAAACTGAAGTGAACTCAGTCTTTCAAGCAACGGACGGAGAATAGGTACGACTTAACAAAGTTGAAGTTGCTGTTCACATACTCAATGTTGTAGCCCATGCTTCGGTAGTGGGCGAGGTTAGCATCGTACTCCGTGGAAGTCCACCAGAAGCCGTTGTCACCAGCATTGTGAAAACCGCCACTCGAATAACCGTAGCCGCCAGGCAAAGCCGCAAAGTCATACGTATCTGTACCATTGCCGCCGATATTCCAACCATTTCTTGCTTTCAGATGTTTCCCTGCGCAACTACCGCACCCATTATCATTTTCTACATAGCTTTTCAGATCGTCCCAATCAGAGACGCTCGGCAAATGCCAGCCTGACGGACATACCTTCTTAGCCGTTTCCCAATCGTAAAGCCTGCCAAATTTATTGCAGTCGGATTCGGCGTTGCCATAACATTTGCTACCACTTACATTGTAGTTAAGATTCGCCGCCATCCAAACTTGATCGCCAATTTGAACGGTCTTGTATGTTTGCCCACCACAAGACATAGAGCCATCACTAGTCACTGCATTTGGACAAGGACCGGCTGAAGGCGTGTTTGATCCACCGTTACCATTGCCGTTGTTATTGCCGCCATTATTGTCATCATCTGGCGAAGAGCAGGAAAATGTGAATGTTATGGCAAGCATTAAAGCTGCCGTGAGTGCGAATTTTGAGAATTGTGTTCTCATTGGTTACCTCCATTTTAAGGGTGTGAAATTGGAAATTCTGGAAATTCCTAAATTCTGAGAATTTTGGTTCAGACAATAATGCGTTAAAACTTTTAGAGTATAAATTGGGGGGGGGGGGGGGGCAGATTTGCGTTTAAACACGCCGCAGAAGCCCAAGGCTTGCGATAAACGGCTTGGGGGTTGTTTTTTTACCCCTGAAAATGAAAGGTCTT
>JAITFP010000101.1 GCA_031281275.1 Candidatus Fibrimonadaceae bacterium
CCCCCCCCCCCCCCCCCCCCCCTTTATCGTCTGAACCCCGATTCACCCGATTTCAGGGATTTTCCCGATTTTATTCACCCCTCAAACACAGGAGAAAAACAATGAGGACAATCATCAAAGCAATAGCATTGCTTATCACGCTCAACATCGCCATTTTTGCTCAGGAGAAAGGTTCTTTCAAAGACCCTCGCGATGGCAAAACCTACAAAACCGTCAAAATTGGTAATCAAGTTTGGATGGCGGAGAACTTGAACTATGATACAATGAACAATAATGATTTTACAAGTGGCAAAACTTGCAATGAAAATACAGCAAATTGGGTAGGCAACTGCACTAAAGGTAATCTTATGTTTCGAAGTATATGCTATAAAGGGGACGAAAGCAACTGCCGAAAGTATGGGCGGCTTTACAAGTGGTTTACAGCCAAAGCTGTTTGTCCTAAAGGTTGGCGTTTGCCAAATGCTGATGAATGGCAGGCTCTTGTGGATTTTGCAGGTGGCGATAAAGTTGCTGGAAAAAAGCTCAAGGCATCCAGCGGTTGGTACAATGATTATACCAAAAAATCAGGCAACGGCGAAGATAAATTCGGTTTTTCCGCTCTGCCTGGTGGTATGTGCAGTGACTTGGGGGTCAGAGATTGTGGCAATGTTCTCGGTATCCACGGCTATTGGTGGAGTGACATTACTGACAGCGACAGACACACCTACTCCTGGCGAATTACGGGCCTAGAGGAAGCTTATAACACCATTGATGGTGTGTGGAAGGAAGACGGCCTGGGCTTTAATTCAGTGCGTTGTGTGCAAGGCGATGCCGAAGAAATATTCAAGGCAAAGGTAGCAAAAGCGAAAGCAGAAACAGAAGCCTACGTAAAAGCCAATGGTGGAACATTCACCGACACTAGAGACAAAAAAACCTACAAAACTATTAAAATCAACGGGCAGGTTTGGATGGCGGAGAATTTGAATTATGCCACCGAAAATAGCAAATGCCACAATGACAGCACAGCCTACTGCGATAAATACGGCAGACTGTATGATGGTGAAACAGCTATGAAATCCTGCCCTGCTGGATGGCATTTGCCAAATAATGCGGAATGGGAAAGGCTATTTAATTCTGCGGATGGCCCAATAGGACTGCGCTCTTCTGGCGAAAGAAATACGGCTGGCAAATTCCTTAAAGCTGCTGATGGGTGGGCTGATGGTATGTCTAGCAAAGGAACGGATAAATTCGGTTTTTCCGCTCTGCCGAACACAGGCGGTCGTTACGAAGGTAATTGGTGGGGTAATACCGGCGATAACGATAAAGCTAGCAGGATTATAATAAACAGCGGGACGAATGAAGCTCGTTCCAATAGTATAGATAAAAAAAGCGAGAATTATAGTAAAATCTATTATAGCATCCGTTGTATCCAAGACGGTTCTGCAACACAACCAACGGTACAACCAGCCCCACAGCCAACCCCAAAACCAGCCGAGCCGCCAAAGCAGGCAGAGCAACCAAAGCCAGCAGACCCGCCAAAAAAAGCAGACCCACCAAAGCAGCAATCCAGCAAAGAGTATTGCAACTTAACATTCCCAAAAAAGACGTGTGTTGAAATGTCCAAAAGTGCGTGCAAAATAGCAGGTGGCAAGACGGTAGATAAATGTAAGTAAGGTTACTTCTGCTCAATAACGATCGTAGCCTGCAAGCACTTATTCATTTCGTCTTCGCACCAAAGTGATTTACCCTGCGTAATTGTGGGGTTACCCACCTTTGTTGGTTTGCCTTTTTTAACTGGACGCTCGGTGGTGGTGGTGGAATTATTGACCAAGCGCCCATCGTTTGTCACCGAAACTTTAGCAGTAAGTTTATTGCCTTGCTCGCGGAACTCCTTGCCTTGCAATTTGGTTTTCATGCAGTCCGCATAAGATTTCACAATCTTTGGACCCTCGGCACTCACAATATCAATTTCACTTGTGTTCCTTTCGTATTTCGCCTTTTCATTTCTCTCGCTTTTGTCATAAGTATCGGTTATTTTTTCATTCTTTTTTGTGATTGTGGCAAGTCCTGTTTTTACCGCCTTGTTATCTTGGCAAGCAATAACAACTTTGGTGTAAATTTCTTGGTTAGGCTCGCTTTGTGCGAATGAAACCGTGAAAGCTGCAAATACTGCCGTTAATACGCTGAGAATTTTCATAAGATACCTCTACCAAGAAATATAGAATTTTCTACTTTACCCGCAAATGAATTCCAACGACCTAGACACCATTGCTGTTTTGGATTTTGGTGGGCAATATGCGCATTTAATTGCGAACCGAATTAGAAGGCTCGGAGTTTTTGCTCGCATTTTCTCGCCAAATTCGCCTGTGGAGCATTTAAATTCCGCAAAAGGCATTGTATTTAGCGGTGGTCCTATGAGCGTTTACGAAAAAAACGCCCCTGCGTTCAACAAAGACATTCTAGGCATAAACATTCCAAAACTTGGGATTTGCTACGGTCACCAGCTCATAGCACTGAACTTGGGCGGTGAAGTTAGCCCAGGGAAAGTTAAGGAATATGGAATATCTAGTTTGCAAATAACAAAGAGCGATTCCCCTTTGTTCAAAAACATTCCCGAAAACAGCTCTGCTTGGATGAGCCATGGAGATAGTGTTTCAAAGCTACCAGCAGGGTTTATCACAATAGCTTGTACCAGCGACTGCGAATTTGCCGGAGTGGAAAACACAGAAAAGAAAATTTACGGAATACAATTTCACCCCGAAGTTAGGCACACCGAATTTGGCGACAAATTTTTGGAAAATTTTGTTCTTGGTATATGCGGTTGCAAAAAATCTTGGAGCATAAAAAGCTATGTACCGCAGATAAGCGAAAAAATAACAGAGGCGGCAGAGGGCAAAAAAGTATTTTTGCTCGTCTCCGGCGGTGTAGATTCCACCGTGGCATTTGTGCTTTTGAACAAGGTTTTGGGGCAGGAAAGGGTTTTGGGTTTGCACATAGACAACGGCTTGATGCGGCTAGACGAAAGCCAACAGGTGATGAAATTTTTGCAAAAAGAGGGTATGAACAATTTGCAAATTTGCGATGCGGGAAAAGACTTTTTGCGTGAATTGCAAGGCGTTTCGGAACCGGAAAAAAAACGAAACATTATAGGCGAAACTTTTTTAAAAATTAAAGACAGCGAAATGGCAAGGCTATCGCTAAACGCAAACGATTGGATAATGGCTCAAGGCACCATTTATCCCGATACCATAGAGAGCGGTGGCACAGAAAATGCGGATTCAATAAAAACGCACCACAACCGAGTGCAAGGCGTTTTGGATTTGCAAGAAAAAGGTTTGCTTTTGGAACCGCTTGCTGATTTATATAAAGACGAGGTGCGAATTTTGGGCGAGGAACTCGGCATTCCAAAAGAGCTCATTTGGCGGCATCCATTTCCGGGTCCGGGTCTTGGCGTTAGGCTTTTGTGCAGCGATGGAAAAGCCTCTGGAAAATTCGAGATTCCTGAATTGAAAAAAGCCATAGACGAACTTTCAATAAAGGCAAGGCTTTTGCCAATAAAAAGTGTTGGCGTTCAGGGCGATGCAAGGACTTACGCGCAGCCTTTGTTGATAGAGGGAGAACTTTCTTGGGAAACCTTGGAGAATATCAGCACTTCTTTGATTAACCGTTTCAAGGCTATAAACCGCTCCGTATGGCTAGTTGGCAGCGTTTCAGAAACCGCCTTTGAAACCGCAGAGCAATACTGCACAAAAGAAGCTCTTGATATGCTCAGGCTTTTTGATTCTATTTGCTTTAACTTTTTGATTGAAAATAATTTATACGATAAAATTTGGCAAATGCCTGTTGTGCTTTTGCCGCTTAAAATTGCGGGCAAACTTTGCATTGTTATGCGCCCAGTGAACAGTGCAGAGGCAATGACTGCGAATTTTGCGAAAATAGACCAGAGTTTGTTGAGGGATTCGCTTTGGCATAAATTGAAAGAAGCTGGTTTGGGTGCTTTGCTTTACGATGTTACGCATAAGCCACCTGCGACTATTGAGTGGGAGTGATTAAAAACTACCGCTGTTTATTCCTTTGATAAGATAATCACTTGCGCAAAACTAAGTTTTGAAATATTCCATATCAATTTTTTACGCTAAAAACCACAAATTTTAACAAAAAAAGCACAAAATGTATCATAAAATCATTTTTTTTGTATCATTTGGGAAAAAATAATGTATATTATAGGTGTATGCCGAGCGTTTTTGCATATTCCGATTATCGTGCCTTTATGCGCGATGCTTTTGCCGAGAAAAAGGCTTCTAGCCGCTTTTCCTGGCGGGAATTTGCAAAAAGAGCTGGGTATGCAAGCCCTGTTTTCTTAAAATTGGTTGCAGAAGA